>CBDVDV010000188.1:0-6963 GCA_965372835.1 uncultured bacterium | reverse complement strand
TCTGCCGACAGCGCGCTCAGCCTCGCGCTTAGTCCTCGGGCTTTTCGGGTACGCCGTTCTTCGTCAGCCAGAGCACGATGCCTTTGCCCACACCGTCGCAGAGTTCGGCCTCGCCGGCTGCAGCGCCCCGCGCGCGCGACTTGTTGACGCCGGCAACCGCCGCCCAGCCCAGGACATCCCCCGAGGGATCGACCAACTGTACGTGGCAGACCACCTCCTCCATCGGGCTGATGGCGCCGCTGCCCAACCCCTGCATGTCAATGTAGACGATGGTGCCGCGGATGGTCAGGGTCTCCCCGCCGGTGGTCTTCAGCACCGTGTCCTTGAGAATCTGCTCGGCAATCTTCTCGGGAAGGAGTCGCAAGATCGCAGGCAGCACGTTCGCGCCCAATTCGTTGGAGAACCGCTCCACCTCGAACGAATCGTACCGGGCAAGTGAGCCCACCTCCTCGACTTCGAGGTACTTCCCCTCAGCCCCGCGCGCTGTGTAGTACACTTCCTTGGCCACCGTCATACACCCACTGGCGAGGACCGCCAGTGCCAACACCAGCACTGCCATTGCTCTTCTCACGGACATCCTCCTCGTCTTGTCCTCTCCGAGCCGCCTGAGCAGGCTGAGCCCCGCCGACTCACCCACGTGGGCACAAACGCACGCCCTCCGTCCTGCCCGACACGCGCCGGAGTATACCACAGGCCGCTGACGGATGGAACCCCGAACCTGCTGCCGAGGACCCAACTCAACGGAGGGCACCGCCCACTTCTCGGGCCACCGAACGCACGTGCTCCGCGGCGGCGCGGTAGTCGGCGGGGGAGGGGAGGTGTTCGAGCATGAGGGGGGTGTCGGGGTCGAGACGGTCCAGTTCGCGGAGGTACGTTGCGTAGTCCAGGTTGCCCAGGCCGGGACGGGTCTCGTTCAGATGCACTGTCAGTTCGTCAGCGAGGATGATGTCTTTGGCGTGGCAACTTTTGATGTGCGGGCCCAGTTGGGTGACGAAGTCCCGGATGAGTGCTCCCGTGTTGTAGTAGCGCTGGGGACTGCAGACGAGGTTCGCTGGGTCCATGTGGACGGCGAAGCGCTCCCGGTCGATGGCCTTTAGCAGCGCGACGTAACTCTCGACTGAGTCGGGGTACATATAGGGCATGGTCTCCAGGGCGTAGTACGTCCGTGTGGGCTTGACGCCGTCGATGATGGCCCGGACCGACTCCACTACGAGGTCAAAGGTCTCGTGGGTGAGGTTATCGGGGTGTGGCCCGGCCCAGCGCTCACCCCGTGAGCCCGACACGTTGACACAGCATCGGGCTCCCACCCTGTCGGCGAGAGCCAACTGCTCCTGGCAGCCGGCGATCCCGTTGTGCCTCGTCTCCTCGTCGGGGCTCACCGGATTGTTCTGCCAGGCGCCCACCTCGGCGATGACGATGTCAGCCGACTTCGCCGCCTCGACGTAGTCCCGCACCTCGTCGTCGCTCGCGTCCTTGTCCACCGGACAATACGCTGCGCTGTAACCCAACCCCCGCAGGGCCTCTACCCACTCCTCAGGGTCTTCGAACTCCTCATGCACCGGCCCGCCAAGCCTCATGGCCTCATTCCTCGCTTGCTCACAAGGTCGATTCCGGTGGGGTATCTGCTGGCATCGTACCCCGTCCAAGGCTACAGTGCTTGCCGGGATGATACCGGGAAAGGCGTGTCAAAGGAAGGAGCAGGAACGTGGACGTACCCGACATTGTCGAGCGGTACGAAGGGAACCCTATTCTTACCCCCGACGACATTCCCGGTGGAGCCAACTCGGTCTTCAACTCAGCCGTGGCCAAGTACCGGGGCAAGTACATGGGCATCCTGCGCGTCGAGATGCGGGACGGACTGACCGACCTGCTGGTTGCCCAGAGCGACGACGGCATCAAGTTCGAGGTGCTGCGGGAAATCCTCGTCCCCGAGGAGGAGCCCTGGCTCACCTACGAGGGGGCCTGGTACGACCCGCGCCTCACCCAGATCGGCGACACCTACTACATTGCCTATTGCATCGAAAGCGAGTTCGGCGTCCAGTGCTCACTGGCCAGGACGACCGATTTCGAGACCTTCGAGAAGGTGGCCATACTCACCGAACCCAACAACCGGAACGTCGTTCTTTTTCCCGAGAAGATCGGTGGGCTCTACTGGCGCCTGGATCGCCCCTTCAGCGCTAACGAGCAGCGCTCCAACATCTGGTCTGCTACCTCACCGGACCTCATCCACTGGGGGAACTACCGGGCCGTGCTCGCCGCCCGGCCCTTCAACTGGGATGGCTGGAAGATAGGCGCCGGCGCACCACCCATCAGGACGGACGAGGGCTGGCTGGAAATCTACCACGGGGTCAAAAAAACAGCCGGTGGCATGGTCTACCGACTGGGGGTCGTGCTGCTCGACCTGGAGGACCCCTCCACGGTCGTTCGCCGGGCCGACAACTACATCATGGCCCCGCGCGAAGACTACGAGCGGGTGGGCGACGTCCCCAACGTCTGCTTCATCAACGCGGCGATCCTTGAGGACGACGGCACAGTGCGGATGTACTACGGGGGGGCCGACACGGTGCTCTGCCTGGCTACCGCCAAACTCGCCGACCTGGTCGACTTCGCACTCAAGTACTGACCAGCCGACGTGATTGTACCTGGAGGAAGGAAACTGGAGTGAGTCGAGCGCTGATCGCGTACTACACCAAGACCGGTCACACCAGACAGGCCGGTGAGGACATCGCCATCGGGCTGACCGAAGCAGGTATTGAGGTCACGGTGAGACCTTTAGCCGACGTCGGGGCTGAGGAGTTGAGCGCTCACGACCTCGTCGTGGTAGGTTCCCCCTGCCACGCCGGTTCAGTGCGGGTGCTCTTCTCGGGCATTGCCGGGCCGGTCTCGAAGTGGCTTGCAAGCCTTCCCGGTGATGCCTTCACAGGCAAGACGGTTGCCGTCTACAGTGTGCACTGCTGCTTCGGTGGTGCCGCGACGGCGGAGAGCCTGGAACGTCTGCTTGCGGACATGGGCGGGCGGGCGTTGGTGCCGGGGCCGGCGGTGAAGGCCGGTGCGCCGCTCTCGCTCTGGCGTGGTCCCGATGCTTCCCCCGAGGCCCGTGAGCGCCTGCGCCAGTTCGGCCGGGGTTTAGCGCGCGAACTGTAAGAGAAGAAAGAACCGGGGCCCAGTCTCCCCGGGGGGATACTGGGCCCCGTCTGTCTACCGATGCGCTCTACTTCACCACGCCCGCTGCGCGCACGGCTCGGTTGATGAATGGTATGAAGGCCTCGGCTGCGCTCCGGTTAGCGACCTCGTTGGGATGGCTGTCACCGGGACGGTCGGCCCGGTGATATTCCTCGCGGGTCCCGTTGGTCTCCGGGTCGGCAATCTGGCCGAAGAGGTCGAAGGAAATGACGTTGGGAACGTCGGCGCCGTACTCGCTCTTGAGCCAGTTGGCGAAGGCCCGAGCCCGCGCCGCGCGGTCGGCTTGGAAGCCCTCCCACTTGGGGCTGAGCGGCGGAGGTGACATGGGTATGAACAACTTCTCCGGATGCTGCTTGAACACCTCGAGGATGGGTGTGTACCAGTCCTTGTACTGCTGGAGCATCTCGTCCGACTCGATGTTGCACGCCGGGTAGCACGACTTAAACATGATAACGTCATGCTCCCGCCCCTCGGGCAGGTCCCAGCCCTTCACCTCATCGTACTGCTCGCAGAAGGTCTTGGTAAAGTCGCCCGGATCGGTGTGCTCGCCGATGGAGTCGCCGTAACCCGCTTCGTGCACCTCGTAGTTGCTGGCCGTCAGCAGTTCCGTGAGCCCGTCCCTGAGCAGGTTGCTCCCGCAGGAGTGGTGAATGAAGAGGAAACTCAACTTGCTTGGCGGCGGTTCAGCCGAGAACTGAGACAGGTCTTTGCCCATGTCCACAATCGCCATGGCACACCTCCCTTCGCACGAAAACCACCAACTCCCCAGCCCTGCCAACGTTGAGTATACCGCCTGCATCACTGCTGTCAAAGGCCTCTTGCCGTGCTGCCCGCACAGACCAGCGGAGTTTCAGCCCTGCGACCGCGCGCGGACTCGTGGGGCCTTGACCCGGCGACAACCTGCCACTACCATCTCACCGGTCCGCCAAGGCAGGCCAGCGGTCTCTTTGGAGGCCGGCGGCACACGGGTGAGAACGCCATGAGTCCGGGCACAGAATATTCGCGGGGAGCAGCGCACTTCGTGGGAAGTCTGTTCGCGCTACTGATGCTCACGGGGGTGCTCTGGGCGGGCGATGAGCCTGTGGTGCTGGTGCGTGGGACCTTCACCGCACAAGAGCAGCCCGGTGAAGCCCGGGGGGTCGGCCGGTACCATCAGACGGTCCTGGAGTGTGTGGAACGCTTAGGGCTGGCCCACCGCAGCATCACCGATGAGGACGTCGAAAAAGGCGCCCTCGCGGGCGCCCGCGTCGCCATTCTCCCTTACAACTCCAGGCTGAGCGACCGGGAAGTGGAGCAGATCGAAGCCTTTGTCGAGTCCGGTGGGAAACTCATCGTCTTCTATTCACTCAACGAACGGATCGGCACACTCCTGGGCCTGGGTCGGGTCCGTCATCAGCGGGCTGAGTACCCCGGCCAGTTCTGTCGCATCGAGTTCGACGGTCGCCTAAGTGGTGCACCGAAGAGCATCCTCCAAGACTCCTGGAACATCTACGTGGTGGAGCCGACCCGGCCCGCTGCCCGCGTGGTCGGCCGATGGGTGGACAAGGCGGGCAAGGACACCGGTCACGTTGGCCTGGCCCTGTCACCGGCAGGGGCCTACGTCTCCCACGTGCTCACGGAAGGGGACGTTGTCCACAAGACCCAACTCATTGCCGCCCTGCTGGTCCACCTCGCCCCCGACCTCGGGCCGGACCTGTGCGAGAAGGCCCTGGGCCAAGTGGGCGCGGTAGGGCGATTCACCGGCCTCGAGGAGATGGCAAGAGCACTCAGGGAGACGCAAGCGAGGACACACGTGGAACGAGCCCAGGAACATGCAGCCCGGGCCCGCGCCGCTGCGGGCGGGAAACAGTTCGGCACAGCCTTGGAGGAAATAGCCATGGCCACACAGGAAGCCAACACCGCCTTTTACGCCTCCCAGCCCAGCAAGGAAGACGAGTTCCGGGCCGTCTGGATTCACACTGCCTTCGGCCTGGGAGAGGGGGGCTGGGAACGCTCGATGAAGATCCTGGCCGAGAACAACTTCTCGGCCGTGGTGCCGAACATGCTCTGGGGCGGAGTAGCCTACTACCCCAGCCGGGTGCTGCCCGTGGATCCCAGCGTGGCCGAGCGGGGCGACCAGATCGCTCAGTGCGTCGAGGCCGGGAAGAAGTTTGGCGTCCAGGTTCACGTCTGGAAGGTCAACCACAACCTGAGCCGCGCGCCCAAGGAGTTCGTCGAGCGGATGCGGGCCGAAGGCCGAACCCAGAAGACCTTTGACGGCGAGGACGTGGATTGGCTCTGCCCGAGCCATCCCGATAACTTCAAACTCGAGTTCGACTCCATCATGGAGGTCATCAAGAACTATCGAATCGATGGCTTCCACTTCGACTACATCCGCTACCCCCACGACCGGTCCTGCTACTGTGAGGGCTGCCGGGAGCGCTTCCAGAAGGACACGGGCGTCACCGTGGAGAAGTGGCCGGACGACGTCCGGGGAGGCGACCTCACCGACCAGTTTCAGGATTGGCGCCGGGAGCAGGTCACCAGGCTGGTGCGCGCGGTCAGCGAGGAAGCCCACAAGATCAAGCCCGACATCGCCATCTCGGCAGCGGTCTTCAACGATTGGGTGAACCACCGCCGGACCGTCGGTCAGGACACCGTCCTCTGGCTCAAAAGGGGCTACCTCGACTTCGTCTGCCCGATGGACTACACCACCGACATCGAGGACCTGCGGAAGAAGGTGACCCAGCAGGCTGGCTTCATCAAGGAGGTGGCGCCCGAGGGGCCTCGCGTGCCTCTTTACGTCGGCATCGGCGCGTTCCGTCTGCCCGAGGCCAGCGATCTCATCGAGCAGATTCAACTCGCCAGGGAGTTGGGCGCCGACGGCTTCGTCCTCTTCCAGTACAACGAGGAACTGGCCGAGCAGAAGTTACCCGCCCTGCTCCTGGGTGTCACCAAGGCTCCGCCTCTTCGGGGCTGGAAAAAGTAAATCACAGCGCGCCTCAGCCAGGGAGAGAACGGGCCTCCAGGGAGGATTGAAGATGTCCACGCCGGAACGCAACCTTCTCCTGATCTTCACCGACCAGCACAGGACCGATGCCATCGGCTGCTACGGCAGCGAGATCTGCAAGTCGCCGAACATAGACCGGCTCGCCTGCGAGGGGGTGACCTTCGACAAAGCGTATACGACCTGTTCCCTTTGTTCACCGGCCCGGGCCTCGATCATGACCGGCCAGTGGCCTCACACCCACGGAATGGTGAACAATGCCGAAAAGGCATGCCCGAGTTGGACGGCAGCCGAGGCCCCGGGGGCTGACATGAGAGAGCTTGAGCTCCGCCCGGACCTCCTGAGCGAGATCCTCAAGGGCGCCGGCTTCAATCTCGGGTACGTGGGCAAATGGCACATGGGTGAGGAGGTCCTCCCTCGGGACTTCGGCTTCGAGGGAGACAACTTCCCGGGTCACGGTGGGGGCGGATTCAACTACCCGGAATACGCCGAGTACCTCAGGCACCGGGGCCTCTCCTATGAAATACGAAGGCTTCCCCGCGTTCCTTTCTACGGCCACCAGGCCGGCGTGTTCGAGGGCCCCATCGAAGCCACCGTACCCCACTTCCTGGCCGAGAACACCAACACACTCCTGCAAAGGTTCTCCTCCGATTGGAAGAAGCACGGGAAGCCCTTCTTCATCTGGTGCAACTTCTGGGGGCCGCACCCTCCCTACTTCGCCCCGGAAGAGTTCGTGGCCATGTACAGGGATGCGAACATACCACCCTGGAAGAATTTCGAGGATTCCCTGGAAG
>CBDVDV010000187.1:0-6976 GCA_965372835.1 uncultured bacterium | reverse complement strand
GGGTTCGCGCCGCCTGTCGGTGTCCCCGTCAGCAAGGAGCAGGAGTTGGAGTTCCTGAGGAGTCAGGCCGAGTTCTTCGAGAACGCCGTAGGTGAGATCCGCGAACGACTCGGCGAACTGGAGAAGGAAGCCCGGAAGTGAGGTGCCGGTCGGCCCACTGAACCGGGACCACGGCCAGGCGGCTTCGACCGGGGCCGCTTCGCCCCGGTCCCCCTGCCGGAGTAAGCAGAGGGGAGGGGGTGCCCGGCCGGTGCCCCAGATTGCTTGTCTTCTGGTCCGGAAGGGGACGGTCATGAAGGTTGTGGTGACCAGTACCGGTGACACGTTGGAGACCCAGGTGGACCCCCGGCTCGGCCGGGCGGCCAAGTTCATTCTCTACGACACGGAGACCAAGGAGTTCTCCGTAATCGACAACAGCGCGAGCGTGGCCGCCAGCCACGGCGCCGGGGTGACCGCCGGTCAGACCATCGCGGACGCCGGCGCTGAGGCCGTCATCACGGGCAACTGTGGCCCCCGGGCCTATCAGGTGCTCTCGGCTGCGGGCATCAAGGTCTACGTTGGGGCCTCGGGCACCGTGGCCGATGCCATCAAGCAGTTTGAAGAGGGGAAACTCCAACAGGCCGGTGGCGCCAACGTACAAGGACACTTTGGCCTGGCCTAACAGCCAGCGTTCTCGAGCCGTTTGGTTTTGCTGAAAACGTAGTGGTGAGGAGAAACCATGCGTATTGCCATTCCAGTGTTCGGGGGCAAGTTGGCCCAGCATTTCGGCCAATCCGAGGCCTTCGTTGTGGTGGACGTGGAGGACGGCGAGGTGACTGCCAGCGGGCAGACAACGCCACCGGTTCACGCCCCGGGGGTCCTGCACCGCTGGCTCGCCGAGCAGGGCTGCTCGGTGATCATCGCTGGAGGGATGGGCCGGCGGGCTCAGGACCTCTTCGCCGCCGCGGGCATCACCGTTGTCTACGGCGCTCCTCAACTCCCCCCTGAGGAACTCGTGGGCCAGTACCTCACCGGCGCCCTCCAGGCCGGGGAGAACCCCTGCGACCATTAGTCCCTTTCGTGTCCGGGCGCCCACCCGGACTTCCTTCGAGTCGGAGTCTCACTCTTGACCGCGCTCTCCGCTCAGGGTACATTCCTCGCATGTGCTCCCGGGTGGGGAGGGATCCAACGGCGGGGGTGAAAGGGAATAGGCGATGAAGGTTGCTCCGACGCTGATGTGCTCCGACCTCCTGCGGTTGGGAGAGCACGTGCACCTGTTAGATGAGGGTGGCGTCCACCTGTTTCACGTGGACGTCATGGACGGCCACTTCGTCCCCAACCTCACCCTGGGACCCGACTTCGTCGCCGCCGTCCGCCGGGCGACTGACCTGCCCATCGACTGTCACCTCATGGTCACCGACCCCGACAGCCTCATCCCCGTTTTCGCCGACGTCGGGGTCAACATCCTCATCCCCCACGTCGAGGCCCCACATCACATCGACCGCACCCTCAGGCTCATCGGCGACGTAGGCTGTCAGGCCGGCGTAGCCCTGAACCCGGCCACGCCTGTGGAGGCTTTGGAGCACATCCTCGAACTGGTGGAGTTGGTGCTGGTGATGTCGGTCAACCCGGGCTTCGCCGGTCAGCAGTTCATCCCCTACGTGATGGACAAGATAGCCCGCCTGCGTGAGCGCATCGAGGAGCGTGACCTGGATGTCGCCATCATGGTGGACGGCGGCGTGACCCTGGAACTGATCCCCGGCCTGGCTGAGGCCGGGGCCGACATCGTGGTAGCCGGGTCTTCCTGCCTGTTCCTTGAGGGGGTGCCGCTGCAAGACTCCGTGGCTGCGCTGCTGGCGGTGGCCCGGGAGCAGGGGTGAGGACGCGCCGACGCGGCTCTGCCTGCTCGACCGCACGTCCTGCAGCGTTCTTGGGTTCAGTCTACAGGCACCTGGTCGTGGAGTTCCGTGTCGCGGGTGAGGAAGGGGACGTTCTCCCGGCTGAAGCGGTCGATGAGGGCCTGGGGCTTTTCGGTGACCGTGAAGGGGCCGATGACCAAAGCGTCCAGTCCGGTCCGGAAGTAGCAACTCAAAGCGTCCCTTAGCGCACAAACGATGGGCTCACCCCGCACGTTGAACGAGGTGTTGAGCAGCACCGGCACTCCCGACCGTTTCCCGAACTCGACCAGGAGGCGGTGGAAGAGGGGGTGGGTGTCGCGGTCCACGGTCTGGAGCCGCGCGGTTCCGTCCACGTGGGTGACGGCCGGGATCAGGGAGCGCTTCTCCGACCTGACCGGCACCACCAGGAGCATGAAGGGAGACTCGGCCGTTGGAAGGTCGAAGTACTCCGAGGCGCGCTCCCGGAGCACCGAGGGTGCGAAGGGCCGGAACTTCTCACGGAACTTGACCTTGGCGTTCACCGCGTCCTTGGCCTCGGCCCGCGTCGGGTCGGCGAGGATGGAGCGGGAGCCCAGCGCTCGAGGACCGAACTCCATCCGCCCCTGGAACCAGCCCACAATCTTCCCCTCGCGAAGCAGCCCGGCCGTCTCGGCCGCCAGTTGCTCTTCGTTCTCGGCCTGCCGGTAGGTCAGGCCGAACCTGTCGAGTTCGCTCCGGATCGCCTCGGCCTCGTAGCCCGGGCCGAAGTGGGCGTGACGCATCACGAACCGCCGAGGCTGCCTCAGGATGGTGTTGGCAATGTAGAAGGCCGTCCCCAGCGCCCCGCCACTGTCGCCCGCAGCGGGCTGGACGAAGAGGTTCTCAAAGGGGGTCTCGGCCAGCAGGCGGTAGTTGGCACAACTGTTCAGGGCCACGCCCCCGGCCAGCACTAAGTTGGGCGAGGGGTGCACCTGGTGGAGTTGGCGGACCAGGACCAGCAGCGTCTCCTCCAACTTCTTCTGCGCCGAGCACGCCAGGTCGTGGTGGAAGTCGAGGATAGGTTCGTCGGGTCGGCGAGGCGGTCGGCCGAACAGGCGGAGGAATCGGCGGCTGAAGATGCTCGTCGCCGAGTGGTGGTGGGCGAAATAGCGCATGTTCAGCCGGTAGGAGCCGTCGTCCTGGACGTGAAGCAGCTCGTCCATCTCCCGGCTGAACCGGTCCTCGCCGTACGGAGCCAGCCCCATCACCTTCCACTCGGCGTCGTTGACCCGGAAGCCCAGGTAGGCGGTTATGGCGCTGTAGAAAAGCCCCAGCGAGTGGGGAAAGCGTATCTCCCGCTCCAGCGCGATGTCGCTTTCGCGGGCATGGCCGGTCGTGGTGGTGGTCCACTCACCCAGGGCATCGGCAGTGAGCACCGCCGCCTCCTCGAACGGGCTCACCAGGTAGGCGCTGGCGGCGTGGCTCAGGTGGTGGTCGAGGAAGAGGATGGGCTGCTCCCGACTGAGGTCCAGCGATTTGCGGATGAGTTTCTTGATGTGCAACTTCTGGCGCAGCCACAGGGGCATGGCCCGGCGAAACTGGCCCAAGGAGCGGGGCCAGGTGACCAGCGTGGCGGTCAGGATGCGTTCGAACTTCACCAGGGGCTTCTCGTAGAAGCCCACGTAGTCCAACTCCTGAGGTGAGATACCCGCTTCCTGGAGGCAGTAGCGGATGGCGTTGACGGGGAAGTCGGCGGTGTGTTTGATGCGGGTGAAGCGCTCTTCCTCGGCCGCCGCCAGCAACTCACCATCGCGCACCAGGGCTGCTGCGGCGTCGTGGTAGAAGGCTGAGATGCCCAGGATGTGCATCCTCAGTGGCCCCGCCTCTCAGAAGAGATGGGTAAAGCGCTCCACCGTCGGCTCCACAGGCGGACGCCGACCCCACAGGCTCTCGTCCCGTTTGGGCGAGCGCAGCCCCAGGGGATCGGCCAGCCGAGAAAGCGCAAAAAGTGGAAGGACAAGGAAGTATACGAGGGTGAGAAGCACCCGTGTTTGCACCCGGGCCACCCGCCGACCTACCGCGCGTACGCCCGAGACGAACCTCCGCCACCTGCTCCACATCGCACTCACGGCCATTGGCTAAAAGAGGGGATATACGAACCAGAGCACCGACGTGCTTTCCAGCAGGATGATCACCAGCCCCACCACCAGCAGCACGGCTACCAGCGGGATGAGCCAGTACTTCTTTTCCTGCTTCAGGAAAAGGAAGAACTCCCGCAAGAGTTCCATGAACCACCTCGGCGCTGACCACTTCCGACTGCCTACTCGACCCCGGGAGTGATTATGCCCGACTCCGCCAGGGTCCGCAAGAGAATCTCCGCCCGCTGCCGGTTGCCCATCGGGGTGAAGTGGATGCCGTCGAAGGTGAGGGAAGGGTCGTGCGGGACCTCCCGGGCGACCTCGGCCACGGGAACCTGAAGTTCCAGCGCCAGTTGCCGAACCACCTCATTCTGGGAACTGATACCGGAGGCGGTCTTGCCTGCCTCGGGGGTGTCCACCAGCGGCCAGTAGTAGAAGGTGGCCAGCACCGGCTGGACGTCGGCGGCCCGGGCCACGGCGACGAGGGCGCGCAGATTGGACCGGAAAGAGTCCAGCCCGGCCAAGTCGCCCTGGAAGTCGGGCCGAGCGTCGTAGAGTGACCGTTCCCACTGGGTCTTTCGGCTGCGGGCCAAGGCCGCTTCCCGCGAAAGGACGTAGATGGCGCTGACGTCGAACCATAGGGGCAGGTGGTCGAAAGAGCGCGCCCGGGGGGGCAGCAGGTGTCGGCGCCAGTGGCCGTAGTCGGAGCGGAAGCCCGGGGCCAGCGACGCCTTCAGGTCGTTCATTCCGTGGCAGACGATGACCACGTCGGGTCGGTAGGGGAGGAGTCGAAACTCGAAGTTGACCAGGCTCTCAGCCGTGGAGTAGCCCTGGACGCCCGCGTTCAGCACCTCTACCGTCCGCGTGGGCAGTCGCCGCTGAAGCATCGTCTCCAACTGCCTGGGATAGGTGTCGGCGTCCTCGTAGTAGCCCTGGGTGGTGGAGCCTCCCAGGCAGACCACACGGAAACCGTCGGCCGGCTTCCCCCTTCGCACTTCAGGGCCCCGGAGCCCGGTGCTGTTGGTGACCAGGTGCAGAGGTATTTCTCTGTAGCCCCGGGGGTTGGGGTAATTGGCGCCGGGGACGCCCGTGGGTATGGCGTTGTCGAAGATGATGGTGAGGTCCAGGTTGGGACGGAGCACGTAAGGGAGGTAAGGGTGGTGGGCGTCGTAGAGTTGCCACTTCCCCTGCCGGCGGAAGTTCCGACCACTGCGGTACCGGGCCGAAAGTTCCCCCACGGACCGACCCCGAAGCGCCAGCACCCCCCGCACCGCCAGGTCGGCCAGCACCAGCGCCGCCAGGATGCTCACCAGGGCAAAGAGCAGCCGTCGGCGTAGGCTGAACCGAGGGACGGGTGCGCGCTGGGTAGTCGAGCCTCCCTGCCCTGAGGACCCCTCGGCCGCCATGTGACCTCCGTTCTTCGCATCCGCTTCGGGAAAGGGATGATAGCCCGCCAGGGCTGAAGAAGCAAGGTGTGGTGGCGGCTGAGGGGACAGTCAGATCTGGTATGTGGGAGTAGGAGGCTGCTCCGCCTCTGCTGCCTCCCGCAGCGTCACACCGGCCAGCAGGGCGCGCGCCTCGCCGAGCGCCTTTCTCCAGGTGCGGGCCAGGGGACAGCGCTCCGGGGTGGTTCGGCAGGCGTGGAGTTGGGTGGGACAGCCGACGTTCTCGTCACTTCCCTCAGTGGCCTCGTAAATGTCCAGCACGGTGATGTCTCCGGGCGGTCGGCGAAGTCGGAACCCGCCCAAACGCCCGCGGACGCTTTCGACCAGGTTGTGGTGCTTCAGGGCCGTCATCACCTGGAGCAGGAACTTGGGCGGGATGTCCCGCCGACGGGCGATCTCGGGTATCCCCACCGGCTGACCCGACCGGTATTGCTCGGCCAACTCCACCATCGCCCAATAGGCATATTCCGCCCGCGCCGTCAAACGCATCGAGAATCCCTTCTATCATTACCGCCTTTCATACTATTGCGGCCCCACGGTGGGGTCAAGGGGACAGAGCCGCCGTGGTACTATGCTCACCCGGAGGGCTTCCGGGGCAGAAGACCTCGCAACTCAGCGACGATCCGCTCAGTGGCTGAGGGGAGCGCATATCGACCGAGTTGACTGGGCCGGTCCCAGCCGGTGGGCTGACGACTGTTAGGTGCCGGCCTGCCCACAATTCACCAACCTCGAGATTGTGCTTGGCAGCGGCGGCCCTGAATCGTACACAGGTGTAGACAGGCGCGGTTTTGCCGGGGGAGGATCGACAATGCGGGGCCTGATGAGCCGAGGCCGGGTCAAGCCTGCTTTGGTAGTCTTGGTTCTGGCTGCCATCGCGGTGACGGCGTGGTTGCTGTTCGTCGTCGGCCGAGAGGGTCCGCCGGTTGACACTGAGCCAGCACCTCAGGAGTTCAACTTCCCTGTCGAGATTCCTCCCCCTCGCGGTCCGCTTGCGGTGGAGGTCGTTCTGGAGGAACTTCTGGGAAAGGAACTTGCGGCAAAGGAAGGGAGCTGGCCTGTTGCCAAAGAGCGCTTGCTCTCTCAGGGAGAAGCTGGCCTCGCGAAGGTCAAAGAACTGCTCGGGAGTTCAGATCTCTTGGTGCTTAGGTTTGCCATCGACGTGCTTGCTGACAGTGCTGCGGAAGAGGCGCTTCCCCTGCTCAAGCCATTTCTCGACCATCCCGACCCACTGGTCCGTTTTCCGGCAGCGCTGGCCCTCTTGGACCACGGCGACTGGTCTGGCGTTCTGTTGATGGCCTACGAGCTAGGCAATAGCGAAGAGGTACGGACGCGGCGGTCCGCGGCAGTTTGTCTGGAAGAGATAGGCCCTTCAGCTGTTCCTGTGCTGGTCCGTGCGCTTTCGGACCCGGCGTGGGAGGTGAGGATGAATGCGGTCCATGCTCTCTCGGACATCGGTGATGCTTCGGTCGCGCCCTGCATCAGGAAGGTCATGCTGGAGGATGAGGAGAGGAGCATCCGCATCTCGGCGGCGCGCGACCTGTACCAATTGACCAAGAGC
>CBDVDV010000186.1:0-6988 GCA_965372835.1 uncultured bacterium | reverse complement strand
GGATCGGTTTGAGCAGGAGTTCCCGGGTATTGGTGTACGCTTCCTGGACGACTGGCACACCTACCACCGAAGGGGGGGTGAGATTCACTGTGGCACCAATGCCAAACGGACGCCACCACCGGACGTGAAGTGGTGGGAGTGAAAACAGAGCCACGAGGAGGGATAGGGAAATGTTCGCGGGAAAGAAAGTAGTTCTAAGTTTGTTGATAGGTGTCTTTATCGCGGCTGTGTGCCTTGCCGACGGTCTGACGCGGAAGCAGTACATGGAACTGCTCGAAGGGGGAGTGGCCAAGGCAGCGGCTCGGGGGGAGCGCACGGTCATGCTGGATCCCTACGCTGGTCTGCTGCGCTATCGTGCGCCCTCACAGCCGCGCGTCTTTGCGCCAATTGAGGGGTTGGACACACCGGAGGCTGTCCCTTTCCTAATCGATGTAATCAAGCAGGGACCGGGTGCGTTCCCCCATCTGGGGGATCGGTATGATGACCTGGCGCGCTGCTACGCTGCACTCGCGCTTGGTGCCATCCGCGATCCCCGCGGTTTCCAGCCCCTGGCGCAATCGCTCACAGGTGAATACCGAGAAGGCGCAGAGCGGCCCATCAGGCTGCCAGCCTTTGCGGCCCGCGCCGTCGCTCTGCTGGGAGACTACCGTGCGGTTGACCCCCTTATCGAGGCGATGCACCATGAGGCTCCTCGCGTAAGAGCAGCGGCCGCTGCCGGTCTTTGGAGGCTCTTGGGCAAGCCAATGGACGCATTGGCTGCGGCTGTGGATGACCCGGAAATGAGGTCGACCCCACGGAGTATCTGGGGTCGGCTCTTGGGGCGGTGCCTCGAGGTGTACGAGCAGGAACTCCGTCACGCGGACCCCGCGCGAAGGGGCTTGGCTGCTTCCTCACTGGCCATCTACCTGAAGGAGCCGCTGAAGAGGCTGAAGAGCGCCGAGTCGTCCGGCGACCAACAGGTCCGCGAAGCAGCGCAGAAAGCGCTTGCTGAAATCCGGGCTATCGTGGGCCCGGCAGAGAAACAGGAGGGAGACGAGTAGCCGCTTCCCTGCGCCGCACCAAGACTGGCACGGCATAAGCAGAACCAAGCACGTGGGGGTCGGGTCTGATGCCCGACCCCCGTGCTTTTTGTCCTTGCGCCTGTGTTCCCGGCATAGCGAACATGCTGGTGGTAGTGCCCCGGGCACGATGGGCATGCCGTCGACTCATGCGTCGGGGTGGCCCTGAGGGTGGGGAAGTTGGTGGGTAAGTGGGCGGAGTGTGGGGTAGAGGCGGGCGTGTCGGCGGGCCAGGGTGCGGTAGAAGTCGGCCTGGCCGGGGTCGGGCTTGACCAAGGTGGCTCCGGCCTGCTCCTGGACCGTCCGGGCGAGGTGAAGTGGGTCTTCGATGAGGCCGGCCGCGACTCCACCCAAGAGGGCCGCTCCCAGCGCCGCGGTTTCCTCCGTCGACAGGTAAAGGAACTCCACGCCACAAACGTCCGCGCGCAACTGCCTCCAGAAGGCGTCACGTGTGCCACCGCCGGCGGCTCGCACCCGACTCGGTTTCGTCACGGTCGCGCGCATGAGGAGTTCCAGCATTTCCCGGACGCCGAAGGACACACCTTCCACGACGGAGCGGGCGACGTCACCGGCCGAGGTCGCCAGGGTGAGTCCGACGAACATGCCCCGGGCCTTGGGGTCCCAGAGCGGGGTGCGCTCCCCAGCCAGGTGGGGGAGGAAGAGCGCGCCCTTGGCACCGGCCGGCGCCTGCCCGGCGAGAGCGAAAAACTGTTCGACCTCCACGTTCAGTAATTCGCGCGCGGCCCAGTCGACGGCAGCGCCCGTTGCCGAACGCGCGCCGATGCGGAGCCACTGGCCGGGGAGCGCACCACCGGTGGTGACGAAGCCGTCGATGGGCGTTGGCTCGGTGCTGAGGCTGACGAGACTGTCAGTGAAGCCACAGGTCAGGAAGGGCTCCTCGGGCATAGCGCCGGCTCCGAGTGTCGAGGTCACCGTGTCACCCGAGCCGATGGCAACGGGAATGCCTGCTGCCAGCCCCAGAGCGTGAGCTGCATCGGCGGTAAGGCTGCCCACAGCGGAGGTCGGAGGAAGCAGAGGCGGTAGAATGCTCTCGGGCACTTCGGCCTCGGTGAGGAGGTCGTCGCTCCACGTGCCCCGGCGAAGATGGTAGAGGCCGGTCAGCGGTGCGCTGGCCTCGTCGAGCGCCAACTGGCCCGTCAACTTCATCGCCAGATAACTGTTGGCGTAGCCGAAGACCTTCGCTTGCGAGAAGACGTCCGGTTCCTGCTCCATCACCCAGCGCAGGCTGGTGAGGGTGCAGGTGCCGGGGGCAAGGCGGTTGCCCGTGAGTTGCCGGAAGCGCTCGGTGCCGATACGACCGGCGAGAGCCTGGGCTTGCGCGGTGCTGCGCTGGTCGGCGTAGAGGATAGCCGGCCGAAGGGGCTGGAAAGACTTGTCGAGAAGGGTGAGGGTAGGGAAGGCTGCGCTCAGCCCCACGGCCCCAACCCGCGTGCCCGGCTCCGGTGAGGAGGCGAACAGACGGGCGATGGCCGTTTTCGTTGCCTCCCACCACCGCTGCGGGGAGACTTCCAGCCAACCGGGGCGAGGCGACTCGGGTGGAGAGGGCTCCTCGGCCACCCCGTGGAGGCAGCCTGAGGGGGACAGGGCGAGCACTTTGACGGCCGAGGTCCCCAGGTCGATACCCAGCAGCAACGGTTCGTCGCCTGCCATTGGCGCATCACTCCTCAAAGAGCCGGCGAAGGTTCAGGATAGGTAGGGCGCCGGCCGAGTCAAGAGCGGACCCCAACCCGGCGATTGTGGCGGCGGAGGCCCTTTGATAGCATGTATCAGGTAGGCGCGCACGGCCTGGGTGGAGAGCAGGTATGGAACGGCGGACACTGGGCAAGACGGGGCTGAGCGTCGGTGTAATCGGGTTCGGCGGACTCGTGGTTGTCGGCCGACCTCAGAACGAGGTGGACGAGTTGGTGGGCCGGTCCCGGGACGCTGGTGTGAACTACTTCGACACCGCACATTCCTACGGCGACAGTCAGGAGAAGTTGGGCGTCAGTCTCGCCGGCAAACGCGAGCAGGTGATCCTTGGCGCCAAACTCATTTACCGCGACGCCGAGACCGCGGCCCGGGAGGTCGAGGACTCGCTCGGACGGCTGCGCACCGACCGGATCGACATTTACCACCTGCACGCCGTCGATACTCCCCAGGAGTGGGAGCGGGTGAGTGCCCACGACGGGGCGCTCGCCGCCCTGGAGCGCGCCCGGGAAGCGGGCAAGATTCGCTTCATCGGCATCACCGGTCACCTGCCCAGCGTCCAGGTTCTGGCCCTTCGCTCCGGTCGGCTGGACACGGTGATGACCGTGACCAACTACATCGACCGCTACGTCTACGGCACCGAGTTCGGCCTCCACCCGTTCGCTCGGCGGATGGACGCTGGGGTCTTCGTGCTCAAACCCACGGCCCACGGCGAGATTGCCGACCGGGAACTCGCCTACCGTTACGTGCTGAGTGAGGACGTGGACTGCGTGCTGCCCCCCCGGGAGCCTGAGGAGTTTCTGTTCGCCCTGGAGTTGGCCGAGCGCTTCCGACCACTCTCGGCGGAGGAGGTGCGAGAGTTGCTGGTGGGGTCTCCGACCTCTTCGATTGGGGCGCCCGAGTTGCAGGGGCGCTGTCGGCAGTGTGGCTTCTGCCTGCCTTGCCCTGAGGGGTTGAACGTCCCCCTGCTCTTGCGCCTGGCCGGGTGGTTTGAGCGCTTCGCACAGACCAAGGAGATGGCCCGCAGCACCTACCGCCAACTCGCCGTGGGCGCCGACCGGTGCACCGGGTGCCGGGTCTGCGAGGAGCGCTGTCCCTTCGGCATCCCCATCGTCGAGCAACTCGAAGCTGCTCACGGCCGCCTGGCCGAGGCGAGCCCATGAGCCCAAGGCCGGGGGGAAGGTGACAGGCTGAGGTCGGTGCGGGCTCGCCTGTATTTCTCGACGGCGAGGCGAGACCATTGGGTGAGCGTCTTGATCCGGGACTCGACGAAGTCGACTTTCCCCCATCGTTTCCCCAGGTGGATGGCTTCCTCGGCGCTGATGGGCATGTGGGTCAGTTGCTGCAGGCTACCGCGGGGTAGACCGGCGGCGATGACGGCCCGCCAGGCGGGCACCAGTTCGTACTGGGTGTCGATGATGAAGGCGCCGAGCATGTCCTGGAGGACACCCCGTCGGCGGGTGGCGGTGGCGCCGTCGTAGACGAAGTCGGTCTTCCAGTCGAAGGGGCTGGTCACGCCGCCGGAGACGTCGATGTAGCGGGTGTAGAACTCGGGCAGGATGGGCAGGCGCAGGAGTTGATAGCGCTGGGGACCGCCTTCGACCCCGGTGGGCAGGAACCACAGGCGCTGCCCGGCCTCGCTCATCACGAAACGGACGAAGGCCTGGGCCAGTTCCGGGTGGGGAGCGCCTTTGAGGATGGCGATGGGGTCGGGGTTGACCACGGTTTTGCCCTTGGGCAGGACGAAGCCGAGCCGGTCGGCGCCGTGGCGGGCGATGGCGGTGCGGGCGTAGAAGTCGATGGCGCCGCCGTAGGCGATCTCGCCCAGAGCGACGTCCTTGGGGATGGCGCTGGAACTGCGGGTGAAGTATCGGCAGTTTCCACCCAGCCGGGTGACGACCTCCCAGCCCCGCTCCCAGCCGTAGGCCTGCAGGATGATCTCAAAAACCATCAGCGCCGAGCCGCTGGAGCGGGGGTCGCCCATCCCCACCCAGGTGAAGGCCTCGGGCGCAGCCAGGTCTTCCCAACTCTCCGGCTCCGGAAGCCCCAGTCGGCGGAGCACTTCCTTGTTGTAGAGGATGCCGAACCCGCTCAGCACCGTCCCGTAGTAGCGGAACTGGGGGTCGTAGAGGTTCCCGCCCGGGTAGCGGACGGGAATGTGCTCGAGGATGTCGTCGGGAAGCCGATAGGGCTCGAACAGCCCCTCCTCGGCGAGCAGTTCGTAGGGCGGAATGCCGCCGCCGAAGAAGAGGTCGATGCTGATGCCTTCGGGAGACTTGGCGAAGCCCGAGCGGATGTACTTGACGTCGTCGGAGGTGCCGCCGAAGTCGCGCCAGTCCACGGTTACGGGCTGACCGGTCTGTTCTCGGTACCAGCGCTCGAAGCCGTGACCGAACTCGTAGCGGATGCCTTCCCAGTGGGGTGAGAGGATGACCAGTTCCTGCCCGCCGGGGGCTGGTGGACGCTCGCCTCCGGTGGCTGCTTCAGGGGCAGCGCGGCCACAGCCGCCGACCATTAGGACGGCGAGGATCAGCCACACCGCTCTACGCGTGCGCTTTCCCATTGGCGGTAAACCGTTGCTGTATGGTGTCCCCGGGCTCCCGGCCACGAGCGTCAGTGTGACTAAACCGTCACCGATTCGCCGTACGGCGAACAGCAGCCGGACTAACTGTAGGAGATGTCCTTGAGCAGCGCCAAAGCGACACCGGCCGAGGTGGCCAGGGCAACCCGTCGGCAGACGGCCGAGCACAGGGCGGCCACCAGATTCCTCACTCGACCGTGGCCGCCTTTGGCGGACCGCGCAGCCTCGACCCACAGCGACCGCAGGGCCTCAGCCCGCGGCACAAACAGGGGCGTCCGCTGGAGATAGACGTCGTAGGCGTGACCGTAACGCAGCCAGGCGTGGGCTTCCGCGTACTCGACGGCCAGCCACAGCCCGCCCAGCATCGCCGGCCAGACCAGCACACTCATCCACCACAACTCACAGGTCAGCGCAAACCCACACAGCCACAGCGCTCCCCCCACGAACGTGGGCTGGCGCATGAGGGCGTACGGTCCCGCATCCAGCCGCTCTGACCCGTTCCGCCTGGACTGGTATGACCACACGAGGAGCGTCGCCCCCAGCACCATCAGCAGGATGCCAGGTGGCCAGGTCAACAGTTCGGCGTCTTCGATCTCCCACCAGGGGCATGCGAGCATAACCACGGCCAGCAGGACCATCCACGGCCAGGCCAGCCCGCTGACTCGACGGCCCACCCGCAGGCGAGTGCTCACCCGTTCGGGCGCCTCCTCCAGAACGGCGCTGGCCTCTGGGTCTTTCTCCAGCACGACTATGCGTTCCTCACTCAGTGCGGGCAGCACCCGCGCCGAGCGGACGAAGCGCAGCCCCGCCCGAGCCGCTTCGGCCTGGAAGCGGGCCAGAGGGACAGCCGACGGGTTGGGCTTCTTGCCCCGCAGGCGTTTCCATCCCTGCCTCATCCCCCAGGCGCCCAGGTAGTCGAAGAAGGTCATCACCACGTACCGTCGGCTGACCCGGGCCAGTTCCCCCAGCGCCTCCACTCTGGTTCGCCCCGAGCGCAGGTGGTGGACGAAGCGGACGCAGACCACCGCATCGAAGGCATCGTCGGCGAAGGGCAGGGCCAGCAGGTCGGCCTGAACGAGATGCACCACGTCACCCGTGTCCTTGCTTTGGGAGCGCGCAAGGTCGAGCATTTCCGCCGAGACGTCCGAAGCCACGACCGCCTCCCGAGTGTGCTCCGAGAGTACGCCGAAGAGGCGACCGGTGCCGGCGGGGACGTCGAGCACACGGTCCAGATGCTCCAGCCGGCTGAGGACCCGGCGAAGCGCCCGCGCCTCCAGCCAGTTCGTCCCGGCTTTTCGCCTCTGGAAGCGCTCTTCATACGCGGCTGCGGACTGGGGATTAGCGAAGCGTCGGCGGTATCGGCTCAGCACCGCGCGGTCCTCATCCGGTGAGGAAACGTCCTGGCTCTGGGCTTCTCTCTCACAGATCACGGCCTGGCGGCCTTCCTTCTTGTGCACGTTGCCTCCGCTTAGGTCTCCGACCTCTTCGATTCACGCAGCGTCTGACTTATACCCGGCGGCTCCGCCGGGGGCAAGTCTCTCCCCTGGACAGGCTCGGGCCTTCGTCCGCCGAAGGGCTTCGGCCCGCAGGCGCACGCGGTGAGCATGTCCGACCGTTAGGTAGGTCTCCGACCTCTTCGATT
>CBDVDV010000185.1:0-7071 GCA_965372835.1 uncultured bacterium | reverse complement strand
TGAAGAACCTGGAGGATGTGAAGTACTACTTCGACGGCTATGACTGCGGCATCCGTTACGCCGACGACCACGTGGGCACGATACTGGAGGCGCTGGCAGCGAAGGGCGTGCTCGACGATCTCGCCATCATCGTTACCTCGGACCACGGCGAGAACATGGGCGAACTCGGCATCTACGGTGAGCACGCTACGGCCGACAACATCACCTGCCGCATTCCCTTTATCATCAAGTGGCCGGGCTGCAAGGCCGGCCACGTGGACGACGGTTTCCACTACAACCTGGACCTGCTGCCTACGTTCGCGGAGCTCCTCGGCAAGGACGCGGCCCCGACCTGGGACGGGGTGTCGTACGCGGCCGCGGTCGGGGGCGAGCCCTGCGCAGGGAGGGAGTACCTGGTACTCAGCCAGTGTGCGCACGTCTGCCAAAGGTCGGTCCGCTTCGGCGAATGGCTGTACATGCGGACCTACCACGACGGCTTCCACCTCTTCCCTCAGGAGATGCTCTTCAACATCGACCAGGACCCCCGCGAGCAGAACGACCTGGCGGACCAGATGCCCGACGTCTGCGACCGAGCGGCGAGGATGCTGGCCGCGTGGCACCACGAGCAGATGGCGAAACACCCGGTACGGCCGGACCCGCTCTGGCAGGTGATCCAGGAAGGCGGCCCTTTCCATGCGAGGGGACGTCTGGTGCAGTACTGCGAGCGGCTCGAGCGGACGGGACGGGGCTGGGCGGCCCAGGAACTCAGGCGCCGACATCCGCAGGAGTTTGAATAGAGGTGTCGGCGGGCGGGCGCCCATTGCCCTTGGCCGAAGTCAGTTCGCGACTATCGCCTCCGCCAGCCGACAGCCTCCCGAAACGAGACCAGCAGTTGACTGGATACGCCGAACCGGTATAGTGACCGCCCAGGTGAACCGACTTTGTGCCGTTCAACGGACAAAGCTTCTGCCGAGGGCGGGACTTGGCGCCTAAGTTCGTCCCATGACGACGCTTATGGTGTTACTGCGTGTAGCAGTGGGCCTTCTGGGTGAGCAGTCAGAGAACTGCTGGTGGTCCAGCGCACTTTGCGGAACTGGCGGGACGGCATTTCTTGCTGCCGTCTTCGGGTTCTCTGTGACCGCGGGCCTGCGAACGACGGAGGATGGAAGATGAGCAGAGGTAGAGTCGGCCGCGTAAGAACGGGGATTTTTCTGCTGGCGTTCCTGGCCGCATGCTGGCTGGTGTGCGCCCAAGCCAGCGAGGGCAAGGTGAAGCTGCTCAACGGCTTCAACGACGAAGCCGAGTGCGCTATGTTCAGCATCGCCAAGGGCATCAAGGTCGAGCTCGTCAGGGAGCACGCCACCGAGGGGGAGAACGCGGCGAAGCTCACCTGCCCGCCGAACAGCAGGTGGAGCGGGTTCTCCATCCGCGGGGAGCTGCTCGCCCGCTGGGGCGACTACGACTACCTGACCTTCGACGTCTTCAACCCCTACGACACCGACAGGACCGTCTTCATCCGCATCGACGACGACCAGAGCAACAACAGCGACTACTCCACCCAGTACGGCCGCAAATTCAGGCTCTTCCCCGGTGCCAACAAGATCAAGATAAAGATCAGCCGGATGCCGAACCAGGTGCAGGCATGGCTCCAGCGGCGGCTGGACCCGAACAAGCTCAAGCTCTTCTGCTTCTGGTTCCCGTACAGCGAGACCGAGGAGATGACACTCTACGTCGATAACTTCGCGCTGCGCAAGAACCCGAAGGTCGACCTGCCGAAAAGCATGCTCGCCTTCGCTTTCGGCTGCGAAGACTCGGACTTCTGGCCTGGCTTCACCCCCGTCACCGCCAAGTCGCAGTACTCCGACGCGGCGGGCCACGGATTCAAGAGCACCGACGGCTTGGCGGGCGTCGACGACAACTTCGACAGGGAGAGCCTAAAGAACGGCGACCCGCTCTGCGGTGGCGGCGTCTACCGCTCGGGCCGCCCCCTGACGTTCATCGCCAAGCTGGCCCCGGGGCAGTACAGGCTCTGGTGCGCGGCCGGCATGACCGTCTACCCCAAGAGGGAGTACACAGTCTCCTGCAACGGGCAGCAGGTCTTCAAGTGCGAGGCTGGCGACCGATTCGACGGCCTGGATCCCGTCGGGCGCGACTACACGAACACGAGCACCGTCTGGGAGATGCTGGCCGCCGGGACGCTCTGCGACGAGTTCACGACCGAGATCGACGTGAAGGGCGACAGGGTCGAGATCACGATCGAGGGCGACTACGCGTCGTGGCTGAGCGGCGGGCTGCGTGTGATCGTCATCCACCCGGTGGGCGACGCTGTGGCCGAGAAGACCTTCGCGGATATCCAGCGGCAGCGCAGGGAGAAGTTCCTTGAGCGCTGGAAGGTACTCAAGCCGGCCGAGATCCCCGCGCCACCGGAACTCACCGCCGATGAACGGGCCCGGGGCTTTATCCTGGCCTACCGGCACTACTGCGAGCCGATCACGCCCTGGTTCGTGCCGAAGGCCGAGGACCGGCTGGAGAAGATATCGATCGCCGCCACGCCCGGCGAGAACGAGCCGGCGGTCTTCATCGTCTACCCGGTCGCCGAGGCGCCGAAAGCCGAGGTGAAAGTCGGCAGCCTGACCGGCCCCGCCGGCACCATTCCCTCCGGTGCGGTGAAGGTGGAGTACGTTCACTACCGCTACCTTAAAGCGGAGGGTGGCCTCGACGTCGTGCCGAGCCACATCGTGCCCCTCGACCACGTGGCGATCGAGAAAGGCGTGCCCAGGCAGTTCTGGCTGACGGTGAAGGTCCCAGACGACGCCGCGCCTGGGAAGTACGCGGGGACCGTCACGGTGGCGACGGCCTCGGGCAGGGCGTCCTTTCCGCTGGAGGTCGAGGTCTACCCGTTCAAGCTCGACTCGGTGGCCGACTACGGGCTGATATACGCCCACGTCTACTCGGTGCCCAACGCCAGGGAGGACTTCGAGGCGGGCGTGCGCTGCCTGGTCGAGCACAACTGCAACTCGTCGACGCTCGGCGGCGTCGTCCGCCTCGACCGCGAACTGTTCGAGCGGACGGGGAAAGCCGTCGTCAACCTCGACCGGCTCGACATGGCGATGGAGGCGATGAAGGCCGGGGGCATGACCGGCCCCGTGCCGCTCTTCGACATGTCGATCCAGGGAGAGGGCGGAGGAAACTCCTACTCGCACATCGGGCTCGGGAAGGGCCGCGAGCTCGACACGCAGCGGTACTTCGACGCCATCGTGGAGGTGACGAGGCAGATCAAAGAGCGCGCCGAGGAGAAGGACTACCTTCCGGTGCTGATGTACCCGGTGACCGAGCTCTCCAACGACCCGAACATGGGCCCGCCGTACCTCGAGAAGCTGGTCAAGGCGTACCGCAAGGTCGACGACATCCAGCTCATATGCTCGCTCAACACCCCGAAGGACATCGTCTGCGCCAAGATTCTCGACCACATGATGGTGAACTGGGGCCTCAACCTCACCGAGGAGCGCCTCGCGCAGATCCGCGCCGACGGCGCCAAGCTCTGGTTCCAGAACATCGGCAAGAGCCGCTACACCGAAGGTTTCCTCATGCTGAAGGCGGGGGCTATCGGGCGCAGGCAGTTCACAGTCTCCTGCGCAGGCCCGGGGAGCGACAAGCAGGGCGGCGACCCCTACAACTGCTTCCTCGGGGGGGGCAACAGCTCGATGTTCCGCACCGTCGCCGGCGCGATCCCGAACGTGTCGCTGAAGTGGATGAGCGAGGGCGCCGACGACTGCCGCTACGGGCACAAGCTGCTCTCGCTGATAAGGGAGGCGAACGAGAAGGGCCCGGCCCGGGCGAGGGCCGCGGCCACCGAGGCGCAGAAGGCCTACGACGCCATCATGGCCCAGATCCAAATCAACACCGGCGGCGGCGCGATCGAGACCGACGGCCGCTGCGACAGAATCGGCGACTTCTACGACAAGTCGACCTACGACCGCTTCCGCAGGACCATCGCGGAGCTGATCATCACCGTGAGCGGGGCGCTGGGGAGCCCTAGCGGAGGAGGACATTCTCTAACTCTTCCTGGACGGCCACTACGAGGGGGTCCGCTTCGGGGTGAGAAAGAGGCCATCCTGGTGGCTCACGGCATCACCCGGACCCGGAAACGCCGTCTGTTGGGCCTCTACCTGGGGCTCGCGAGATAGGGCCGGTCTTGGACCTTGCGGGAAGCGAGTATGCGTTTGACTTTCGCGCCACACGGGTGCCCCGGTGGCTACTACACCGACCCCTACCACAAGTGCCACTGCACGCTCACCCAGATTCGCAACCACCTGAAACGGGTCGCCCGCCCGCCAGGCGGTCGGCAGGCTCAGGTTGCGCAGACGTGAAACTGTGGCGGATTTGTGGCAGATAGTGTAGCATATTGTGCACACTTCTGAGTATACGTGAACACTGGTGCAACGGGTTGGAGACAGCCGCAAAACCTTGCGGGAACGCCAGTTATAACTTGGTGGCATTCAAGGAGTTGTGACAATGCGAGAGGCCTGGGGTAGGACTGAAAATCCTGGTGTCGTCGGTTCAATTCCGACCCCGCCCACCACGCCAAGGCCGTCGGCCGAGCAGGCGGCATCGTCGGCGGCAGCGGTCGTGTCTGCCTGGACCAAGAACCGAGCAGCGCCAGGGAGGGCAGGGCCGTGACCGAAGAGAAGAAACGGGCGCGCAGTTCCTGGCGGTCCGAGTTCGGACCGGATGAAGTAATCCAGCGGGTGCGTCCGCACGAGACCGACGCGTGCCTGCTCAACCCCCACAAGGGCACGACCACGTTCCAGCGGTTTAACGGCGATCCACTCTTCCCCGGAACCACCTGGAACGACCGCGAGGGACCCGAAACCTTCACACCTTTCGGCGGGGACCTCAAGAACGCTCGTTATCCCGACACCACCATCGCCTACTGCCGGTGGCTCTGGTCGAGGATCGAACCGGAAAAGGGAAACTTCCGGTGGGAGTTCGTCGACGGCGCGCTGGAGGCGGCACGGGTACGCGGACAGACGCTCCAGGTTCGCATTCAGCCTTACATCGGCGAAGCGATACCTGAGTGGTACTGGCGACTGGGCGGAACGCCCTGCGAGGAGGAACTACAGAGGTCCGGTCGCCGGGTGCCCGACCACAATACCGAGGCCTACGTCGAGCACTGGGGAGACCTGATCCGAGCCTTCGGCGAACGCTACGACGGCCACCCGGGCCTGGAAAGTTTCGACGTCGCCTATGGCGGCCCCTGCGGGGAGACCGGTGGGAACGCTCGCCCAGAGACGGCGGCCAGGCTGGTGGACGTGTATCTTGAAAGTTTCCAGAAGACGCAACTCCTCTCCATGCTGGGGACTGATGGCTGCACGTACGCGGCGGCGCAGCGTGAGGGGATCGGTTGGCGGGCGGACTGCTACGGCGACCTCAGGATGGCAGGGGAGGGGGTCGTCCCTCCGGGCCTCAACTGGAAGCACATGTACGACCTGTACCCCATGGAGGTGGAAGTGTGTGGGGTCAAAGACGCCTGGAAGAGGGCGCCGGTGACCTTGGAGACGTGCTGGACCGTGGGGCACTGGCACGAGCAGGGCTGGGACATCGATTGGATCCTGGAGCAGGGGTACAAGTACCACCTCTCGGTCTTCATGCCCAAGTCGAGTTACATTCCCGCCGAATGGTTCGACAAGATCGTGGAGTTCGACAAGCGGATGGGCTACCGGTTCGTGCTCAGGCAGATGGTTCTGCCGTTGGGAGCGAAACCCGGCCAGCAGATAGATTACAGCGCCTGGATCGACAACCTGGGTGTGGCTCCCATCTACCGTCCCTATAAGTTTGCCTTCCGCTTCCGCCAGGACGGGCGGGAAGAAATCGTCCGTTCCGGGCAGGACATCCGCACCTGGATGCCTGACCATACCTGGTTCCAGGAGACCATCACCTTCCCGAAGGAGTTGGTTCCCGGCGTGGCGGAAGTGGACGTCGCTATCGTCCACCACGACACCAACGAACCCGTGGTCAAGTTCGCCATCGAAGAGGTCTTGGACGACAACTGGCATCCGATGACAAGGATGGACGTGCTCTCAACCGCGCGCGCGTCAGCAGGTGCTGGCTGATGGGTGGAAGAGCCGGGCATAGTTGGTGTATGGTGTTGGTACTGGCGCTGGCGCTGGTGGCCTCAGCCCAGCCTCCTGCTGGACGACGCCGGCGCCGACCCATCGTCAGGATACCGGAGGGAACCACCGTGCTTCGCGATCTCGAGTATGCTCGCGTGGGCGAAAAGGGCCTGTTGCTGGATCTGTGCCTCCCGAAAGACCCCGAGGGGAGTCTGCCCCTTGTTGTCTGGGTGCACGGGGGCGCTTGGAGAGGAGGGGACAAGTCGCCGTGCCGAGCCGTCTGGATGGTCGAGCGCGGCTACGCCGTGGCCAGCATCAACTATCGTTTGAGTCAAGAGGCCATCTTCCCCGCCCAGATCCATGACTGTAAGGCCGCTGTCCGCTGGCTCCGGGCTCATGCGGAGCAATACCGACTCGACCCAGAGCGCATCGGTGCGTGGGGCTCGTCGGCGGGCGGTCATCTCGTCGCCCTCCTGGGCACCAGCGGCGACGTAAAGGAGTTGGAAGGTGAGGGCGGGAACCTGGAGTTCTCCAGCCGGGTGCAAGCGGTTTGCGACTGGTTCGGCCCCAGCGATTTTCTGCAAATGAGAGGTGTTCCAAGCCGGATCGACCGTAACTCACCAGACTCGCCGGAAGCACTCCTCGTCGGCGGCCCCCTCCAGGAGAGGAAGGAGCAGTGCCGACGGGCGAATCCCATCACCTACATTACCCCCGACGACCCGCCCTTTCTCATCATGCATGGCGAGCGGGACGACATTGTGCCTCTCAACCAGAGCCAACTGCTCCATGAGGCCCTGAAGAAAGCGGGCGTCGACGTCACCTTCCACCTGGTCAAAGGAGCCGGGCACGGCTTCGACGGACCTAAGCTCGACAGGATGGTGGCCGACTTTTTCGCCGAGCACCTGAAGTCGCCCGACGCGCGATGACGATCTCCGGACGCGCCCTGAAGCCAACGTAGTCTGGCCTCAGCGCCCGCCCG
>CBDVDV010000184.1:0-7148 GCA_965372835.1 uncultured bacterium | reverse complement strand
GGCCACCTACGTCTTCATCGAGGCGGGTTCGACCAGCGTCGTGGAAGAGCGCATCAAAGAGGATAAAGCAAGCGTGCTGGCCGACTGCCGAAATCGCGCTGACGGCCGACCACGCCGCCTAAAGGTGGAACTGGCGCGGGAAAAGGAGGGTTGGCGGGTCTCTCGCCTGGTACCCGGTGGGGCGCGACCACCGGCCCGGCAGTGAGGTGTCCTCCCTGCGCTTGCCGAGTCGGCCACCCGCCCTGCGGCGGGCGGGGCCCTCAGCGCCGCCTTCTCTTGACCAGGCCCTTGATGTAGTCGATCTCTTCCGGGTACGCTTGCTGCATTCCGAGCATTCTGCGGCCAGTGCCTCTCCTGGTTCCGCGGACCCTGACCTGTCCGCCGACAATCCCCTGGATCACCTTGTCCACCTGCTTCAGAGCGCTATGCGCGGCACTGCGGGTGGCATAGGTGCCCATGGTGAGCATGGCTTCATTGACCAGATCGGCGACGTAGACGTCCTTGTGGCCCTGTCCGCGCAGAAATTCCGCCCACTCGTTGGCCATGGTCACAGCGTACTTGGTGACTGTGCGGTCCTTGGCCTTCTGGTCACGGAACGTCTGCGCAACCACCGTGTACCGCCCCCGGGCTCGACTGATAGGGTACTTGGCTGGAGGCGGACCGACACAGCCAACCAAGAACACCAGTGACAGCGCAATGAGGAGTCCGCGTCTCATCGCCTTACCTCCCACTCTGGAATCTTCTTTACCTGCCAGCAGCGAACGACCGGCCTGGCTGGCGCAGGGACTTTCCTTGTAGCCCACGATCCCTATTCCCGCAAGGCCTTTTTTTGCACCTCCACCAACTGGCGCGTCCCCCGACGGGCGAGGGCCAGAAGGCGCTGGAGTGTACGCACGCTGAAAGGCGCGCCTTCGGCGCTGCCCTGCACCTCCACCAGAGTGCCCCGCTCGGTCATCACCACGTTCAGGTCCACGTCCGCTCGGCTATCAAGTTCGTAGTCCAGGTCAAGCCAGGCTTCCCCCTCCACCAGGCCCACGCTGACCGCAGCGACGTGCCAGCGCACCGCACGGGGAGCCCGGGGAAGTTCCGCGCCCAGCCGGCGAAGGGCCAAAGCCAGGGCCACGAAGCCGGCGGTCACCGCAGCGCCGCGCGTCCCCCCGTCGGCTTCCAGCACGTCGCAGTCCACCCGGACGGTGTAACCGGTGAGTTTGTCCAGATCGACCGCAGCCCGCAGCGAACGACCCACCAGCCGACCGATCTCCAGCAGTCGCCCATCGGGCCGAGCGCCCCAGCGCTGCCTGCGTTTCCGGCCCGGCGTCGAACCTGGGAGCATGTCGTACTCGGCCGTCACCCAGCCCTGCTCAGTGCCCTCGAGGAAGGCGGGCACGCGGCGCTCAGCGTTGGCCGTGACCAGGACCTGGGTGCGGCCCTGGGTGATGAGGGCGCTGGCCAGCGAACTCCCGACCACGTCCGTCTTGATGCGAACGGATCGCAGTTGGTCCGGCGACCGTCGCGAGCCAGCCATCACTTCCCTCGATTCCGTCCCAAGGCGCAGGATCCCTATCAGCCGACGGGGGCCAGAAGCAACTGGAGCAGGGCCTTCTGCGCGTGCAGGCGGTTCTCGGCCTGGTCGTAGACGATTGCGGCGGGTCCGTCGATAACCGAGTCAGTAATCTCCAGCCCGCGCTTGGCGGGCAGGCAGTGCATCACCTTCACCTGCTCAGGCGCCCGGGCCACAAGTTCGTCGTTGACCTGGTAGGGGGCGAAGATGCGCTTCCGCTCCTCCAACTCCGCCTCCTGGCCCATGCTGGCCCAGACGTCGGTGTAGATGAAGTCGGCGTCCTTGACGGCCCGAGCGGGGTTGTCGGTCAAGGTGACGGTGCCAGTCGGCTCATCCAACCCAGCCCTGGCTTCCTCGAGGAACCCGGCGCTGAGTTGGTAGTCGGGGGGGCTGGCGACGGTCAGGTGGACGCCCATTCGCAAAGACAGAGAGGCCAGGGAGCGAGCCACGTTGTTGGCGTCACCCACGTAGGCTAGGCGGACGCCCGCGAGCCTGCTCGCGTGCTCCTCGATGGTGAGGAAGTCGCCCAGGGCCTGGCAGGGATGCTCGTGGTCGGTCAGGGCGTTGATGACCGGGACGGAGGCGTAGCGGGCCAGTTCGTCCACGCTCTCCTGGGCGAAGGTGCGGATGACGATGGCCGCGATGTAGCGGGAGAGGACGAGCGCCGCGTCCTGGGACGCCTCCCGGCTGCCCAGGCCCAACTCCTGCTGGGTGAGGTAGATGCCCGAGGCCCCCAGGTCGTTGAGCGCCACTTCGAAGCTCACCCGGGTGCGGAGTGAGGGCTTATGGAAGATGAGGGCCACGCTTCGACCGAGCAACACCTGAGAGAGTTCGCCTTTCTGTCGGCGCTCCTTCAGGTCGTGGGCCAGGTCGAGGACCTCCCGGGCATCCTCTGGGTCAAGGTCGACGATGACGCGCAGATGCTGGGCTTTCACCGACACCTCCTTAAGGGTCGCAGATCACGAAGGGTTCACGCGTCCTGGCAGGCGTCGCGCAGCACGTTGCCTAAGATGTCCAGCCCCTGGTCCAGTTCCTCTTCACTGACGGTGAGGGCGGGGTATAGCCGAAGCACCCGCTCGTGGGTGCAGTTGATGACCAGCCCTCGGCTGAGACACTCGTTGGCGATCTCGGCCCCCGGCCGAGACAGTTCCACGCCGATCATCAGCCCCCGGCCGCGCACCTCGGTGATGAGACCGGAAAGTTCCCGAGAGAGGGACCGGAGCCAGTCCATCACGTAGGCTCCCAGCGTGCGGGCGCGCTCCAGCAGCCCCTCCCGCTCGATGGTCTGGACGGTGGCGATAGCAGCAGCACAGGCCAGGGAGTTGCCACCGAAGGTGCTCGCGTGCATGCCCGGCTTTAGTTGGGCTGCGACCTCGCACGTCGCCACGAACGCGCCGATGGCCACACCACTGCCCAATCCCTTGGCCAGGGTCATGATGTCAGGCTCGATGCCGTAGTGCTGATAGGCGAAGAAGTCGCCCGTTCGCCCCATCCCCGTCGTAACCTCGTCAACAATGAGCAGGGCCCCGCGCTCCTGGGTCACGGAGCGAGAGGCTTCGAGAAACTCCTGGCTGCCGATGTTGACGCCCCCTTCGCCCTGGATGGGCTCCAGCAGCACGGCGGCGGTTTCATCATCGACGGAGTGCTCCAGCGCGGCCACGTCGTTTATCGGGATGTAGGAGAAGCCGGCGGGCAGCGGTTCAAAGCCCTTGTGGTACCTGGGCTGGCCGGTGGCGGTCATGGCAGCGAGGGTGCGGCCGTGGAAAGAGTCCAGCAGCGAGACGATCTTGTACCGTCCCTCGGGCGTGGCGGCCCGAGCCAGTTTGATGGCCCCCTCCACCGCCTCGGCCCCGCTGTTGCAGAAGAAGCACTGACCGTTGAAGGAGTGCTCTGAGAGCAGTTGGGCCAGGACGCCCTGGGGCTCGGTGTAGAAGATATTGGGCACGTGAAGCAGTTGCTCCGCCTGCTTGCGGATAGCCTCGACCACCGCCGGGTGGCAGTGCCCTAAGATGCTCACGCCCCAACCCGGAAAGAGGTCCAGGTACTGGCGCCCGTCAGCGTCCCAGAGGTGGCTCCCTTCGCCGCGCACCACCACGATGGGGGCCCGGGTGTAGTTGGGGATGACGTACTTGGAAAACAGCCCCATGGTCTCTTCAGCGTTCATAGTACTCCTCAACCTCGCTGTCGTACCTCTCCTCGATGGGCGGGTCGATAATGACCTCGCAGTCAGGCAGCGCTCCCAAGAACATCCTGCCGTAGGAGCGCCTGAGCACCCGGCTGTCCAGGATGACCACCACGCCGGTGTCGGTGCTGGTGCGGATGAGCCGACCGAAGCCCTGCTTGAAGCGGAGGATGGCCTCCGGGAGGGTGTATTCGGCGAAGGCGCTCCCGCCCTCGCGGGTGATGGCTTCGGCCCGGGCCTCCACGAGCGGGTGGTCGGGAACGGCGAAGGGCAGGCGGGTGATGACGACGTTGGAGAGGGCCTCACCACGGACGTCCACGCCCTTCCAGAAACTGTCGGTGCCGAAGAGGACCGAGTCCACGTCCTCCCGGAAGCGCTCCAGCATCTTGGTCCGAGGCAGCCCCCCACCCTGGCAGAAAGAGTTGAGGCCCTTCTCGGCCAGGAAGGGCTGGAGTTCGCGGTAGGCGCGGCGCATGAGCGAGTAACTGGTGAAGAGGACGAAGGCTTTGCCGTGGGTCAGGAGAAGGTAGTGCTTCAGGCGTTCGGTGACGGCCGAGGCGTAGCGGTCGTCCTCGTTGGGGTCGGGCATGTCGCAGGCCACGTAGAGTTTGACCTGCCGACGGTAGTCGAAGGGACTCCCCAACTTGAGTTCCCGGCAGTCGCCCAGCCCCAGCCGACCGCGGATGTAGCCGAAGGGGTCTTTCTCACCCACGGTGAGGGTAGCGCCGGTGAGGATGATGGAGCGAACCTCCGCGAAGAGCATCCGCTCCAGGTCCTCGGCCACGCTCACCGGTGACGCCTGGAGGGTCACCCGCCTCCGCTCCCTCCGCCGACGGGGTTGGCTGGCCTCCACCCAGTAGACGGCGCCGGGGAGTTTCTGCTCGAGGAATGCCTCCACACTGCCGGCCAGTCGATACGACTTTTCGACGTAACTCTTGAGTTCCTTCTCCTCCTCGGCCGAGTCGGCCTGGGCACGCACCCCGTTGACCGCGTCGCCCAACTCCCGCAGGGCGGGGCTGAGCGGGTTCTCGACAATCTGCGGCTCCAGGACCCGGCCGTTGGCCGGCACTCCCCGCTCGCGCCACTGGGCGACGGAAGCGAAGAACTCCCCGGCCGCGGTGCGGGCGGCGCCGACCGCCGATCTCGCCGCCTCGCTCTGGTAGCCGACCAGGAGCCCCTTTCGCCGACGCTCGGAGTAGAGCATGTCCAGGAGCCACCCCACCTGAGTGTTGCGCACCTCCAGGCCCAGGTAGTGAGAGACCACCTCCTCGACACTGTGAGCCTCGTCCAGCACCACGGCCTCGTAGGGTGGCAGGATGCTTGCGTTCTCCTGGCGCAGGGCCAGGTCGTCGAAGAAGATGTGGTGGTTGGTGACCAGCAGGTGAGCGCTGGCCATCCGCCGACGCGCCCGGCGGAGGAAGCAGCGGTCGCTCCACCGGCATCGGCGGCCCAGGCAGTTGTCCGCCTCGCAGTTGACCAGGGCCCAGACGTGAGCAGGCGGCTCGACGTCAAAGTCGCTCAGGGTGCCATCCTCCGTCTCGTAGGCCCACTCCTCGATGCGCCAGAGTTCCCGCAGTCCTTCGGCCGAGGAGAAGAGGTTGGTCTGGAGTCGACTCGCTAAGGCCAGTCGGCGGAGACAGAGGTAGTTGCGCCGACCCTTGACCAGCACGGCCACGAACTCGGTCGGCAGGGCGCTGGCCAGCAGAGGGATGTCCTTGGTGATGAGTTGTTCCTGGAGGTTGATGGTGTGGGTGGAAATGACGACCCGCGTTCGCCGGCTCACGGCGAAGTCGATGGCCGGGAGCAGGTAGGCGAAACTCTTGCCCACACCGGTGCCGGCTTCGACGATGAGGTGCCGGCCGGCGGCCAGGGCTGGCTCGACCGCCTCGGTCATCTCCAACTGCTGGGGACGGTCCTCGTAACCCTGAAGTTTGCGAGCGATGGGGCCGCCCGGACCCAGGACCTCCGTGGCCTTCACGAGCCGACCTCCCCGGCTCTGCCCTGGTGGCCGGCTCCCTCCTCCGCCTTGATCACCACCAGGGTGATGTCGTCCCTGCGGGCGGCCGAGCCGATGAAGTCGAGCGTTTCCCGGTAGATGCCCTCGAGGACGTCGGCCGCCGGCGCCTGGTGGTGCGCCTTGATGGCGGTCAGCAGCCGCTCCATGCCGAACTGCTCCCGCCCCGTGTTCATGGCTTCCTCGATGCCATCGGTGGCAACCACCAGGACGTCGCCCGGCTCCAGCGTGACGGCCTCACCCTCGGGAAACTCCTCACCGTCCACCACCGCCAGCGGTGGGCCCGTGCTCTCCAGCCTCAGGAACTCCCCCGAAGCAGCCCGGTAGAGCAGCCCTTCGCCGTGACCCGCCGAACTGTAACGGAAGAGACCTCTTTCCGCGTCCAACTGACCTAAGAACATGGTGACGAACCGCCCGGACTCGAAGTCCTGGGCCAGGAAGGTGTTGGCCCGGACCAGCACCTCGGCCACCGAATCGGTCCGGGAAGCCAGCGTCCGCACCACCGCCCGGACCTCCGACATCAGCAGCGCCGGGCCGATCCCATGACCGGTCACGTCGGCCACCACCACCCCCAGACTGCCGTCGCGAAACTCGAGGTAGTCGTAATAATCGCCGCCCGTCCGGTCGCAGGGCCAACTGCGCCCGGCCACCTGGTAGCCCGGTACCTCCGGGTCTCCTTCCGGGAACAGGCCCTGCTGAATCCCCCGAGCGATCTCCAGCGACTGCTCCAACTTCTGCTTCTCCAGGTAGTGCTGGATGAGTCGGGCGCTGTCCAGGGCGATGGCGGCGTGGGTGGAGAAGGCCCCCAGAAGTTCCTCGTCGTAGGCGGTGAAGGTACCGTCGCGTTTGTTCAGCACCTGGATGACGCCGATGAGTTTCCCCTCGTGATTGCGCATGGGCATGCAGAGGATGCTGCGGGTGCGGAACCCGGAGGCCCGGTCCCAGGCCTGATCGAAGCGAGGGTCGGCGTAGGCGTCGGGGATATTGACGGTCTCCAGAGCCTGGGCCACGCTCCCGGCGATGCCCGTTCCCAGGGGCAGGCGGATCTCCGTGCTGGACATCCCCTGGGCGATTGTAGTCCGGATTTCGTTCCGCTCCTCGTCGTAGAGGTAGAGGGAGGAGCGCTCGGCGTCCATCACCCGGGTGGTCTGTTCGATGATGAGGCCGAGGAGGTGGTCCAGGTCCTTCTCCACGGCCAGGGCCTTGACCACCTCCAGGAGGCCCTCCAGGTCGCGGACGCGCTTTCCCCGTCCGCTCGGTGTGTTGGATGCGCGTGCCACCGCTCCCACCCTCGGGGCGCTCCTCGCCCCCGCTCTGACCATTGATCTACGCGAACCACCCGGAGCAACATCGTAGCCCACCCCCGCCGGGACTGTCAAGCCCCTACGGAC
>CBDVDV010000183.1:0-7216 GCA_965372835.1 uncultured bacterium | reverse complement strand
GCGAACCACTGCCCGTGTTTCGCGCGAGAAGAGACGGCCCCACGGGTGCTCCGCCTGCGGTGGGGCACCCGTGTGCCACCCCAAGCCTGCGGTCCCCGCCATGCGACTCGTAGGACCGGCCGAAGCCGGAGTCGTGGGACCCGTGGTAGGAAAATGGAAGTCGTGCTGACCGGTTAGTGCTACTGAGAGGACCCGGAGTCGGTGGAGTCTCCCTCCTCCCCGGTGTCCTCCTGCTCGGTTTCTTCCTCGGCCCCGAAGACATCGGTGAGACGCTCAGCGGCCTCCTCGGTGAACTCGGCCCCGATGACCTCGGAGGGCTCCCGCCGGGCGGCTTCGGCCAGGAGTTCGGCGACCTTGGTGGCGGTCTCGTTGGCGTACAGGCGCACCATGCCGATGGTGGTGCGGTCGTCGAAGATGATGGCCAGGAGGGCGCGGTCGGCCACCAGGGTCAACTGGATGCTGTCCTTGACCCCCTGGTGGAAAAGGACGGAGAACTCCTCCTCACCCAGGAGTCTGGCCATCTCCTTGGTGGCAGCGAAACTCCCGGCCACCAGGGCGGAGATGGACTCGTCGTCGAACCCCAACGCCTCCTCACCACGCTTGGTAATGAGGTGTCCCTCCTTGTCCACCAGGAGCGAGCACCTGGCCTCGGACAGCTCCAGCAGCCGATCCATAATCTGGTTGATGCGATCGATGTCCTCAGCAGCGTAGTAGATGATGCGTCCGCGGCGCCGCCTTTCGTCTTCAGTCATCGGTCATCTCCGTGTTGCCTGGGCGCTCACCGGCCTGCCTGCACCAGGAGCGCCACCACCACCGTCACCACAATAACAGCAATCCCGACAATGACAAGCATTAATCTGGTCGAAGGTTGTTTCCTGCGTTCCCCCCCCGCCATGACCACCCGCAGCCGACCCGCCGAGGGCTTTCCAGGCGGCGGCGGCGCCGGCGGTCGCGCCGAGGCCACGCCGGCCTCTTCCCGACGTTTGCTGACGGCGCGGGCAGGCTCGGGAGTCTCGCGTGCCGCCGCCGCGGTCACCGGGGCCACAGGCTCGGGGTCAAGCTTCCTGGGAGGCGCCGTCGGGGCGGCCGCCGGCTCCTTCGCCGCCACGGCCCTGGTCTTGGCCGCCGCCATCTTCTCCGCAGCGGCCTCGACCGCAGGCTCGGCCTCTTCCACCGGGGCCGCCACCCGGCGACGAGCGGCCCGGCGGGGCCGTTGCTCGTTGAGTCTTTGCAGCACCAGGGAGGCCAACTTGCGCAGGGTGGCCATCACCCCCTCTCCGGTGACTGCCACCGCCGGGAACGTCGGGACACCCAGTTCGTTCAACTCGGCCTTCATCTCCTCTACCAGCATAGCGTCCGGGACATCGCGCTTGTTGAACTGGATGACCACGGGCATGTCAGTGACGTCCAGCCCGTATTCCCGCAGGTTGTCCTTGAGGTTCTGCCAACTTTCCCGGTTGGCTTCCCGTCGGCTGGCGCTGGAATCGGCCACGAAGATGATACCGTCCACCCCTTCCAGCACGATCTTGCGCGTGGCGTTGTAGTAGACCTGGCCGGGAACCGTGTAGAGCTGCAACTTGGTCTTCATCCCGGCCACGGTGCCCAACGCCAGGGGCATAAAGTCGAAGAAGAGGGTGCGGTCACCCTCGGTGGCGATGGAGGTGAGGTTTCCTCGGCGCGGGGATGGGGTCTTGCTGTGTACCTGCCGGAGGTTGGTGGTCTTGCCACAGAGGCCGGGGCCGTAGTAGACGATCTTGCAACTCACCTCCCGGGTGGCGAAGTTAATCTGCACCATGACAGGATCGCTTGCTCAGAGGCCCAGTCGACCGCGTTTCTTCAGTCGATAGGAGGCCGCGGAGATGTCCACCATGGTCAGGTCCAGGTTCACTCCCGGGTCGGTGACCACCACCAGGAAAGCGACCTCCGCATCCGCCACCACCATTTTACCACTGCTGGCCTGGATAGTAAACAGAGAAAAGCCCCCGAACCCCACCTGCTCCAAGGTACTGATGGTATTCAAGACCAAGGCGCTGGCCATGGCCGCCACCGCGTCCTCGTCCAGTTCGGCGGTCAGCGCCGAAGCCACCACTATCCCGTCCCGGGTGACCACGGACGACCCACGCACACCGACGGACTGGTTCAGTTCCTGCAGCACCTCACGCACGACTGACCTCCGCAGCCAGCACACCCGCCTCCTGCAGCGCTTCGGTGACCTGGGAGTCGGCGTACCGGGAACGCAGCGCTTCCGAGAAGAGCGCGACCAGGATGCCGTTGGCGAAGCCGACCACCACCACCGTGCCCGTCGGCCCGGTGATGATGGCTCGTTCCAGCCGACCAATATCCATATCCAGACACGCCCGCTCCCCGGTGGCCGCCACCTCGGCCAGGGCCAGGACGTTTTCCTCGGTCAGCCCCTCACCACGCTCGAGCATTTCCGTGCCCCCGGGTCCGCGCCACACCGCCGCCCGCAGGTGGGCCTTCCGGGCCAGCACCTGTCCCAGCCGACTGGGGATCTCCACCACCAGTTCCCGACTCAGCGGCCGCTCCGCCAACCGCTCCGCGTACGCGGCCCGCGGTCCCCACCCCACGTCCACCGGGAACTCGCCCTTCCTGGCGGTCCTGGCTACGGCCTGTTCCAACACCAGGGACTCCGACGGTCCGGGTCCGGCCTGGACCTCATTCAGCCAATCGCGTGCCCGCTCGTCCCAGGGGTTGTACCGGGCGTAGGGTTCCAGAAGTGCCACGGCCTGACGGTGGTAACCCAGCAGGTAGTACACCTGTCCCAGGAGTCGACGGGCCGGATAGTTTTCCGGCTCCCCCGCCAGCACCTGACCAAGCTCCTGCACCGCTCGCAGGCAATCCCGCTCGGAAAAGTCTCGGGCGAACCGCTCCAGCCGAGCCCGGGCACCCACCAGCAGCAGACTCCCGGCCCCCGGACGGCGCTGCAGACCCTCGGTCACCACCTCCAGCACCTTGTTGGTGTCGCGCACCCCCAGGTAGATCTCAGCCAGTGCCAGGTAGGCGTTGGGATCCTCCGGACTTTCCTCGACCAACTGTCCGAGCATGCGCACCTGACGCTCGAAGTCGGAGCGGCGCAGATGGGCGGCGAGGTCGCGCAGGAGTTGGGAGTCGGGGTAGAGGTTGACGGCGTGCTGCAGGCTCCGCAAGGCCTGCTGGGGCTGCTCCCGGTCGAAGTAGGTCTGAGCCAGTTCGGCCAGGGTGCTCGGAGAGGGGTTCTCGCGGGCCCGCTTGCGAGCCTTGCGAATGGCCAACTGCTTCCGCACCACGTCGAACAGAGCCACGCCTGCCCACCTTATTGGGACCGCGTCACCTGCTAAAAGAACGCACGCACACCACGCCCTCGGCCACCGGGAATCCCTCCGCCCGTACGGGCCAGGCCCCCACGAGCCGCCACCCCGGGCGTCAGCGCAGTCGTAAGTAATATCGGAAAAACCGCCCGCCCGACATCAGCCTTTTCTCGCCTCACCGGGGGAAACACCACACCCCTCGGGAGGTCGCTGCACACAGCCGCTCCGCACCCACCGCTATCGGCAGATCGACCGCGCCCTCAAGCTGCGCCTGCCAGACCACCTCACCCGTCTTCCCCTCCAGACAGGCAAGCGAGCCATCCGCCCCCCCCACCCAGAGATGGTCCCCGGCCGAGCCGAGCGAGGTAACCCGCCTCGGACCCTGCGTCCGCCAGAGGAGCCCGCCCGACGCCCCGTCCAGCCCGACAAGCACCCCGCCGTCCGCTGCGAAACACACGCTCCCGGCCGCCAGATGCACCCCCGTCACCAGCCTTTTCTGCGACCGGTACCGCCAGCGCACCTCCCCACTGTCCAGGGAGCAGGCCAACACCTCACCGCGCAAGTTGGCAAAATAGACCACGTCATCGGTCACCGCCGCAGCCGTCGCCACCGGCCCCCCGGCCTCACAGCGCCAGAGCAGGCGACCCGTCTCCGCTTCCACGGCGTAGAACCTTCCATCCAGGCTCCCACAGAAGACGGTGCCGCCCCGGAGCGCCGGGCTCGCCTCCACGTTGCCGCTGGTGGCGAAGTGCCAGCGTTCGCGACCCGTCTCGACCTTTAGAGCGTAGAGGTTCTTGTCGAGCGCGCCGAAAAACACCAGGCCCAGAGACTGGGCGTGGCGAGGCATGCCTTTGATGGCGTCGCCAGCCCGGAAGCGCCAGCGCTCCTCCCCGGTGGCCGCCTCCAAACCGTAGAGCACGCCGTCACGACCGGCCAGCAGGAGGACCTGGCCGGCCAGAACGGGCGGGGCAGTAGTCTCCACCCCCAGGTGCACCTGCCAACTCTCACCGCCATCCGCCGACCTGAGAGCGTGCACGGTCCCGTCCGCACCCACCAGATACACTTGCTCAACCCCCGCCCCGGGGCCGGCCACCAGCCCGGAAATGAACCGCCGGGACCAATACGGCTTCCTCAGCAGCACTTCCTCCACCGCCGCCACCGTGTCGCTGGTGATGGTCTTCTGCCAGGACTCGTGGTTGGGGGACTGGAGCGCCACGGTAAACGGCTTGTAAGGAGGCAGACGAAGCACCATCGGGGTGGTGCCGACGGGCTGATCGTCGACCAGCACCTGCGCTCCCTTGGGCACCGTGCTGACGGGCACGGGAAGGGTGAGCGCGAACTCGGTGACCACGAAATCGTGCTGGGCACACAGCTCCAGGTACTTTCGGCGTGCCCCCTGGTAGTCGCCCTGCTCCTCCAGCGCCTGAGCCTGGTTGAGTTGGCGGCGCGCCCCCTCCAGGAGGCGACGGAGTTGATCGGCCTGGTCGCGGTACTCCTCGGCCGCCACTGCATCGGGGGTGAGGGCAGCGGCTTGCTGCCACTCTTTGAGCGCCAGGGAGGGCTTTCCCTCCGAGACCAGACGCTCGGCCTTGCGCCCCAGGTGTCGCGCCCGAACGGCACGGACCTCCGGGCTGTCCACGAGCAACTCTCCATTCGCAGGCGGGTCCGTCGGAACTCCGCGTTCCGGGGGCCCCCCCTCATCAACAGCAGTGCGGCCGAACAGCAGCCAGGCCCCGACGACGACCCCAGCCACCAAGGCCGCCACCCCCAAGCGGAGCAGGGCCTTGCGGCGGCGAGAGCCAAACTCAGGTCCAAGAGCCTCCACCTGTTGACGGGCTTCCTGGTGCAGGGGGTCCAGTTCCAGGATGCGCTGGTAGACGCCCCGGGCGTAGTAACTTCGCCCCCGGCTGATATGGCGCCGGGCGAGGTACTCGTACTCCTCTACCGCCCGCCCACGCTCCCCCATCCGGGCCAGCATATCGGCCACCGCCTCCCGCAGGTCGGTATCGCCGGGGGCAGCGGCCAGCACCATCTCCACCACGCCTTTGGCCTGGACGTAGGTGCGCTCGCGCTCGGCCGCGCGCAGCAGAGCCAGGCACGTGCGGACGGCCTCATCGGTATCGCCCACCGCCAGGGCCGCCGACACCTCCAGCGACAGCACCAGCGAGGTCTCGGGAGCCAGTTCCCTCATGCGGGCCAACACCGACTCGGCCTCGCCGGGCGCACCCCGCTCCAGGTACCCGCGCACCACCCGGCCGTAGACCTCCAGCGCCCGTTCCCGGTCGCCCGTCACGTCGTAGGCCTTACCCAGGTTCTTGGCGAAGTCCAGGTTCACGGGCGCCTGGGCCACGGCGCTCTCCAAGAGGCGGACGCCCTGGGTCAGTTCGCCGGCCTCGATGGCCTCGACGGCCCGCTGACTGAGTTCCGTTGGAGGCACCAGTTCCAGCGCGCCTGACTCGCAGAGTTGGTAGAGGATGCTGTACGCCTCGAACTTGGGAAGTCTGGCCTCGCGGAGCAACTCAGCGGCGGTGCGTGTGGCGTCCACCAGAGGCAGCACCCGCTCACCGGCCCCGGCCATGCCCTGCTCTACCTCAGGCTCCACCCCCTGGACCCGGCGAAAGACCTCCCGTTCCGTGCGGATGAGTTCGCCGATGCGCTCCCACTCGTCCATCCGCCGGGCCGCCTCCATCAACAGGCTGTTGGGGTCGAAGAGGAGGCTGGTATAGGAGTGCTCGGTATCAGCAAGGATTTCGGGCGGGGGCTCGTCGCGGAACTGAAAGGTGCCCCCACGCCAACTCAGCAGATCGAAGATCTCCTCTTCGATCTGGGTCCGGATCAGGTCCTCAATGCCCTGGGCACTGACCAGCCCCATCTCCTGCACCACCTCGCCGAGGCGCTTTCCCGTGGACTGGTGTTGCTCCAGGGCCTCCTGCAGTTGCTCCTCACTGATGCGGCCGTAGTCCACCAGCAACTCTCCCAGGGAGCGGGCCCGCTTGTCCTTTTCGAAAAGCAGGGTCACCCCGTCACGAGAGAAGTAGATGGACTTCTTGCGCTTGCCGTCTGAGACCGTGAGGGTGCCCTCTTTGCGGCTGGTGGTGAGGAGTTGGAAGATTTCAGCCAGTTCAGTGGCTGTGATTGTCCCGCTGAGCTCCACGTTTGTGTTCCGACCTCGTCTGTGTGGGCAGCAGTTGACCTGTGAGCAGCAGTGATGCGTTCCAGCCCCTGACCGGAGTTCCCCCCCCCGTCCCGGCCACGGCCAAAACCGCGAACCCTCCCGATGAGAGCCGTTCCTAACTTCGCACATACAGTACGACCATGTCAAGAGAAAAGGGCCTCAGGCAGGGCTGAGTTCGGTAGATAGTGACCCACCTGAGGTCGTGCTGCGGGTGGTGACGGCGGTGGCTGGACGGCGCCCGGGCACATGCGCTGCGACGGGTGGCACGGGCATCTGGGGGCACGGCCGGACAAGACCGGCCGTGGCACACGCACACAAACACGACGGGCACATGCGCTGCGACGGGTGGCACGGGCATCGGTTCGCCACAGGCGAACCACTGCCCGTGTTTCCCGCGACAAGAGATGGCCCACGGGTGCTCCGCCTCCGGTGGGGCACCCGTGCCACCCCCCATCACCCGTGTGAGCACCACGCCCCGCTCCCTCCAACGCGTGAAAACGCGGGGTGACTCAGGCGGACGCCCTGAGTCATCCCCCGTCTTCATAACTCATTTAGTAGCAAAGAGTACAGTTGTCAGGGGTGGCCCACCTTGGCTCTGCCAAGGTGGGCGCGTAGGGGCGCCGCTCGCTGCGCCCTGGCCCCTGGGCGGGGCAAGCCCCGCCCCTACGCCGGGGCTGACGCCCACACCTTGAGCAAGCTCAAGGTGTGCCACCCAAGGAGCCGCGAAACTGGA
>CBDVDV010000182.1:0-7266 GCA_965372835.1 uncultured bacterium | reverse complement strand
GTAGGGGCGGGGCTTGCCCCGCCCAGAGGCCAGGGCGCAGCGAGCAGCGCCCCTTCGCGCCCACCTTGGCCCTGCCAAGGTGGGCCACCCCTGGTTGCCCACAAATCTGACGGCCACCCGGGTAAGCCTTTGTAGTTGACAGCCTCCTTCGTGTGGGCTACTGTAAGCGGAGAGGAGGATCAGACCAGAATGAGGCTCAGGTAAGCCGTTGGCACACTTCGTCCTTCATATCACTGCTTCCTGCTCTTACGGTGTCGGCGCAAGGAGCCTTTCGTGTCCGAACTGAAGCGTGAACAGTTGACCGTCCGTCGCGAGCGGGCCCTCCTTGTGGAGGTGGTGCGCCCGGGGCGGGGTGTGGATGAGGAGCACGTGCTCGACGAGTTGGCCAGCCTGGCCCGTACCGCCGGGGCTGTGGTGGTGCTGCGCGTCGTCCAGAGGCGAGCGGCCGTCAACCCCACCTACTACGTGGGACGAGGCAAGGCCAAGGAACTGGCCCGACTGGCCAAGGCCCATAGGATCGAGTGCATCATCTGCGACAGCGACCTGACCCCGGCCCAGATACGCAACCTCGAACGGGTCGTCGATTGCAAGGTCATCGATCGCAGCGAACTCATCCTGGACATCTTCGCCGCCCACGCCCGCACCCGCGAGGCCCGTATCCAGGTGGAACTGGCCCAACTGGAGTACACCTACCCGCGCCTCACCCGCATGTGGTCCCACCTCTCCAGGCTGGAAAGTGGGCCGGGACCCACCGCGGGCATCGGCACCCGTGGTCCGGGCGAGCAGCAGTTGGAGGTGGACCGTCGGCTGGTGCGTCGGCGGGTCACCGACCTGCGACGCAGAATCCGCGCCATCGAACGTCGAAAGGCCCAGGAAGTGGCCGACCGGAGCGACCATTACACCGTCTGCCTGGTCGGCTACACCAACGCTGGCAAGTCCACGGTCATGAACGCCTTGACCGATGCCGGGGTCAAGGTGGAGGATCAACTGTTCGCTACCCTGGACACCCGCACCCGGGCCTGGGACCTGGGCGACCACGAGCACGTGCTCCTGAGCGACACCGTCGGCTTCGTCAAGGACATCCCCCACCACCTCATCACCTCCTTCCGGGCCACCCTGGAGGAGGCCCGCCAGGCCGACCTGCTGCTTCACGTGGTCGACACCAGCGAGGCCGACGTCTCCCAGCAGATGGAGGCCGTCCTGGAGGTGCTCGGGGATCTGGGTTGTGAGGACACGCTCACACTGACGGTGTTCAACAAGATGGACCTGGTCCTGAGGGAGGAGGTGGCGGAGGCGGCCGAGGTCGCCGAACCGGGTCGGGCCGAGGCGGAACTACTGATGCTCCGGCAGAAGTTCCCCGAGCACGTCTGTGTGAGCGCCCTGCGCGGTGAAGGGCTGGACGGGTTGCGCCTGGCGGTGCGGGAGCGAATGGAACGGGGCATGGTGGATGCGCGGGTGCGGGCGCCCGCTGGTGACGGTCGGCTCATCTCCTACCTCACCGAGCGGAGCCGGGTCCTGAGCCGCACCTACCGGGACGCGAAGGTCGAACTGACCCTGCGCATCTGGCCTCGGCATCTGGAAAGCGCTCGCCGAGGCAACCGGGGGCTGGAGGTCCTGGAACAGGGCCCACCGGGTTCGGCCTGAGGTCCGGGGGGTTGCCGCCGGAGGAAGAGGTCATGAAAGAGGCCGTGGCCAGGTTGCTCCTGGCGCTTCTGTGTGTGGGTCTGCTGGCTCGGGCGTCCCCGGTTCGGGCGCCTGGCGGGAAGTCCCCTGCTGCACTGGCGGCCCAGGAGCGCTCGCCCCGGGGTCAGGCCAGGGCGCCGGTCGCGGAGCGCCCCCAGCGGGTGCCTCCAACACTGTCAGCAGCCCAGCAGGCGGAACTCATCTCCCGCCAGCGGTCCCTCGCCGAGGTGGCCTCCACCGTTGTTGGTCACCAGGTGAAACTGCTCGAGGACGAGCATTTCATCTTTTTGAGCGATCTCCGGGCGGGCAGTCGACGGAAAGTCATGGACTGCCTGGGGGCCCTCTACCGCAACCTGGACCGCATTTTTCTCGTCAGCAAAGAAGAGATGCGGATGTGGGATGGGAAGTTGCTGGTGGTGGTGTTTCGTCAGCGGAGCGATTACGTGAAGTTCGCGGTGAAGTTGGAAGGTCAGCAGGCCGCGCTCTTCACCGGGGGATACTTCCGGCCGCGCCAGGAGCCGACCACCGGGGCCATGACCGCCTCGGTGGTGGTGCCGGTGCCTGGGGCCGGCAAGAGGAGTCTGCTTCGCCTCCGTTCGGTCCTGGTGCACGAGTGCACGCACGCCTTTCTCTATTACTGGAGGCGTCCGGGTCGCACTCCGCTGTGGCTCCACGAGGGCACCGCTTTGCATATGCAGGTCGTCGCTGACTCCAAGAACCTTCAGGTACGAGCCTTGCGTCGATGCGCGCGAGGCCTGGCCGAGAGTGGCGAGGGCTACGCCATGGCCCTGGCCGCCGAAGGGCTCATGCCTCAGGGGAGTTCCGATACCAACGGGTACGCCCAGGCCCTGGCCATGACTGAGACACTGCTGGCAGCGGACACCAAGCGCTACGTCAGGTTCGTTCGCCTGATGAAGGAGGGGACGGCGCAGAAGGAGGCCCTCAAGCAGGCCTTCGGCTGGAGTTACGAGCGGTTCGATAAGAACTGGCGGGAGTACGCGAAGAAAGAGTACTGAGCGACGGCCGCGAGCCGCCCTCTCCTCCGGTGGTCGCCGGGGAGCCGGCCAGGGGAGACGCACTGGCCGCAGGCCCCGGTTATGGCCGATACAATGCTGGTGGTGGGTACGCCGCGCTCCCTCTAACTCATTTGCGGGATACCGCAGGGCAGAGCAAGAGGTGCTTGCTCAGGCCTGGGGGTGGCGGTACGGTACCCGGGATAAGAATCGGCGCCGGTACGCGCTCACGCACTATCGGCTCTCAGCGGGCCGCGCCCGGGCCTCTTGGGCCGCGGTCGGTGGAATGGAACAATGCCGGTCGGCATGCTTTACCTGGGCCGGGAGGGCGACAGTTTCTTCGCCCGTGTCATCGGTCGAGGAGATTACGGCCTGGGGCCGGTCCTGGAGGAACGGGCCCTGGGCGCCGTCGGGGAGGGTGCCCGGACGGTAGTCGTGGACTTCCAGTCCTGCTCCTACCTGGACTCCACCTTCCTGGGGGCCTTGGTGTCCCTGGCCTGCGCGCTGGAGGAGGTGGGTGGCCACGTCGTCCTGAACTGTGTCAGCGACTGGATTCAGGAGAGGCTCCGCACCATGGGATTGAGCCACCTCTTCCAGGTGGTCGACTCCCCCTTCGCCCAGGTCCTCCAAGGCCGCCCCGAGCCCACACTCACTCCGGTCTCAGTCCCCGAGCTCACCCGGGAGGAGGCGGCCCGCTACATCTTGCGGGCCCACGAGAGGTTGGCCGAGATGTGTCCAACCCACCGGGAACACTTTCGCCGGGTGGTGGAGGGCCTGCGTCGAGAGCTGGATTCGACGGGCTGAGGGGAACGGGCTCAAGAGAACCGGCGGGCCGGCCGAAAAAGGCCTTGACAGAGGGGTGGCTGGCGGGTATAGTAAGAAGGAGAGGGGCGGGCTCGAAGTGTCGGCTCGTGGTGGGCCCGGACCGAAAGAGTTTGGTTTTTCCCAGAAAAGTCCTTGACAGGCCCGGAAAGCGGGCTACTATACATGTTTGCAGTGGGCGGGCGCTATGCTCGTTCTTCAGGCTCTTTGACAAGTGGACAGTGATCGGATGTGAGAGTGTGTGACCTCCGTCGCCCCTGAGTGGGTGACGTGGTCAACCCAAGGAACAGAACACACGAGGTCGGGAGGCCGTAGCCTACGGTCCTCCGGCTGTCGTGTGACCCTTTTCTTTCATGAAGGGTTTGATCCTGGCTCAGAACGAACGCTGGCGGCGTGTTTTAGGCATGCAAGTCGAGCGCGAAATCCGCTTCGGCGGAGAGTAGAGCGGCGAACGGGTGAGTAAGGCGTGGACAACCTGCCCGGCAGACGAGGATACAGGCTGGAAACGGTCCTCAATACTCGATGACGCCTCGGGACGACTGGTCTCGTGGCCAAAGGGTTGTCTCCTTCGGGAGGCTTCCGCTGTCGGATGGGTTCACGTGCCATCAGCTTGTTGGTGAGGTAACGGCTCACCAAGGCTTCGACGGCTAGGGGGCCTGAGAGGGTGGCCCCCCACACTGGGACTGAGACACTGCCCAGACTCCTACGGGAGGCTGCAGTTAAGAATCATTCGCAATGCCCGCAAGGGTGACGATGCGACGCCGCGTGGAGGATGAAGGCCTTCGGGTTGTAAACTCCTGTCAGGGCAACAGAAGGGAAGGGGGGGAAACTCCCCGACCTTGACTGAGCCCAAAGGAAGCCCCAGCTAACTCCGTGCCAGCAGCTGCGGTGAGACGGAGAGGGCGAGCGTTGTTCGGAATTACTGGGCGTAAAGGGCACGTAGGCGGGTCCGTATGTCAGGGGTGAAAGCCCCCGGCCCAACCGGGGAACGGCCTCTGAAACTGCGGACCTTGAGTGGAGCAGAGGGGAGTGGAACTCTCGGTGGAGCGGTGAAATGCGTTGATATCGAGGGGAACACCAGCGGCGAAGGCGACTCCCTATGCTTCTACTGACGCTGAGGTGCGAAAGCCAGGGGAGCGAACGGGATTAGATACCCCGGTAGTCCTGGCCCTAAACGATGTCCACTAGGTCGGAGGTTCTCTGACGGATTTCCGGCCGAAACAAAAGCGTTAAGTGGACCGCCTGGGGAGTACGGTCGCAAGGCTAAAACTCAAAGGAATTGACGGGGGCTCACACAAGCGGTGGAGCATGTGGCTTAATTCGATGCTACGCGAGGAACCTTACCAGGGCTTGACATGCTGGTGGTACAACCTCGAAAGGGGAAGGACCCTCGTCAGAGGGAGCCAGCACAGGTGCTGCATGGCTGTCGTCAGCTCGTGTCGTGAGATGTTGGGTTAAGTCCCGTAACGAGCGAAACCCCTGTCTGCAGTTGCCAGCGGTTCGGCCGGGGACTCTGCAGAGACTGCCGGTGTTAAACCGGAGGAAGGTGGGGATGACGTCAAGTCCGCATGGCCCTTATGCCCTGGGCGGCTCACGTGCTACAATGGTCGGTACAAAGGGACGCAAGACCGCGAGGTGGAGCAAATCCCAAAAAGCCGGCCCCAGTTCGGATTGGAGGCTGCAATTCGCCTCCATGAAGTTGGAATCGCTAGTAATCGCGCATCAGCCATGGCGCGGTGAATGTGTTCCTGAGCCTTGTACACACCGCCTGTCAAGCCACGAGAGTGGGGGGCACCCGAAGTCAGTGACCCAACCCGCAAGGGAGGGAGCTGCCGAAGGTGAAACCCGCGATCGGGACTAAGTCATAACAAGGTAGCCGTAGGGGAACCTGTGGCTGGATCACCTCCTTTCTAAGGATGTGTACCCACCTCCCGCGGGGGCGACCCCGAGGGGGGGGACATCGGCACACTCTCACCCCGGTCACTGTCTTCTTATTCTCCGACCTCTGGCTCCGGCCGGTCCGGGGCGCAGGCCAGCAAAACTCGGCGGGCCTATAGCTCAGTCGGCTAGAGCGCACGCCTGATAAGCGTGAGGTCAGTGGTTCGAGTCCACTTAGGCCCACCAGCGTTCCGGTCGTTTCGGGTGAGAGGCCCCTACGGGCGGATCGAGCCCGTCTGGGCGGCCGGGGGCACGGGGGATGTAGCTCAACTGGGAGAGCACGGCCTTTGCAAGGCTGAGGTTGGCGGTTCGAGTCCGCTCATCTCCACCACATCGGCCAGAGAAAGAGCGAAACAGAGGTTGACAGCCCGGACATCCCGGTGCTATGATGTCTGTGCTGGCGCCCTCTGTGGGTGGCCTGAGGCTCTTTGACAAGTGAATCGAGGCAAGTGGCGAGTGTCTTCACCGGACACTGAGCGCCGGCTCCCCAACTCTTGCGGGTGACCTCATTCTTCTCGAGGTCGCTGGTCGGAGCGTAGGGAGCTGTGTGGTCAAGGTACTAAGGGTGTACGGTGGATGTCTTGGCGCCAAGAGACGATGAAGGGCGTGGCAAGGCTGCGATATGCTCCGGGGAGTCGCCTTGCAGACGGTGATCCGGAGATTCCCGAATGGGGTAACCCACCACCCGGTGACGGGTGGTATCCCGGCCTGAACACATAGGGTCGGGAGGAGAACCGGGGGAACTGACACATCTTAGTACCCCGAGGAAGAGAAAGAGAATTCGACTCCCCCAGTAGCGGCGAGCGAAAAGGGAAGAGCCTAAACCGGACGGATGTCAAGCCCTGATGCGTTGTTCGTCCGGGGTCGTGGGACAGACCTGCGGGAGGGGTCAGGACCTCCCGGGGAAGTTACAAAGACGGCCTTAGCAGAAGGACCTGGAAAGGTCCCCCACAGAGGGTGATAGGCCCGTATGCGAAAAGGTGCGTCCTTCCTTGGTCTGCTCCCAAGTAGCACCGGTCACGCGGAAGCCGGTGTGAATCCAGGCCGACCACGGCCTAAGGCTAAGTACTCCTTGGCGACCGATAGCGAAGAAGTAAGGTGACCGAAAGATGGAAAGAACCCCTGTTAGGGGAGGTATTGAACCTGAAACCGTATACCTACAAGCGGTGGGAGCACTATGCCGGTCCCGTCTCGGGGCGCTGTCCCTGCCGACCTCTCCCGGCTGAGGAGGGTTCTCTGCTGGGCTCGTCGGCTCCGCAGGTGGCAGCATCCTCTCGATCCGGAGGGAAGGGAGCGGAACCGTGAGCGAAGAGACCAAAGAGGATCAAGCAACCAGGCTTCTCGCAGGCATCCAGGCGGAACTGCGGGATATCAGGGACACCCAGGAAACCATGGCCCGGAACTTCAACGCTGTGGTGGTCATGGTCATCTTCGGCATCCTCATGTTTATGGTGAACTTGTTCCTCGGTGACGTCATCCGTGATCGGATGGCCAGCCTGATAGGCACCGAGGAGGGCAGGGCGATCGCCGAGCAGCTGGAGAAAGGCGAGCGCCTGCTCACAGAATAGATGTCCTGCGGGCTCTCAGAGCCCGGCAGGAAGCCCTCTGGCGCGATGGTGTGACAGCTTCCCGAGACGGGACCGGAACGTGTGACCGCGTACCTTTTGCATAATGGGCCGGCGAGTAACTGTCGGCGGCGTGGCTAAGTCCTTCAGGGATGGAGCCCCAGCGAAAGCGAGTGTGAATAGCGCGACCATTCGTCGTCGGCCGTTGACCCGAATCCGAGTGAACTACCCATGGCCAGGGTGAA
>CBDVDV010000181.1:0-7284 GCA_965372835.1 uncultured bacterium | reverse complement strand
AGTGCCCACGCCAAAAACAGGCTGAAGGCCGAGACGGTGATGGTCCAGGTGTTGGCGACGGTAAAGCCGATGGGGTGGATGGGCCACCAACTGAAGCGATAGAGTGCGGCGCTCAGCAGAGCGACGATGAGCCCACCGATGGCCATGAAGCCCAGCGGCCCCCACTCAGTCCCCTTGGGGTTGAGGGCCTCCTCCACGGTGGCGTTATAGGGGGCGGTGTTGGCGATGTTGAAACTCCAGTACTCGTAGTTCTGGGCGCCGTCCTCGTAGGCTAAGTGAATGTGCCAGGCGACACTCACCACAATGGCCAGCAGTCCGCCCAGGATTAGCGCCTTCCCCACGGTATGTCGACTGCGCGGAACTTCATCCGCGAGCCGAGCCGCCGTGGCTGCTGCGGGCATGGCGAAGCCTTTGTGGACGTCGTTGGTGGCCATCATCATGTTGACGGAGAGCCGGGTCGAGGGGTCGAAGGAGTTGGTGCCCACGAGGCTGGAGACCATGTCACCGGCTTCGGCCGGCGCCTTGACCGACACCAGCCCGGCCATGGCGATGATCTTGGCCATCCCCAGGTAGATGATGAGCGATACCCCTAAGAAGAGCAGGGCCACCCCTAAGTTCATCCCCGCCTGCATGAGCCAGGCCGTGAGGAAGAGGAAGGAGAACATGACAATCCAGACGGCGCTTCGGTAACTCAGGAGTTCCCGGTCGTCGTCAGGCGACCGCCGCCACCTGAGCCCGATCCTGAACACCCGGACGAGATGATGGCGCGCCATCCACAGTCCCCAGAGCACGAAAACCAGCAGCCCACCGAAGTTCTGCCAAGGAATGTCCCTGCTTGGCGAGCTTGAGGCCAGGCCGATACGTCGGCTGAGGCCGATCTGAATCATGAGCAGGAGCCTGGCCAGCCAGAGCGACAGCAGGATGTTCAGGGGCGTAAAGTAGGCGAAGCCGATGATGTAGAAGTCCAGTTTGGTGTAGAGGACGGGAAAGTCGCGGGCCGTGCGGACGGAGGGGTAGCCGAACATGGCTCTGATGCGAGGCAGGCTGGGGAAGAAGTACCCCACCACGTTCCACATCACCAGTGAGAAGGTGATGGCGAAGCCAATCCAGAACAGACGGTTGCGCAGGAGCCTCCCGCCCCGGGCCTCGCGAACGATCCCCAGGGGCACCTCGGCGAAGGGAAAGGCCAGCCGTTCGTGCTCCACCCACTGCCGACGGAAGATCACCCCCAAGGCCACGCAGGCAAGGAAGATGACGGCCACGAAACTCACCCACCAGAACAGCGGCACCAACCACTCCTGGATCGGCGCGCTCCCGCCTGCAGGGAGGCCCTGGTAAAACCAGGTCACCGCCGAATAGTCATCCGAGGGCGCCAGCCAGTTCCTCAGGTGGGGGATGACGAAGGTCGGCCACTGGTTCTCGGCCGAAGCAAAGTAGTGCGGGGCGGTGATGGTAGCGACCAGCCCGCCCACCAACGAGGGCACCGACGCCCCCACAAAACCAATCGCCAGGGCCGCGGCGACCTCGTCTCGACGGATTCGGGCCTTCGGTGAAATCAGCCCGGCTATCGGATTGATGAGGAAACTCACGACCAGGATGAAGAACAGCAGCGCCATGGGGAACTGGGTGCGGGCGATGGCCGAAGTCAGGTAGCGGAAGTGGAGCAGCGGCTCGACCAGGTTGGTGCCCACGGCCACGGCCAGCCCGAGGACGATGGCCAACCAGGGCGAGAACGGACGTTCCGGCTCCGCCAGCGACTCGCCTGTCACCGCCTCCTCTCCCGGTCGACTTTCGGCTCACCTACAAGCGAACACGTAGTTTCTGCCGGGCCTGCAGGTTAGGCAAGGAAAAACCTCTGGGCGTCGCCGCTTGCGCCTTGGTCGGGCTCCCACCTATAATGACCCACGGACGAACAGAGCGGTGGAGTGAGGTGCGGTAATGCCGTCACTGTGTTTCACCAAAGGTAGGGGGGGGTCTTCAGACCCCTCCGGAGGGAGGCGGATGGACCTGAAGGTTCATCCCTACATCCTGCTCCCCTTGGTGGCACTGTTTTTCTTCCTGGCGGTCGCTTGGCTTGAAGCGGATATCGTCCACCTGACCAACGGGCGCACCCTCGAGGGAGAAGTCACCTACCAGGATGACCGGGTCGTGGTCAAGACCGACTTTGGCTCCGTCACCCTCCGGCGAGAGGAGGTGCTGCGCGTCGAGCATGTGGCCACCCCAAAGGAGGAGTACGAGCAGCGGGCATCGGCACTCGCCCCCGAGGACACCGAGGGTCACTACCAACTGGCCCTGTGGTGTCGCGATCAGGGCCTCAAGGGGCAGGCGGCGGCCGAGGCGCGGGCCGTCCTGGCCGCTGTGCCCGACCACGAGGGCGCTCACCGTCTGCTCGGCCATGTCCTCTTTGACGGGCGCTGGATGACCGAAGCCGAGCGAGAGGCCGAGGCCGCCCGGATCGCTTACCCAAGGCTCCAGGCCGTCCTGGCCGAGTGCCGAGCGGCCCTGGCCGACTCGACTGCTCCGACGCTGGCCGGGCGGGTCCGCGAGGTCGACGCCCTGGTGGCTGGTCTGACGCCTAAGATGGCCGCCAACGTGGGCGGCTTCGTCGAGTCTCTGCCCTCGGGCTCGCTTTCAGCCGAAGAGGCGGACAGTGTGCTCAGCGGCCTGCAGGACGTCCTGGCCCTGGCTCGGCGGGTCTCGGTGTCCGAACTGCAAGACGCCTCGCATCTGGTGCGTGCTCGTCGACTCGTCGCCGACTACTTCCGGGCGACGTCCGGGTCGGACGAGGCTGAAGCGGTCACCGCCTTGGAAGCCCTGGGTGACATCTCGGCCGAAGTGGTCTTGGCCCTGGCTCGAGAGGGGCTCTTCTACCAGACTCAACCAGGGGGAGAGCAGGTACGGACGGTTTCAGTGGGCCCCGACCGGATCGAGTATGTGCTCGTGGTACCCTCGAACTACAACCCGAAGCAGGCCTATCCGCTCCTGGTGGCCTGTCACGGCGCCGGGGGGAACGGGCGCCGGTTCGCTGAGCGGTGGCGGCGGGGCTGCCGGGACCACGGTTACATGCTTCTCTGTCCCATAATGCCCTATTGGAAGAAGGGCTATGGCTCCCGGCCCGAGGAGCGGGCCGCGGTCTTGGCCACCATCGAGGACGTTGCCCGCCTGTACCACATCGACCCCGACCGCGTCTTCCTGACCGGGATCTCAGCCGGCGGCCACGCTACCTGGGACGTGGGGCTTCACCACGCCGACCGCTTCGCCGGCATCATCTCCGAGGCCGGGAGGCCCGTCCACGAGGGCATCCCCATGACCAGGTACCTCTATCTCCAGAACGCCACTGCGGGACTGGCTGTATACAGCCTGGTGGGCGAGTTGGACAGTACGATCCGCAAGGTCTGTGAGGAAGCCAACCGGAAGATGGACGCTATGAAGGTGGACGCCTCGCTGGTGGTGGTGCCCGGGGTTGGCCACGGCTACTACCCGTCCGAAGACGAGAATGTCTTTGCCTGGATGGAGGGGCGGCGAAGAAACCCGGTCCCCGCGAGCATCTTCAAGCGCCTGCACCATCTAAAGCAGGGGCGGGCCTATTGGCTGGAGGTGACGGCCCTGGTTGCGCCCGAGTGGGACAGCAGCAAACCCGTCAGGCTGCCGGGCAGTTACGATGCCGGTATCAGCAAGGCCCGACTGCTGGAACTGGCTCGGGCCCAGGTGGCGCGAGACCTGCCCTGGGCGCGCGCGTCTGCGGGGGAGGGGAACCTAATCAAAGTGACCAGCTCAGGAGTGAAGAGCCTGACCGTCTGGCTCAGCCCGACGATCATCGACTTCTCGCGGCCGGTCCGTATCGAGGTCAATAGGATGATGCTCTGGAACCAGGAGGTGGAGGCCGATGCGCGCGTCGCTCTGGGGGAGATGAAGCGCTCCTGGGACCTGGGACGGGGGTACCTGGCCGCTGTCGAATGCGACCTGGGGACCAAGACAGCCCGCCAGTTGAGGGCGGTCGAGCTGTGGGGGAGGAAGGGCCAATGAGGGTCGGTATCGTTGGGCTGACGGGCAGCGGGAAGACCACGGTCTTTAACGCCCTGAGTGGGGCGGGGGCGCCGGTGGCCACCTATACCGGTCCTTCCGGCAAACCCCACCTCGCCGCGGTCGAGGTCCCCGACGACCGGCTGAGCACACTCGCTCGGCTAATGTCCCCGCGGAAGGTGACGGCGGCTCATCTGGAGTTCGAAGACTTCCCGGGGCTGCCTTTGGGGTCGGGGGAGGACCGTCGGGGCGGTCGCAGCCTGGTGGCCCACATCCGTGAAGTTGATCTGCTCTTGGTGGTGCTGCGCGCCTTCGAGAACCCACAGGTACCTCACCCGCTCGGCTTGTTGGACCCGGCCCGCGACCTGGCCGAACTGGAGGCTGAGTTCCTGGTCAGCGACCAGGAAGTGGTGGAGCACCGGCTGGAAAGCCTGGGTAAGGCTGTGCGCAAGCACGGCAAAGACCTGGAACACGATCGCCGGGAACTGGCCCTCATCGAGCGCTGCGCCCAGGTGCTGGAGGCGGAGCGGCCCATCCGAGAACTGCGCCTGGCCCCCAATGAAGAGCCCCTGCTTCGCACCTTCGGGTTCCTCACCCAGAAGCCCCGGGTCATCCTGCTGAATATCGGCGAAGAACTCCTCGGGCAAAGCCCGCCGGAACTCCCCACCGATGAGGGGGTACTGGCCATGTGCGCCGAGGTGGAGATGGAGGTGGGCGAACTTCCGGAGGCCGAGCGGCCCGACTACCTGGAGGCCATGGACGTCTCCCGGCCTGTCGCACCCGAGGTCATCCACTCCGGTTACCGCGCTCTTGGCCTCCTCACCTTCTTTACCACGGCGGGGCCCGAGGTCAGGGCCTGGAGCCTGCCCGAGGGCTCTCACGTCATCGACGCCGCCGGCACCATTCACTCGGACATGGCCCGGGGCTTCATCCGGGCCGAGGTGGTAGCCTTCGAGGACATGGCCGCTCACGGCTCCCTTCAGCAAGCCAGAGCCCACGGCAAGATGCTTACCGAGGGCAAGGACTTCGTCGTCCGCGACGGCGACATCCTCTACATCCACTTCAGCGTTTGAGGAAAGGCGTCCCGGGTCGGCGGTGCTGCCATAAGTACTGTTGCCCGCGTGGCGTAGGCCGGCACAAGGGCGGAACCTGTGAGGGTTGGACTCAGCAAAGTCGAAATCACGCCACCGCTGGGGACGCCTTGCTCGTTGGGTGTGGATGACGAACTGGTTCAGGTGTGGGACGAGACCTGGGTCCGGGCGCTGTGCTTGGTCGCTGACGACGGCGGCGCCACGTTCTTTCTCTCCGCTGAGGTCATCGGCTTCTCCTGGGAAGACCGCGCCGACGTGGTCGCTGCTCTGAGCAACAGGTTGGGGCGAACGGATTCTGAGTTGGTGTTCCATTCGGTCCACCAGCACCAGGCGCCCAACGTCCGCTGGCATATCTATGGTGAACTCCGGGAGCACGGACTGAACGCGGTCTCGCGCGAGTACTACGAGTTTTTCGTACGGGCTTCGGCTCAGGCTGCTGAGCGGGCGCTGCGGGACGCCCAGGACTGTCCGGAGGTGAGTTACGGTGAGGCCCCGGTCTCAGGGATCCAAAGCAATCGCCGATTAGTCGGCGACGGTGGACAGGTCGTCATGCGCTACAGTCGGCCACCTGAGGAGTTGCGTCGGGAGCCCGAAGGCCACATCGACCCCCTGGTGCGAGTCTTTATCTTCCGTCGCAAAGGAAGAAGAGACGACATCTGCTGGGTCAACTACCACGGCCATCCTACGGCTACCGGCGGAGACGAGGGGCCCTGGTCCACCGGCGATTTTCCCGGTCAGGCTCTTCGGCTGTTGGAGGCAGAGCATGGGGGCGTGCAATTCATCTACGGAACCGGCCCGCACGGGAACCTCAACCCGGGCAAGTATGTCACCGGCGGCCGAGACGATACCGAAGCCAAACTCTGCGACCTCGGACGGATGGGACGCATCCTCGCGGACGCGGTGAAGTCGGCTTTGGACCAGTCACAGGTCTTTCCCGTCTCAGAACCAAAGTTCGCGCGGGAACGACTCCCGGTGCCCCTGAAAAGTGACTTTCCTTCGGCTGAGGAGGCTGAAGGGACGTTTCAGGAGGGCATTGACGAAGCGTTGGCGGCTCACGCCAGAGCCGAGAGAGTCACCGCGGCGGCAGCATCAGGGGGGCTGTCGCCCGCAGGTACGTGCATCGCCACCTCATCGATGGGAAGGTGCCGATGTACGTTTCGGCACTGGGCTTCGGGGCCGGGGCTGCTGTGTTCTTTCCCGGAGAGGTCTTTCTGGAAGCGAGCGAAGAGGTGCGGGCCGCTTGTCCGAAGCGCCCAGTGCTGACCTTTTCGTTGTGCGATGGCTGGTGTGGGTACATCCCTACGCGCGAGGTCTATAGGACCGGTGGCTACGAGTTGTCGGCCTCCCACGTCTCGGCCGAGGCCTTCGGGCAATGCGTAGCCTCGGCGTCTCGTCTGCTTGAGCGCGTGAGTAATTAAGAAGTTGCGCGACGGCTCGTGGACTCAAAGTGAGCATCTGACCGGCGACCGGACTGGTCGGGCTTCTTCCCCAAGTGCTGCATCTGTCTTGGTTTTTGTCGTTGACAACGGGTCGGAGCGCCGATATTATGCGTGTTTGAGAGGCCGGCCTGGAAAACTCCCTTTAGCGAGAGTGGTCGGGGGTTTTTCCAGGGGGCTTTTCTCTTTTCACTCCGTATCGGCGCAGCGGCGCTGGGCGCGTGGCCAATGAGCAGGGCCACGGCCAGCGGGGGCCGAGCGTGGGAGGAAGAGCCGATGGAAAAGGTACTGTTAGCATACTCCGGTGGGCTCGATACGTCGGTCTGCATCCCTTGGCTCCACGAGCATTACGGGCTGACGGTCATCACCTTTACCGCCGACCTGGGTCAGGGCATCTCGGAGGGGGAAGTGGCCGAGCGCGCGCTGGCCGCAGGAGCCGAGGCCGCGGACGTTGCCAACCTCCGTGAACCCTTCCTCACCGAATTCGTCTTCCCGGCACTGCGCGCCGGGGCCATCTACCAGGACGGCTATCCGCTGGCCACGGCACTGGGTCGGCCGCTCATCGCCCGCGAGTTGGTCCGGGTGGCCCAGGAGAAGGGGTGCGCCCAGGTCGCTCACGGCTGCACCGGCAAGGGCAACGACCAGGTGCGCTTCGAGGCGTCCATCCTGGCCCTGGACCCTTCCCTCAAAGTGATCGCCCCGGCCCGGGAATGGGCCTTTGCGTCTCGCGACGA
>CBDVDV010000180.1:0-7395 GCA_965372835.1 uncultured bacterium | reverse complement strand
CAGTGTGGTCAGACCGGCCTCGGCCAGGGCCTGCTGCACGGTCGGGATGTCCTCCCAATGCAGGCCGTGAAGTTCAATGTCCTGCCGGGTCGTCAGGTGCAGGGGGTAATCGGGCGTAAAGGTTCGCGCCATCTCGGCCACGGCTCGCCACTGGCCGGCCGTCAGCCTACCGGCGTGGAGCTTGATGCGCTGCAGGTAGAGCCCCTTGGCGCGCATCGGGTAGATGCCCAGGAGCCGGGCTTCAGTCGGCTCCTCCGGGCACTCCCGACAGGACAACGTCAGACTCTTTTCGTTACTCATGGCGAGTCGATCCTCACCGATTTGGTCTCTAAGTCTCAGATCTGGTAGTCGATGACGAGGGGCTTGGTGTGGATACCACACTCGCCGCCGCACTTGCTGGTCCCGACCCAGCGGCCCGCGCGCTCGTCAAGGCCGTGGGTGATACGGCTGCAGGGCGCGCACCCCAGCGACCGGTAGCCCTGGCCGTAGAGGGGGTTCACCGGAACCTGGTAGAGGGCCAGGTACTGCCAGATCTCCCGCTCGTACCACACCAGGACGGGGTTGAGTTTGATGAGGCCTTTGTCGCGCTCCTCGACCTCCTGGAAGTCGGTCCGCGTACGACCTTCAGTGCAGCGGAGCCCGGTGACCCAGCAGGCCACGTTCATTTCTTTGATGGCCCGTCTGGTCGGTTCCACCTTGAGGATGTCGCAGCAGCGGTCCGGGTCCGTCTCATAGAGTCCATCGGGCATGGGCTCGGTGTTCTCGTAGACCCGGAGTTCGGGATGTGTGGCCACCAGTTGCCTCATGAACTCCTTGGTCTCCTTGGGCTTGAAGCGGGTGGTGACAATGAAGCCCCGGATATCCGGGCTTACCCGCTTGGCCAGGTCCCAGACGACCATGGAGTCTTTGCCCAGACTGTTGGCCACGACCAAACGGTCGCCGAACTCCTCGTGGGCCTCACGGATGAGACGCAGTGACCGTTCGACCTTTTGGGCGAAGTTGAGGTTGTCCACCAGAGCCTTGACGTTCTCCTTGGCGACAGCGAACGACATAATCGAATTCCTTCCTTAAACGCTTAGGGCCCGTGCCGCTCGGCATTGCCGACCGATTTAGTCGGGATGGGCGACAAAAAAACGAACGCGGCGGTCAACCATGGTCATATGGCGTACGTGGGCACATACTCCGACCTCATCCTGACCTCCTCATCCAACAGACTCTGGAACGTCGTGCTGTTGTACACCTTCGAGACGGCATCCTGCACTTTCTGCCACATGGGCACAAAAACGCAGTGCTCATGTATAGGACAGGAGGTCACACCCTCGCCGGTGACGCAACTGACAGGACCGAACGGCCCTTCCACGAATCCGATCACCTCGCCCACATTGATGCTGCTTGGCTGTCTGGCGAGCAGGTATCCGCCCTGGCTTCCCCGCCGGGATTCCACGAAGCCGCCCTGCTTCAGTTGGGTCAGAATCACCTCCAGGAAACGCGAAGGAATGGCCTGGGTCCGGGCGATGTCGCCAGTTCTCACCGGCCCTCTGCCGTAGCGTTTGGCCAGTTCGAAGATTGCTCTCAGCGCATATTTACACTTCTGCGAGACCACTGGTGTCCTCCTTTCTCGACCGACTTAGTGAGGATGGTACCACGAATGGGCGCAAGCGTCAAGCACTTTTTGCGAAAAACTTTCGGGCTGGCCGCCCGCCCGGATGCCCAGCGGTGTGGCGAGACGGCGCCTCTGATGTCGGGTGCATTTCCCAGAATCAAGGCAAAGGTCTTGGCTTGTGTAGATGAAGACCGTCGGGTACCCTCATTGCCTTGGCTCAGCCTTACTTGAGGATGTCTGACTACACAGCGGCAGAGGAGGGCGTACGAGATGTACCAAGGGATGCGAAGGTGGCCTATGGCGGTCTTACTGATGCTGTTTGTGGTCTTTTTCCGGGCGTTGGCGGCAGAGAACCAGACGACCGCCGAGGGGCTGCACGGGGAGATTGTGGTCCAGGCAGAGGACTTTTCGAGCCAGGGCGGCGGCAAGGTCACGGTCGAGGAGAAGCCGGGCGCCCAGGGCAAGGCCTTCCGGAACTGGGACAACGTGGGTCACTGGCTGGAGTGGACCGTTGGGGTGAGTGCGGCGGGCGAGTACCGACTGGTGCTTCGCTATGCCACCGAGGTGGAGTTCGGCGATCGGCGGGTCGAGATCGATGGGAAGCCGCTCAGGGGTCTTGAGCAGGTGAGGTTGCCTGGGACCGGAGGCTGGAATGAGTGGGTCGAGACTCCTCTTCCCGCAACGTTCGCCCTCTCCTCTGGGAAGCACACCCTGCGCATGACCGGCCTGAACACCGGTGGCTCCATCAACCTGGACTGGATCAAACTCACACCAGCCCGGTGGGAGCGCCTGCTCCTGGGCTTTGAGCGAAGCGAGATCGAGGGGCTGTTCGTCAAGGGGTTGGAGTCGGGAGTCATCCAGGAGACCGAGCAGGGCTACCGTCTGATAAAGAAAAAAGGCGACCACTGGCGCATGTTTCCCTCCTTCGAACTGAGACGGTCGCACGCCACGGAGGGAGAGTTCGCCCTTCACCATTGGGTCAGCAGCACGGTCACCCCGACACGGACGATAAACCGACGTCGGCTTCGGGAGTTCACGCTGCCGGAACACGTAGCCTACTACTATCACCCCTTTCCTCAAAGTCTGATGATCGTCAACGGCTTCCACTGGTGGAGGCTGGCGCTGCCGGTGGACTGGTCGGCGTTCGAGGTGCTCCGCCTCGACGTCTTTGTGGAGAACGCGCGAGGGCCGGCCGGCGTGGTACTCCGAGTCGCCATCGAGGACGAGGAGGTCGAACCGCCGGCAACTCGCTTCTTCGACGTGCCTGACCGTCAGCCCGTCACCCTGGAACTGGACCTGAAGGACCTGGCGGCATCGCGGGACCTCGACCTCGCCAACTTGGTTGACTGGTGGCTGGCCGTGGAGCAGTCGGAAGGGGCGACGCACGTTTGCATCGACAATATCCGCCTGGCCAAGCGGAACGCGCCGCTGGCCCTCCCCGCAGTGCCGCCACGGGAGCCTCTCAAGTACGCGCCACTTCCATCGCAGCCACGCCCTGCCGGCGGGGAGCGGCTCGCTCCCGTCCGGACGCCGCTTGAGCTCGAAGGGCCCATAGTGGTCGTTCCTCCCGGGGAGGACATCGTGTCGTTTCGGCCCAGTGGCTGGGTGGCGGCTTTCGACAATGAGCACCTCTTCCTGGCCTTCAGCGGCTTCCGCGGTCGGGAGAATGTGTGGAACAAATCGGCCCCCCTGGTGGCCATGCAGTCCGTTGACGGGGGCAAGACCTGGACGGGGCTCGGTGGGGCGGAGAACCCCACGCTCCTCTGGTCGGGAGCCTGGCTCAACCTTGATCACGGGAGCGGGTGTGGCGAAGCGGTTGACGCGCAGGGCGATGGCTTCTTCATGACCAGCGCCGGCTGTTGTGGTCCCGGGGTGTGTGCGCCGAGGCTGTTCGTGGAGAAGATTGCGTTCTTCGGCCGATCGGGGTGGGGGGCTCGCCCGCAGAAGGCACTGCTGGACTGCGACATCCGTCACTGCGGTTCAACTTTCAGTTGTATCAGGCTTCCTTCGGGTCGGCTGTGGGCGGCCACCGGTCAGACCAGCCGACTCGGCGCCAACGTGTCTGCCCGGTACTCGGACGACGACGGGCTGACCTGGCACAGTTGGCAGGAAGTGGCCGGGAAGACGGCTGCCATCCCCGGCTCCGAAGGTGACTATCGAGGCAAACATCAGTACGCCTCGAAGCACGTCAGCCTCACCCGTTTCGGCGACCACCTAGCGTGCTTCTGGCAAGACCTGGGTGGGCTGAAGTGGTCCCGTTTCGACGGTAAACGCTGGTCACCGGCCGAGGTCATTGCCGAGGAGGCCGGCGGAACTCGCGGCACCGACCTGGTGTTCGCCGTCACCCGCGGAGAGGATGAAGTCTATGTCACCGCGCCCAAGGTCCCGGGGGTCCTTCGCTGGGCGGAGGAGCGCTGGGTTCGGGAACTTCCCGACGCTACGCCTAACGGCCGACTCAGCCTCGCCGGGGATACAGTGATGCTCTTTACGATTGAAGAGGGGAAAACGCCCAGCAGTTGGCCCATCACCCAGGGCGGTGGCACCACGATCGCCTGCTACGCCAAGCCGAACGGGGGCGCCTGGAGTGCCCGGCGGGAACTGCTCCGGGAGGAGGTGCCGTTTACGACCTACCGGGCCATGCAGAGCGTGGTGGTGCCTCGGTACTCACCTCCCAACTTCGTGCCCCTGGCCTGGACCGGCCTGAAGGAGAGTTACATCAAACTGCTCCGCGTGCCCGTACCCCTGCCGGCGGGCCCCGGAGGAAGCAGCGATGCCAGGTGACCCCCGACCGAACATCCTGCTCATCACCACCGACCAGCAGCGCTACGACACTCTCGGTGTGAATGGCAGCCAGCAGGTCCGTACGCCCCACCTGGATGCCTTAGCGGGGCGAGGGGTGGTCTTCCATCACGCCTACATCCAGAGTCCTATCTGCATTCCCAGCCGGGCCTGCATACAGACGGGTCGGTACCCACACCAGCACGGCGTTGACTACATGGAGACCGTGATCGACGACACCCCCGGGCTTCCCGCCTGGGAGGTCACCTTCATGGAGAGGCTGCAGGCAGCCGGGTATCGCACAGCGGCGTTCGGCAAGATCCACATGATGCCCGAGAAGGGCTTCCACGAAATGAAGGTGACCGGTGGCAAAGGCGCGCGGTGGACTCGCTCAGCTGGTCTGCCCATAGGTCTGGCGCCGCTTGGCCGCGACTACGCTGCCTGGCTCGAGGAGCGTCACCCGGGTGCCTACGAATCCATCTACGAGCAGCGGCGCCAGCCCGAGTACCGGGCCTACAGGACGGCCATCACCAACGTGCTTCCCCTCGAGGAGTACGTGGACTACTGGATAACTGAGAACACCACGGCGTTCATCGAGCGCGACCACCAGGCCCCCTTTTTCGTGTGGTGTGGCTTCTGTGGGCCTCACGGCCCCATCGACCCGCCACGGCCGTACGACACGCTGTACCCGATAGACGAAGTCATCCTGCGATCGAACTACCAGGTGAACGAGAACGGTGACCCTCGTCCCACCACCTCGGAAGAAGACCGAATCGCGCGGAGGTTCTGCGCCTACTACTGGGGTCTGGTCGCGCTCATCGACGACATGGTCGGCCGAATCGTCGCTGCACTCAAGAAGCGGGACCTCCTGGAGAACACCTTAATTGTGTTCACGTCGGACCACGGCGAGATGCTCTGGGACTTCGGACGTCTGGGCAAAGGCAACTTCTACGAGCCGGTTATCCGCGTGCCCCTTATCGTTGTGCCTCCCGGGGGCACCCGGAACGGTCACGAAGCGGAGGACTTGGTGGAGGTCTTTGACCTTGCCCCGACGGTCCTCGACTATGCTAGGGCTGAGGTCCCCGCAACCATGAGCGCCGCCAGCCTGCGTCCTCTCCTGGAAGGGCGAGGCTGGAGCAGAGAGGTCGCTCTCTGCCAGCACACGACCAACGACCGGTCCGCGAAGGGAATCTGCGTGCGTAGTCAGCGGTACAAGTACGTGTACTGGGGGCAGGCAAGGCCCGAGCAGTTCTTCGACCTACAGCAGGACCCACTCGAACGGCGGAACCTCATCGGCGAGCCGAAGTACCGCGACGAGATTGATCGGCACCGCCTCCTGGCCATTGACCGGCTCACGGCCGGCGGGCCGTAGGGAGGAGTCTTTAGACCCCTCCTTGGTCCGAAGCGGCGAGGTGGCCCGGGTCGGCTGTGACGTGGAGGCGAAGACCCTGGAGGTGCGGTACAGGAAGCCCGTCGAAGTAGCCCCAGTGGGGCTGGTCGGGGTGACTGGATTTGAACCAGCGACCTCAGCGTCCCGAACGCTGCGCTCTAACCAAACTGAGCTACACCCCGAATCACGGCAGCCCCCGCCACTGAGCCCAGGAGAAGTCGAAGACCGAGCCTGCCCAGCCGGCACACACATAGTACCTCCACCTGGACCCCAGGCGCGAGCAGAATTCGCCCATTCGGCTGTGGACCCGGAAGCCCGTACGGAAGCCCTTCTGACCGTCCCGCAGGTCCCGCCGAACAAAGTCTCGACACAATGCTTTGACTGGTGTATAGTTTAAAGGACGAACTATTAGAAGATGAAGAACTTTAGGGAAGAAGGTCTGCTATGCCCCGGGCGACAACTCGCTCCCGCAAGGCAGAGAGGCCGCAAACCGAGGTGCAGGAGCAGGCCCGGCGACGGCGTTGACGGTGAGGTGGGCGGCGCGGTACAATGCAATGGAAGGGGAGTGGAACGGGCGACGCGCGCAGGTCGGTGCCTGAACGAACAAGGGAGCGTATCGAGAGGAGTAGCATGGAAACCGTAGGAGTGGGAATCGTCGGCTCCGCCTTCGCGGCCAGCCTGCACGCTGACGCCTATCATCGTTGCCCCTATGCCAAGGTCTTAGCCGCCACCTCCAAAGCCCCCGAGGAACTGCGCCAGTTCTGCCAGCGCTTCGACATCGGCCACGCCTATGACGACCTGGGGGAGATGCTGGTCCGCGACGACATCCAGATGGTGAGCATCTGCGCCCCCAACTTCACCCACAAGGAGTTGACCCTGGCGGCGCTGGAGGCCGGCAAGCACGTGGTCTGTGAAAAGCCCCTGGCCACCACCGTCGAGGACGCCCGGGCCATGGTCAAGGCGGCCGAGGACGCCGAGCGCAAACTGATGTACGCAGAGGACTGGGTCTTCGCACCGGCGCTGGTCCGGGCCCGCGAACTCGTCGAGGAAGGCGCCGTCGGCCAGGTCCTCTATGTCAGAGCCAAGGAGACCCACAACGGCTCCCACTCCATCTTCGCCCAGCGGAAGGAGTACTGCGGGGGTGGGGCCATGATCCACCTGGGCATCCACCCCATCGGCTTCGTCCTGGCCTTCATGGCGGAGGAGGTGGCGGAGGTCTGGGGGGCGGTGACCGGTGGCGAAAACGCCAACATGGTGCACACGGATTACACCGGGGAGGACTGGTCGGTGGGGCTGCTCACCTTCGCGGGTGGTGCCCGGGCGTTCGTCGAAGGCAACTACATCACCGTTGGCGGGATAGATGACGTGGTTGAGATTTACGGCTCCGAGGGGGTCATCAAAGTGGACCTCACACAGGGCTCGCCGCTGACAGCGTACAGCCGACCGGGCTTCACCTACGCCATCGAGAAAACCGACACCACCAAGGGTTGGACCCGCCCGGCCGTTGATGAGGAACGGAACCTGGGCTACCCGGACGAGATCGCTCACTTCGTGGACTGTGTCCGCGCCGAGGAGCAGCCCAAGTTCGGAGTGCGGGCCGAGGACGGGGTGCGGGCGTTGGAAG
>CBDVDV010000179.1:0-7447 GCA_965372835.1 uncultured bacterium | reverse complement strand
CCAGACGATATCGTCAAAGCCCTGATCCCTGTCGTACTTGCCCCCGTCGTCCTTCCCGTTACGACCGACGGAATAAAGCAGGTACCCGGCTTCCTTTCTCCTATACACAAAGGGCCGGCCGGTGAAGGGGTCCACGGGGAGTTCGTCCAGGTGAGTGAGTTTCACGTCGTCCAGGGCGTCGGGATACGAGCCTGCCGCCCGACGGTGCATCTCCAGTTCGACACCAAGCGCCATCTCCAGTCGATAGGCTTCTCGCCGGGGCTGCACACACAAAGTACCGTTGATTCCAGGCATGAGGAGGGCCACGAAGAGACCTGTAGGGGGCTCCTCCTCAGAATGCTCAATCCACGCATCCAACTCCTTTCGCCCCTTCTCGCTTTCATACCAGGGCTTTTCGGCCAAGGCGAGCAGCCTGCGAAAGCCCTCGAGGAGTCGCAGCTTCTCCCCCTCGAGCCAGGCCCCACCTGACGGTTGCGTCTTGACAAACCGCACGACCTCAGGATACACGTCGAGCGTCTCAGGGCGGTTCAACTCATCAAGCATCACCACCCGATTACCAAGCAGCGCATGGCGAAGACCATCCGCTTGACGTAACCGCGCCACAACAGCGACCACCGGTTCCAGGTCGAGGCGGCCGACCGCGGGAGAAGCAAGCACCTCCTGAAGTGATCGCTGCGCGAGGGCCACAAGAGCATGCTCTACCAACGCATGGATCAAGAACCGCCCCTGCCCCAAGTGCTCGGCAAGGCGCAGTCGAAGCAAACTCTCTTCCAGTGCCGCCTCGGGCTCCCCATCGACCAGATGCAGCCAGATTGTCTCCCCCAGCAGAAAGGACAATTCACGAAGTTCGCTGAGGTAAGCAATGTCTTGGTCCAAGCCGGTATAGCGGTCGAGGAACTGACACCGCTCCATCTCCGATGCCTGCCTGAGGAGGGCAAGCGTCGGCTGGTTCTGGTCGACCCAAGGACGCACAATGGCCGCGTCACCGCGCGACCTCTCCTGGAAGCCCTTGGCGATAACCTGGCTGACCTGCTCGTCGCGGTCGACGTAGGCGGCGAAAGCCTTCAGGTAAATGGTGGCAGCGTTCTCCTCGGGGGGGATGGGCTCAGGGGTGAGGTCCTCCAGGGTGACGGGCTCGCCCTTGGCTCTGAGCGCATCCAGGCGAGCCTGCACTTCGGGGCCATACTCGGGGCTCGCCGACTCATCAGCAGGAAGGAATCCGGCGCCCCAGGTAACCAGGAGAACTGCCCAGAACGCGGAGCACACAGCATGAGTACGCATTATACCCTCCCCTCAAGCACGAGGTGTGTGCAGCACGCCGGAGAACCTGCTCCTCTCAGCCGGCCTCACAGCGCCTCCATGTTTCCGACGCTTCGCGCCCACCTTGATGGGGTCAAGGTGGGCCACCCCGATTCATCGCCCGTTACCCCTGATCGCGGAGGCGCTCCAGGAGGGCTTTGGCTTTGGTGATGTCGGGGATGCGGCTGGTGCCACCTTCCCGCTCGATGGTGAGGACGTAGGTGTAGCCAATCTCCTTGAGTTTGGCGACGTAGGCGGGGATATCCACCTCGCCCTCGCCGAGAGGCACCTCGGTGCCCAGTTTGCCCTGCTCGGTGGGCCACTTGCCGTCCTTGCAGTGGACGTGGAAGACGTAGTCCCTGAGGATCTCCAGGGCCTCGACGGGCTTCTGTTTGCCATAGAGGATCATGTTGGCCGGGTCGAAGTTGACCTTCAGGTTGGCGCGGGCGACCTCCTCGATAAAGTGCCTTTGGGGCAGCGCTTCCTCCTGACCCGTCTCCAGGCCGAAGAGGAGTCCCTTCTCAGCGAGGCCGTCACAGACCCGCCTGGTCGCCTCCAACTGGCGGGCGTAGACCGGGTCGTCCCGGTCCTCGGGGACGAAGCCGATGTGGGTGGTGACCACAGGTGACTCCAACTCCACGGCGAGGTCGCCATACTCGATGGTCGCCGCCACCCGCTCATCCACCGTCGCCGAGTCGACGTAGCCGACCGTGCGCTGGACGGTGGGGATGTCGGCGTAACTCTCCCCCTCGAAGCCGGCGCACACCGCGCTCACGTAGAGCCCTGCGTCCTTGATGGCCCGGACGAAGTCGGCCTTCCTGGCCCCGGTCCGCCACTCGGCCGAGAGGGGCGGGGTCTGGATGGAGCGGAAGCCCAACTCCCTGGCCTTGGCCACCGCCTCGATGCGGTCGGCGATGCCCAGACTGGACAGAAACACCCCCACTTCCATCGGCTTCAGTTCCATTTTCCCACTCCTTTGCTGCCGACGACCCAGAACTCTTCATCCAACTCCGACCGCCCCACAAGGTACCGCGCCCGACAGGGATTGCAAGCGCGCAGGGTGGCCAAGCGGAGAGATGATGTCAGGAAGAGAACGGCTGGAAGCGTTTCGATCAGCGAACGCTCCCAGCCGTCGCTAACTGCCACAGAGGGAGGGCTGTATTCCGGCGTCACTCAGTCTCGAGCAGCTTCTCGAGCAGTCTCCGGGTGTTAGGCCCTTGGACCTCCATGAACGCCAACGCCTTCTCGGGTTGCCCTTGGGCTTGGTAACGCTCGACGATTTTCTTGAGCGCAGGAAACAGAATCTTCTCCGCGTGAAGATTCGGCGAAGCGTAGATCTCCTCGGGGATACGGTTGACGACGTAGTCCTTGGTCGGAACCGTGAACTGGTACAGGTGCCAGGCAGAAGGGTCCTTGAGCACGGCGTTTCCGTACGCCCATCGGCCGGTTTCGGATGGCAGCCGCCGCCGGGCCAGCAGATACCGGAAGGTCAACGTGGCAGGCACAGTCTCGTCGGCCTTCGGCTCGAACTCGTACACCAGATACCCGGCCCACCGTTTTGGCATACCCCCCGCACCAAGTCGGCGGACCGCAACCGGTCCTTCGAAAATCACCTGCCCCTTGAGAGCGAGTGGAATCTCCTCGCCCTTAAGCCCCCAGGGGTTTTTCTCCGGATCCTCAAGTTCGGGGGGCATCCCGAAAGGCTGCCTACTACCAAGAGCCATCCGCATAAGCAGCAGACCCGTCGGATGGATCCAGAGTTTCTCAAGCGCCACACCGTCCTTCAAGGCGACGATAGGCTTGGTGACTTCCTCCGACGGGGCCGGTGGGGCTTCCTGACCTGCCTCTGGCTCAGGCAACTGGCGCTGATCATCGACCGGGGCTGTGTCGGGATAGGAGGGCTCGAAGAGGTCCTCGGGAACTTGCTCCTCATCCCACAAGAAGTCGATCTCCATGAAGGGTTCCCACTCAGTGGTCTCAGTGGGTTTGAGTTGACCTTCCAACCTGGCCGGGAGGTAGGTCTCCTCATCAACCGAGAGTCGCAGCTTGTACTCGCCCGACCGCCCCATACCTCGAAACGTGCCGGTCCCGGGCAGTTCGAAAACCCGGTACCAACGTCCGTCCTGCTTTATTCGATCTTCAGGAAAGGCGCGCCAGTCCTCGGGCTTGAAGTTACAGATCTGCTCAATCCCCGCCATAGCACGCAGGAGCCCGGGATGTACATCAGATATGGTCACCTTGTTGGTCTGCCGGTCATACCTGACGATTCGGGTGGAATCGGCCCAGAACTCAGCGACCAACTCGCCTTCGCGCAGACCCCGAGCGTAGATTCTGTCGCCCTGGGCCCAGATCTCCCGGACGAGCGCAGACGGGACGCCGGGCGTGCGCATTTCATAATGGTAGGCTTTCACCGACCGCAGGGCCTTCGCCGTCCGGTCGAGCACTTCTTCGGCGCTCAACGAGCTCATCTGCGGCCCGGGCAGGATAACGAACAGCGCCACAATAAGGGCCGCTGCCGCAGCTAACCCGATCCTTGTCTTTGGGGAACGCATCACCATGGCGAGTCTCCTTCGCCAGGACGCCTGTTCCTGCGCAATCCTGGCCATGACTTGAGAAGCAAGTTGCACCTGGGCAAGGCCCTTGCCGTCATCGATGAGACGGTCTCGGAGGTGGGCGTGGGCGTCGGCTTCGGCCCGACAGACAGAGCACTCGCGCAGGTGCTGATCAACCTCAGCCTGGCGCTCCCGCTCCAAGAGCCCTTCCAGGTAACCTATTAGCTCTTCCTGACACTCAGAACACTTCATCGCTTCACCTCGGGCGGTCGTTTCGTCGGTTGCGCTGGCGAAGAGACTTCCGTAGCATGGCGTACGCGCGTGAGAGCCTCTTGGTCACCGTGCCTACGGGTATCGCCAACTGCTCAGCCACTTCCGCACAGGACAGCCCAGTGTAATACCGAAGGAGAACTACCTCTCGGTACGGCTCGGCTAATCTTGAGAGCGCCTGCTGCAGAGGATAGTCATCGGGTAAGTCGTGCTTTGACGTCCTTTCCGCCACCGCCTGGGCGAGGTCCCTCTGGCGCTGCTCAGCCCGTTGCCCTTCTTTTGCCACTCGGCTGGCGATGCCGAATAACCAGGGGAAGAAGGAATCCCGCTTCTTGAGTCGGTCCAGCGAGAAGTAGGCTCGCACGAAGGTCTCCTGAGCAGCGTCCTCGGCCCGTTCCCGGCTCCCCAGCCTGCTAGCCAGGAAGGAGAGCAGCGCCGCTTGATGCCTCTGCACCAGTTCCCCGAACGCCTCCGGATGCCCGTCCAGACAGCGCTCTATACACTCTTGATCGCTCAGCGACATCGCTCTCCCAGTTGGCAGCGGGGATTCGAATCCTCACTGTATAGTGCGCGAACCTGCCTGCTTTGCGACACCAAAAGCAGGCAACATCATTGGCAAAACCGAAGTGGCTTCCCCGCCTCGACGAGGTCCGCTCGCGTGGTCTGCCGAGAAGGCGCTACAGTTCCACCATCACCTTGATGGCTTCGGCCTTGTGTTCGTGGGCGAACTCGAGGGCAGCGTGCGTCTCCTCCAGCGGGAAGCGGTGGGTGATGAGCGGTTCGAGTTTCACCCGGCCGGTGCGGGCCAACTCGATGGCCAGGGGGTAGCAGTTGGCGTAGCGGAAGACGGTCTTCACGTCCAACTCCCCAGCCAGCAGCCCGTGGACGTTCACCGGGAAGGTCTCCTCGGCCGTCATCCCCACTAAGGTGAGCGTCCCGCCCGGACGGAGCATCTTGATGCAGTCGTTCACCGTGGTCTTGGCCCCCGCACACTCGAAGGCGAAGTCCACGCCACCGGCGGCGGCTTTGGTCACCTCGGCAACTACGTCCTTCTCCTGCGCATTCAGCGCCAACTCCGCTCCCAACTCCTCAGCCAGGGCCAGGCGCTTCTCAACCACGTCGCTGATGAAAAGCCTCGTCGCCCCGAACGCGCTCGCTGCCTGCATTGTCAGGAGCCCGATGGGCCCCGCGCCGGTCAGGGCTACCGAACTGCCAGCGCTCACACCCGCTCGGCGGACTGCATGCACCCCCACGGCCAGCGGCTCCATCATGGCCCCCTGGGCGAAGGACATCCCCTGGGGGAGTTTGAAGGCGAAGTCGGCGGGGACGACCAGGTAGTCGCAGAAGGCGCCGTCGTCGGGCGGGGTCGCTAAGAAGAAGACGTCGGGGCAGAGGTTGTATTTGCCGCTGCGACAGTAGGCGCAGCGTCCGCAGGGCCAGCCTGGCTCGACGGTCACCGGGTCGCCCACTGCTAAGCCCTCGACGCCCTCACCCAGTTCGGCGACCTCGCCAGCGGACTCGTGTCCTAAGATGATGGGCTGCTCCACCACGAAGTGGCCGATTCGGCCGTCGACGAAGTAGTGGACGTCGCTCCCACAGACGCCCACGGCCCGGATGCGCACCAGCACCTCACCCGGCCCCGGCCGAGGCACCGGCCGATCCTCCAGCACCACCTCCCCCACCTTCTTCAGCACCGCCGCACGCATTATCTCAGCCATCGCTGTCCCCTTCGAGCAGAGCGTCCACATCGCCGCAGACATATTGTAGGCTGAAGGGGCGCTGGTTCAAACGCGAAAGGCCGCTGCAGGGAGGACCGATACAGCCTTGACACCCAAGCAAGTCGGCGCTTTGCTGTGCGAGGGACACGTCTTGTTTCTTGGGAGAGGTCGACATGAGAATCGAAGACTGGGGTGACTTTCCGAAAGAGTTCGCTGGCCGGGCGCGTCAGGTGGCCAAGAAGTTCGTCCAGTTCGACACGCTGATTGCGCCAGCGGTCATTCAGGTGCTGTTCTGGGTGTGGGTGGTTTTCGCCATCATCTCCGGGATCGCCCTCATCCCCTTTGCGCCGATTTCGGGTCTGGGTATGATCGTCCTGGGCCCGCTCGTCGCCCGCATCGCCGCCGAGTTCCTCCTGGTAGTCTTCAGACTCCTGGTCAACCTGAACGAGCGACTGGAGCCGGCGGGTGCGGAGCGCCCTGGGGAACCCGAAGAGGACGAGCCATCAGCCCCGAAGACCGATGCGGAAAGCGCCGAAGCCGACTCTCAACCCCCAGGCGACGAAGTCACCGGGCCGCTCACCCCACCCCCGGGACCCCTTCCCCCTGTGCCCTTGACTTAACACAGACTTCTGTTGGCATGTCATCGTCGCAACCCAGGCTGCCTCCCCGGGCAGAGAGGTGGCACAGGGCCACGCTACCATCGCCGAGGCGGATGAAGGAGCCGGGGAAGGCGGGGCTGACCCAGCAGCCCGAGTTGGTGGTACACAGGAACGCGGTCAGACTTCCTGAGAGTCCTTCCGCCGCGCTGTAACCTCGAAACTCGCTTCGCCACTCTTCACGAGCGCCACCACGTTGATGGGGCCGAGGTTGAGTGTGGGCAGGATACTCCGCGTTGTGACGCTCGCGATGAGCTCCCGAACGTAGGGTATGAGGTGCGCGGGGGCTTGATGCTTCGCAAACTCCTCGAGAGACATACTGGACTCTTCGGTGGCAGTGAACCGGCCATGAAGTGCGAAGTTGAGATCAACCGGTGGCTTTTCTTCCTCCTCAACGCTGCCGAAGAGGTCAATGGTCAGCAGCAGATCAAGCGTCCTATTGTCGTCGGACAGGTGGGCCTCGAGAGCGAAAGTAGGGCCCAGCGGAATCTTCTCGGGAAGCGGGCCCTTCACCGCAAAGCTCAATCTCAGCAGGTCGACTCCCGCGAATTTGATCCCAGGCTGTTCATCTGGCTTCATTTTAGGCCGCCAATGCCAGGGACTCATTAGCGGCGGAAGCGGTCTCTGCCTCCCGCCGAGCCAACGCCAACTCATCGCCTGCCGAGACGTCGAAGAAGCAGAAGAGGTCATGCCACACATCGAGGTACGCGGGAACGACGAAATCGGACCTGTCACTGGGAATGGTCACCCAGTTGGGCACAGTATCCCTCACGGAACTCAAAACGACCTCTTCCAGCCGCTCACCCATCTGCTTGAAGCTCCGGAAACTGGCCTCGAAATATGACGAGACTTCTGCAAGCTCCGACACCTGCGATTCCAACGTCTCATAGACGGTGCTAACCAGCTTCGAGAGCCTTTCCCTGCGCACGGCCGCGACATCTTCCAGGAAGTG
>CBDVDV010000178.1:0-7466 GCA_965372835.1 uncultured bacterium | reverse complement strand
GCGCTTCAGTGGGAAAGGGACATCAGGTGCAGACCGAAGGCTTGTTTCTGGTGGAGAAGGGACGGGTTGAGATTCGTCCTGTCGAGTTGTCGGATCCGGGTCCCGGCAGTGTTCAGATTGAGATGAAGGCCTGTGGCATATGCAGTGCTGACATTGCCTTCTTCACGGGCGTAGTGCCGCTGGACATGCCCGCGCTGGTAGGTCACGAGGGTGTGGGTGTGGTGAGCAAGGTCGGTCCACAGGTTGAGGGGATCAGCGTCGGCGACGAAGTCACGATGGCGGCTGGCGGGTTGTTCGCCCGGCACGCGAACTGTCCGGTTTCCCGTGTGACTCGGCTGCCCGCCGACGTCGAACGCTTCCAGCACTGGCTCGGCGAGCCCGTGATCTGTGTGGTGAACGCGCTGCGGGCGTGTACGGTTAACCCAGGCGATCGGGTGGTTGTGGTGGGAACGGGATTCATGGGACTCCTGATCCTCCAGGGGCTCCGACACGAACCCACCCGAGAACTCATCGCCGTCGAGCCCAGAGCGAAGCGCCTCAACCTGGCCCGGCAACTTGGCGCCGACTATGTCCTTAACCCACAATCTGACGGCGACAAGGAGAAGATCAAACGACTGACGCGCACCGGGGCCGACCTGGTCTTCGAGTGCGCGGGGACGCAGGACGGATTGCAACTGGCCTCTGACGCTGTCCGGCGGGCCGGCACTCTGTGTATCTTCAGTTGGCACAAAGGAGAGCGAAGCCTCGACCTGGGGCGCTGGCACACTCACGGGCTGCGAGTGCTCAACGTCTCCCCCGCCATGGCCCCTGATTTCATCCAACTGCTGGCTCCCGCAGTGGCCTGCCTGTGGCGGGGCATCTTCGACCTCGAACCGCTCGTGACGCACACGGCTCCCGTGGAGGACGCTCAGGGGCTCTTCGAGACTGCGGCCCAGGCTCCTGAAGGCTTCATCAAGGCCGCGGTGCTCTTCTGAAACGACAGGCGGCCGACTCCTTCAATATCGCCGGGCAAAGCGCAGGTTGCGAGATGCCTTGAGCCGGCGGAAGACCCGCATAGCAGGTCGGTACCGTCGGCGTGCTGCTTCCGGGTCGAGCGGGTGTCCCTGGGCATCGAGCAGGTTGATGAGGGTCAAGCGCCGCGGTGCAACCAGGGCAGCGACATCGGGAAGGTCCAGTCGCTGAAGCACACCTGGAAGCAGGAACTTGCTCTGGTGACGGTAGATGTTGGCCTCCACCATGCTCCGGTAGTCTACGGGAATGTCTTCGACCACGGCCTCGGTGATGACCGTATCCAGGGCCGAAGCCAAAAGGACCGCCAATCCTCCCAGGCCCACCCCTCGGGCGACGACGGAGCCCCCCTCCACGTCCTTTCGTCCAGCCAGGTAACGAGCAGCGGCGAGGACGTCCAGCGTACGCTGACCGAGGAGCGGACGCCCGATCATAAAGGACATGTAGTTGAGGTCGGTCTCGGTGCCGTAGGGCGCATCGTACTCGAAGTTCCAGGCCAGTACCTGCGAGCGTGTCTCGCCCACACCCCGGATATCGACGGCCAGAACCACCATCCCACGGGCGGCCGCCCGACGCGCCTCAAACAGCGCCGCCTCCTTGCCAAGCCCGTGCACCAGCAACAAGCCAGGGAGCGCGCCGGGGACCTCACGCGGTTTGTGGAGTACCCCGGGCACCTGGATGCTCGGCTCCGGTTCGATGACCACGTGCTCCCAGACCAGGCTTCCTGCTTCGCCCTGTTTGGTCGTCTCCACCTTGGGCGCACCCTTTGGGAGGTCCACGGCCAGCAGCGAAAGGAGGTCTGCCTTTACTCGGCTCCGGTAAGCGTCGAGCCGGTTGCGAGTAGGTCGAGGGTGCTTTCTGACGACCTCTCGGAGCGTTCGGGTGATGAAGAAGTGAATGGTACGCTGGTCGTCGAGGGACGTGGCCACCTGACCGGTCTTGGTACACCAGAGGGTTTCAGGCTTCTCCACCGTGACCGGGGATTCCTTCTCCGTCTTCTCTCCGCTCGTCGGTCGAAGCCAGCGCTGAAACCACCGGTACATCCCCTCCCGCAAAGGCTGGGAGAAGCCGTGAGGCAAGTCGACTTCCACCTTGGCCACCTTCTCACCGACGCCCAGCGTGCCGTAGAGTTGACGCAGCCACCGGTAGGCTTGGCGGGCCCCCTTTATGGGGAAGAAATCCTTCTTGGCGGCGCAGATGATGAGTGGTTTCGGCGCGTGCATAGCCAGGTATTCGAAGTGGTCGATGCCTTCGGCCACTTGGGGGAGGAGGTTCTGCTCCGGGTCGGCTGACTTGCGGGAGAGGAAGCGTTCCCTGAGGGTGGTGACGTAGCAGCCCGGTGCGCCGGCCCTGAGCCGGTCGTCGAAGGCCACCAGGTAGGTGGTGAGGGTCCCGCCACCTGAGTTGCCGGTGCAGCCGATTCGCTCGGCATCGACCTCAGGCCGGCTGGCCAGGTAGTCCAGAGCCCGGACGCCATCCCAGATGCGATACTTGGCCAGGTTTTCACCTAAGAGGTAGAGTTGGTTGCCACAGTTGATGTGCTCGGGTACGCAGAGGCCAAGGAGGCTTCGGCTCTCGCCCGCGTCCCAGTACTGGCTTCGCTCGCCCTGACCCAGCGGGTCGTAGGCTAAGACTACGAAGCCCTTGCGGACCAGGGACACGTAAACGTGTTGGTAGAGGTCGGCTGCCTTCCCGTCGCCGGTGTGTCCGCAGGGACTGAGGACGCCCGGGAATGGTGGCTCTCCCTCTGCGGGGATGTAGAGGTTGGCGGTGACGTAGAACCTGGGCAGGCTCTCGAAGACGACCTTCTCGATGCGGTAGCCCGGTCGCTCCACCACGCCCATCACCCGGGGTCTGAGCGGGGTCCCTTTTGGGAGCGGGCCTAACATGCTGAGCATCTTCCGGTGGAGGTCGGCCTTGTAGGCGGGGAAGGTCTTGGCAGTGACCGCTTCACGTCGCCGGGCGGCCTGGGCGAACTGCTCATCGGCGATGGCCAACTGATAGCGGAAAAGCATCTCCCGTTGCCGGTACTTCCCTCGCAGCACCGGCCCGGCCTCGGGGAACCGAAAGGCAGCCGACCTCGGTTGTCTCTTCGCCATGGTTTTTTCCTCCCTCGGGAAAAGCGCTACACGGCATTGGGCGCGAGAACGGCTTTGACCACCTCCAGGCCCTCGACGTCGCGGAGCGCCTGCTCGGCCTCTTCGAGATGGTAGTGGCGCGTGATCATTTCCTCCAGGGGCAACTCAGCCGCATACCGGGCCAGGAGTTGAATGCCCCGGTAGAGGTGTGAACAGTCGATGCCCCAGACCGCTCGCACCTCGATGTGCTTGCGGTTGAGGTCGTAATGGGGGCTCAGGACCACGTCGCCGGTGTCGCTGTACTGGCCGACGATGACGTAGCGGCCGGCGTCGCGGGTCATCCGAAGACCTTCGACCACGGCCTGGGCCACACCGGTGGCCTCGATGGTGACGTCGGCGCCCCGGCCGCCGGTCAGTTCTCGGACAGCTTCCACGCGCTGCTCCGAAGTGAGCCCGACGATGTCAACGGTCTCTTTGGCGCCGAACTTCCCCGCCACCGCCAGCCGGTGTTCAGGTGCACCGAGAACGATGACCAAACTCGCGCCGCCACGCGCCGCCAGGGCCACGGCCCAGAGCCCCACCGGCCCCGAGCCCTGCACCGCCACCGTGTCCCCCGGCACAATCGCCGCCCGCTCAATGGCATGCAGCGCCGTAGGCAGGGCACACCCACCCGCAATGAACGTTTCAGCACTGACGTCCTCAGGCAGGCGAAGGAGTTTGACGCCGGGCTTCAGGTATATCTTCTCGCTCCACCCACCCAGCAGCCCGTCCACGGCTGAGTAGGTGATGCCGTAGACCTTGCGGTGAGGGCAGCGGGTGGTGGCCTTGGCCACCAGGCAGTACCAGCACCGGCCGCAGGTTTCGTGCACGTCCAGGAACGTCACCAGGTCGCCTTCCTGGAAGGGAGTCTCCTCCACGTCCAGGATCTGGCCGCTGATTTCCTCAAGCACACCCACGTTGATGTGGCCGGGAATGATGGGGAAAGGAGCCTCGGTGAGACGGCCTCGCCAGAGGTGAACGTCGGTACCACAGACCTCGCTGTAGGTGGTGCTGAGCAGCGCGGCACCGAGTTCAAGCTCGGGCTCCGGGAACTCCCGCACCTCAATGGGCTTGCCAGGCCCCACCATCACTGCTGCCCGTACCGTGCCCATGCGCGCCCGCCCCTCCACCTACTCGAAGATGACATCCTGGGCCCACATCACCGGGCCCTCGTAGCAGACCCGCCGGTAACGCCAGCCCTCGCCCTCGGGGTTGCGGACCTTGACCACGCAGCCCTGACAGAGCCCCATCCCACAGCCCATCCGTGACTCCATGGACAACTGGCAGCGAAGCCCACGCTCAGCGGCGAACTGGGCACAGGCCCGCAGCAGCCCACGTGGCCCGGTTACGTAAAGGGCGGCCCCCTCCAGTCCGCCCAGTTCCTGCTCCACAAGCGGGAAGAGATCGGTCACCGGACCGTGCCGGCCCGCCGAGCCATCATCGGTGGCGGTCAGCACCCGCGCCCCCAGTTCGCTGAGGCGGTCGGTGAAGAAGAGCCGGGTCGCCTTCGGGGCGCCGACGAGGTAGTAGAGAGGAATCCCGTCATCGGCTTCACCGCCTCCAGGCCGGTCCCGGCCAATCCAGCGTGCCAGGAGCGGAAAGGGCGCTGCCCCCACCCCGCCGGCGACCAAAATGTGAGCCGTGGCGTCCCGCACCACCGTGAAACCGAAACCCAGCGGACCCATCACCCGGAGCCGCTCACCTGGCGACAGTTCACTCAGCGCCTGCGTGCCTTCCCTGCGGACCTGTACGAGGAGGTCGAACCACTCAGGCTCTTCTTCCGAATCGCCCACGTCAGCGACGCTCAACGGACGCGAGAGGAGCACCGGCCAGTCCCCGGCCCGACGGACCATGACGAACTGCCCCGGGCGGGCCCGCTCGGCCACCTCCGCTGACTCCAGCCGCAGAAGAAAACAGAGCGGCGAAAGTTGCCGCCGCTCCACCAGCGGTGCCTCGACTACGGTCGCTGCCATCACCTCCCCTGTCGTCCACGGCCGGGCGTCGGCCACCAGGCGAAAGCGAGCAGGAAATGTTTTGGCTTGCCGAAGCGCGCCTGGTAGCCTCGCAATCGATGGTAGGGCAGGGACGGAACTTCGGTCAATGAAAAAGAGCAGGAAAGGACCTCCGATGGCTCAAAACAAATACCAGGTACTGGTTGCTGGCGGAGGACCCGGGGGCTGTGCTGCGGCCGTGGCCGCCGGTCGGCTGGGTATGCGGGTGCTTCTGATCGAGCGGTACGGTTTTCTGGGCGGGATGGCCACTGCCGGGCTGGTCAATCCCTTCATGCCCTACACCATCGAGGGCAAACCCATTATCGAAGGGGTCTTTGGTGAAATCCTCGAGCAACTCAGCGCTCGGGGAGGGCTCCACGAGAACGCGGTCACCTTTGATGAAGAGGTGCTGAAGGTCGTCCTGGATGACCTGGTGACCGGGGCGGGCTGCGACCTGCTGCTGCACGCCTGGCTGGCCGACGTGCAGGTCGAGGACGGGCGCGTCACGGCAGTGGAGGTGGAGACGAAGTCGGGTCGGCTGACCTTCGAGGCGGACATCTTCATTGACGGCACAGGTGACGGCGACCTGGCGACCCGGGCCGGGGCGACCGTCGAGCACGGACGAGCCGAAGACGGGTTGGCTCAGCCTATGACCCTGTGCTTCCGGGTCGGAGGCGTGGCCACGGAACGGATGCCCGACCGGGGAGAGATCAACCGGCTGTACCGAGAGGCCCAGGCGCGAGGTGAGGTCGACTGCCCGCGCGACAACGTCCTCTTCTTCCCCAGCGTTCATCCCGGGTTCATCCACTTCAACACCACCCGGGTCATCAAACGCAAAGCTGTGGATGCAGGGGACGTGACCGCCGCCGAACTGGAGGCCCGCCGACAGATGCACCAGATCGTCGCCTTCCTCAGGAAGCAGGTCGCCGGGTTCGAGAGCGCGTACCTGTCTCACAGCGCTGCGCAGATCGGCGTCCGCGAATCCAGGCGCATCATGGGTGATTACGTCCTGACCGAAGAGGACGTGCTTTCGGCCAGGAAGTTCGACGACGGCATCTGTCGAGGCAACTACCCCCTGGACATCCACAACCCCGCCGGCAGCGGCACGGTCATCAAGAGGCTGGCGCCAGGGACCAGTTACGAGATCCCCTACCGCTCGCTCTTGCCCCGCGGACTGGAGAACGTACTGGTAGCCAGCCGATGCATCTCGGCCACGCACGAAGCGCATGGTTCACTGCGCATTATGCCCATCGTCATCGCCATCGGCGAGGCCGCCGGTACTGCCGCCGGCATCTCTACTAAAGAAGGGGTGGCGCCAAGGCAACTGGACCCCGAGGCGCTTCGGGAGCAACTCCGCCGTCAAGGAGCGAACCTGCTCCGAGAGGAACAGGCGCCAGGCTCCGCTGCCCGCCCACACGGCCGGGACCCGCGGAAGGAGTCCTGACGCGCCTGCGGGAGGGCTCCGAGAGGCGGACTGAAGCGCACTGGGGGTGGGCAGGAAAGGCCCAAACGGGCGGCGATCGCTCGTCGCTCAGACTTGTCAGGTCTAAGCAGTGCTCAGGCTGGAGAGAACGGCCTTGATGGCGGTCAGGTTATGGTCGGGTGTGCGTGTGTCGATTACGCAGCCCGGACCGACGACGAACTTGGCCGGCTTCTCCCCGCCCAGGAGGCCCTGGACGTGCGCCCGCACGTCACCGGAACCGCCATGCAGGAGCACCCGCTCGTGGTCAACGCCGCCGATGATGATCTTGTCGGTCAGTTGAGCCACTTCCAGCAGGTCGGCATTGCCGGCGGCGTAGACGTTCCAGTTGATGGCATGGACGGGATAATCCAGCAGGTCTCGGATGAAGTTGTCGGGCTGACAGACGTGCAGCACGTTCAGCCGAGCCGACTGGGCGTGGCTCAGAACCTGAAGGTCGTAGGGGCGACCGAACTCCTCGTAGAGTTTCGGCGTCAGGTGTTCGCCAGCGGCCCAGATGGTGGTAGCGTAGAAAATGCCGTCGGCGATCTTCAGCACTTCTTCAACGTAGGCACCCAGAGTCTCGGTCACCGCCGCCAGGGCGCCGTGAAGGACCTCGGGAGCGTCGACGATGTCTTCCTTCACCTGCTCGGGCCCGCCGGCCAGTTTCCCCAGCGTGGCCAGGGGGGAAAAGACGGTCTGGATGAAGTAGCATTCGCCGGCTAAGCCGGCTTTCAGTCGTTGCAGAGCGTCCAACTGCTCGGCAAAGACACCCTCAGTGGGAGGGAGGGGGGTGATGCAGGACCAGTCGCTGGTCTCCATGACCGGCCACACGCCCAGTTCCTCCGAGCGGTGTTCGTCGGGGCCAGAATTGGGCTCAACACCCCCGGC
>CBDVDV010000177.1:0-7469 GCA_965372835.1 uncultured bacterium | reverse complement strand
CAGTCATGGCGAACTGCTTCGCGCTGGGTACGATCAGAAGCTCGAAGTCGACCCCACGGACCTGCGATTCCTTTTCCAGGGCGTCCTCGATCAGGACCGGCGGGGGAAGAAGTATGGCGAAATCCCGTGGCGACTTGGGATGCTGGAGCCGAACGCGGGCGCGGAAGGAGGGACCCGCCCATGAGCAAGGCATTCCTGCAATTCAGACTTGGCTCATGCTGCGCGCTGGCGGTCGCGGTCACCGCCGTATGCGCGCAGCAAGTCCGTGGCGAGTATGAACCGGTGTTTTCTACCTACCTGGGTGGGTCGGCCGCGAGGGTATAACTACGGGCGAACCAGGTCAAGAGAGAAACCGCACCCGTTCCTCACCTGCCTCCGCCAGACTATCGCCCTGAACGCCACCGGCTCCCTCACCGACTGGCGGCACCTCAGGGGCGACCCGACCGGCCCGCCTCCCTTCCCCCTCCGCCAACTCAAGCCCCACCTCGCTGACCTCATCACCTCCCTGGCGCGGTGGGCCTCCTGCCCAGGTGTAAGCACTTACTGAAGAGGCAAGCGGCGTGGCTTGCAGAGCTCCCCTCGAGCGGCTTTCGCCAGCGAACCCGCCCAGCGGTCGAAAAACTGCTCGGCGTCTTCACCGTCGATCGCCTCCGGCCCAAAAGCTTTCTGGTGCAGACCCGTCACAGGGGAAACGGCCTCGTCGGCTGCTGCAAAGTCCGCGAGCGCATATGGCTGGTAGGGGGGCGACGGGCCAGTGATGGGGTTGGCGAAATAGGAGACCTCATACCAGCGGTAAGTAGCACCGGACCCGAGATTTGTATACCATAGTGATGCACTCCAGATATACTCGGGATGTGCTTGCCTCACTTTGATCTCAGCGGCCGCAATTACGTCCCACCCCGACTGAGGAAAAGCAGCAGATGGCACGGGCCCTCCTGCGAGTAGGAACTCTACCATGAGTCTCGCGCCACCTATGAAAATACAAGCTTCGCTTTCCCTTTCCGCGGTAGGAGCCGCATTGGATAGCTGCTGGAACATTCTTTCTACCAGGTCGCCAAGGATCGTGAAGGCCTCTTCTGCAAGCCGAGCGCGCGCCTGCCTCTTGGCAGCTTCTGACTGCGTCCTCGCTTCTTGCTCCGCCGCGCGTTCCGCTAACTGCGCCCCTGCTTGGGCCAAAGCCGCTAACCCGCCCCCAAGGGAGCGCTCTTCAGACGGGGCCACCGCTTTTCTCAGGAGTTCCTTGACTCGCCCGAGCCCGGGGCGCGAGTGGGGTGGCTTCTGGAGCATCATCATCAAGGGAGAACGCAGCGTGCGGTTGTGGCCTTCTAGCGCCGGCGGAGCCGCGCTGAGGTGTTGATCCCGAAACTCCTCCGATGTTGGTCCTGAAAACGGAGGGCTCCCAGTCAGAACGGCGTATCCGATACACCCAAGTGCATAGACGTCGGTAGCCTTTGTCGAGTGTTCAAACCGCCATTGCTCGGGCGCCGCATAGGGGGGGCTGAGACAGCCCTTGAGCGTTCGGGTAGAGGTGGACTCTTCGACGAACCGCGCGATACCGAAGTCCGCGATTTTCCATTTTCCTTGGTGGTAGAGAATATTCCCAGGCTTAAGGTCGCGGTGGACAATATCATGGACCTCCGACAGACCCTCAGCGATTTGTAATAGGATTTTGGCAGCGTCGAGGTCTTCCCACACTTTACCGGAACACAATTCTTCCTGGAGGGTCTTTTGCGCGCGCGCCATTACTACGAAGTAACGGCCCGACACCGCATCTAGACCAGCATCCAAGATTGGGATGACATGTGGTAGTTCACGACCCGCCAGCTCCTCGGCCATCCTTAGCTCTCTGTGGGCAGCGTCTTGCGCGGTGATGTTCAGCCGCTTGACAGCCACTGAGTCTTGGCCCTGTCCAGACCCGGCAAAAACAGCGCCGAACCCGCCTTCGGGCCCCAAGGGTTGGTCAGGGTCATAATTCCACTCACCGCGCTCCAATCGGATCCGTTCCATGACGGTTTGGCCTCCCCTGGCACAACAGCCGGCCTCCGGCGTGATCGTTCCCATCCATCATTGTGCGCGCTACTGACTCCCGTGTCAAGGGGTCTCGGCTACCAGAGCTTGACCTGCTCGCAGTGAACCAAGTACGGCATGACAGCGAAGTAGGACGGGCCGACCGGCGAGGAGGAGAGGGGGGCGGGGGTGAAGTGGGGGGAGAGGACGGTCGCCTCGTCGGTGAGGCCCAGGGCCACGATGAAGGCACCGGCGAGCATGTTACATGCCTGTCGGCAGGCCCTGCTCCCGCCGCCAGGGATGCGCGGGCAGCGAATCGGGGCTTCCAACCGGTTGCAACTGTGCTATCCTACCGGTGAGATCGCCCGCGGCCGGAGTGGGCGGGGATTATGGGGGGCGAGTGGGAGAGTGCTGACCGGGGGATTGCGCGTGTCCGTCAGGAGTGTGCTAAAGCGGTCCTGCAAGTTGGTTGTCGGATTGCTTATCGGATTGCTGTTCACGCCCGTAGGGGCTGTCGCTGAGGGAGGGAGGTCTGCGCCCATGTTGACCGCCGATGCGATGGATCAGCGTATTCGCCAGTACCGCACGGCCGAGGTCACGCTGAGGGTTACGGACGCCGACGGCACACCCATGGCCGACGCCGAGGTCACCGTCCGCATGGTCCGCCACAAGTTCCTCTTCGGCTGCAATATCTTCAAACTGAACCCCGAGAGCGCGGCAGAGGTGGACCGGGCTTACGGCGAGAAGTTCCACGGACTTCTGAACTTCGCCACCTTGCCCTTTTACTGGCAGTCGTACGAGCGGTCGGAGGACCAGACCCGGGCGGACCACATACTAAGGATGGCTCAGTGGTGCAGGGATCGCGGCATCCGGACCAAGGGCCATCCACTCGTCTGGACGCTGGAGCCGGCCTGGCTGCTTCGCAAGACTCCCGCCGAGGGCGAAGCCCTGCTCTGGCAGCGGATCGCCCGGGAGGTGGAGCAGTTCCGCGGCCTCGTCGACACCTGGGACGTTCTGAACGAAGCGGTCGTCGGCCCCGACCAGGCCGAAGCGAGAAACGCTCAGACCATCCTGCGACTGTATCAGCGCGATGGCCGGGGCGCGGTGATCGAGCGGGCCTTTGCCGTCGCTCGGAAAGCAGGCCCCCAGGCGACGCTGATCCTCAACGACTTCCGCACCGACGAGCCCTATGCCAAGCTCCTCGCCGACGCCCTGGCTGCGGGCGTTCCTATCGATGCCATCGGTATCCAGTCGCACATGCACGGAGAGTACTGGGGTGCGCAGAAAGCCTGGGATGTGTGCGAGCGATTCGCGCGCTTCGAGAAGCCCCTGCACTTCACCGAGTTGACCATCCTTTCGGGCGAGTCCGTCGGGCCCATCGACTGGGAGAATCGGCGCAGGACCCGCTGGGCCACCAGCAGCGAGCATGAGGAACGTCAGGCGGAGCGGGCCGCCGAGTTCTATCGGGTGCTCTTCTCCCACCCGGCCGTCGAGGCCATCACCTGGTGGGACCTGTCCGATGAGGGGGCCTGGATGGGGGCGCCGGCCGGGCTGATCCATAAAGACATGACCCCCAAGCGAGCGTACCTGGCCCTGCGGAAACTGATTCGCGAGGAGTGGTGGACCGGTCCGCTGACGCTCGAGACCGACCGGTCGGGACAGGTCGAGTTCCGGGGCTTCCTGGGGGACTACGTCGTGGAGAGCCGAGATGCCACCGCTAACCTGCAACTGACCTCGCCCGGCGAACTGGACCTCTCCATCAAACTGACCAACAAGCCGTGAACTGCCCGTTGCGATGACAGCATCCTTAAGGGAGCGGGCGGCTCGATTGGGCCAGAAGTTGGCCAGGAGCGTCAAACCCAGCTCATCCGACCCTCTGGAGCGCTGCCTCTATGCTCGTCGCCGGCAGATGGGTCTTGGCGCGACGAGCGGTTAGGATGGGGATAGGCCGGGAGGCCCACCAATGAATGCAAGCGACGGCTACCTGGGAAATCTTGGACAAGGGGACCCGTATGAGCGACCGAAGGATCTTTCTCCTCCGGTACGACACCGAATGGAACAACCCGAGAGGGCGCCGGCCTCCACCCGGCGACCCCGTCGTGGTCAGGGACTACCATTCGCTCGAGTCGATGGCAGGCTTCTTCGAGAAGGTTGTCGAAGTCCACAGGAAGGACAGCATCCCGGCCACCTTCTTTTGCCAGGGCGCAGCCATCGACTTCCGTGAGGACGAGTTCCGCAACTTCTTCCGGGAGGTCAAAGACGATCCGCTCTTCGACCTCCAGGATCACAGCTACTCACACATCGGCTTAGGCTACACCAGGGGGAGGCCGGTCGAAGCGATCCGGGCAGATTACCAACGTTCCTTCGCCGCCCACGAGCGCGTCTTCGGCAAGCGCCCCGTCGGCATCAGCATCTGCGGGACGCCCGAAGGCCCTCGGCTGTCGGGCTTCGATGCGACGGAGAAATCACGGGCCGAACTGGACCTGGTGGTCGCTCTCGGCGTCCGCATGACCAATACCTGCCTCACAGGCGTCGACGAATCGAGCGTGTTCGCCAACTACGCTTCCCTGGGGCACCCGGACGTCATGGGCTTCCCCAGTGGCTATAGTGATACGGGCTGGATGCTTCGAAGGGAACACGGTGACCCCCTAGCGTACATCCTCTCGGAGACCAGCCGACGGGCTGAGGAAGGTCGGCACATGCCCCTCATGCTTCACGACTGGGTCGCCTGGCACATGGCTCCCGACCAGGAGCTGACCCACGTGCGACGCATCGTCGAGCACGCGCGCACGCTGGGCTACGAACTGGCCACGCATTACCGGTGCCTCAAGGACGAGGCCCTCTGGAAGTGAGGACAGCGGGCGCCAAACGGCTCAAGCGGGTGCAGTGCAAGTGAGAGGCGACACCCCTTCGTACGGGCTGACAGGTGGCCGACTGGCCCGGCCGAGCCACGCGGGGGCCTCGTGAAGAGAATCGGTCGAAGGCCTCAGCCTATCTCGAACGTGTCGGCACCGCCTTCGTAGGGGATGAAGACGCCCAGTTCCCCCACGAGGACATGCGTCCCTTCGTTCTCAAGCGTTACCGTGATCGGCAGGAGACCACCAGGAGCGAAGACCGCTGCGAACACGTGATGCTCGCCGGCCCGAAATGGTCCCGCTGTGTAGTAGGCAAGGTCCCGAATTGGGGTGTCGAAGTAGAAGTTATCCGGACTCTCCGGCTGCCGTTCGGAAAGGTCCAGGCGGGCGTCCGCCGAGGAGGCGAGCGCTACGCCAAAGCGATCCCCGCCCTGCGTCATAACCAGGCCGTTCTCCACTTGCTCAGGTTGTCCGCGCAAGTGCCAGAGCACCCCGACTGTCCACTCGCCGTCGTGCTGTGCGGTCAACACGTCCACCACAACCAGCATTCTTTCAGGGGCAAAGATGAAGGAACGGTCAACCCCGAAGTCACTGCCACCGAACCGCACGTAGTCGAAGGCTTCGGGCCGCAGCCGGGCACGAGCGCATTGGATGTCCCCTCTGGTCACGAAACTGGCGTCCGCCGGTTCCGCCTCTCGCCAGGTGTCTGTGCGCCAGGTCTTGAGGTAGGAGGCGTCTCCAAGGCCACGTCGAAAGACCGGCACGTTGTGCTTCCATCGGACGCGGTTTTTCGACGCCGGGTTGTATCCAGTCTCAACGACCCACGGTCTGCGGCGCCAGAGGAGGGTGATTAGGCTCAGTGCATCAGGGTGATCGTGAAGGGCCTGGCTTCTCAGGTCCACCGCCGCGTAGAGCGAGTCGGCGTCCCAGGAACTTCGGAAGACGAACTTGTCCGGGCGCATCCTGGCGTGCATTTCGGGCCTGCGTTCCTGGTACATCTCGTCGTAGTTGAAGAGATGCACAGGGTCTCCGGGGAACTCGGGGTTCATCATCTTGACCACTTCCCCGTAGGGCGTCCCGATGAGACACCAGCCCCGGCCCGGAAGCGGACTCTGAACCATCCCTACGACGGGGTCAGGCGGCTCCGGCTCCACGTGCTCTGGCCAGTGGACATAGAGCCTGTGCAATTGGCTCGACTCCACCGCGTCATGCTCCAGGCCCCAGTTGAGAAGTTGGCGGGCCACGAATGCCATCCGACCATCCTGGAAAAGGTTCGCTCCAAGGAAGAGCGCTGCCGCCACGCGCGTCGGCTCCGGGCAGTGAGTTTCGCCGAAGATCAGAGGCGCGCCCCCAGGCGGCTGCAACTGCAGGTACCATTCGAAGCTTCGGCGGGCGTTGTCCGAGCGGAGGAGTTCCGGCTGGAGCGTGCGAGCGCAGGTGTATGCGTTCCAGAGCCAGAGCGACGGGTAGATCCAGGCATCATCGGCATCACGCCAGGTCAGCCCCCAACCCACCAGTTCTCTTTTGACCCAGGTCCAGATTTCCTCCGTAGGGAGCTTTCCGGCCAGCGGGCCTTCATCGATAATGGAGGCAACCTCTGCCAGGCATCCGGTTGTGTTCTCCTGGTTGCGCAGGTTCCAGGAACTAAAAGCCTCCAGATGGCGTATCTCGCCGGTAGCCCGGATCGATGCGAAGCGGTGTAGCCACCGTTCGATTCTGGAGCACGCTCCGGAAGGAATAAGCCCCTTGCTCCGAAGGGACCTGTAGCATTCAGCGATGTTCTTGACGACGAATGCGTCGCAGTTGAAGTCGTAGAAGCCGACGCCGTCTATTCCCCATCTGTCGTCCGCCATTTGGAGGAGGATGCGCTCAAACCGCTTCGCAGAGCCTGCATCCCCCGTAAGAGCCAGCACCGCGAGGGGGCTGAGCAAGTCCGTAGGCGTCCCCTCAAGTGGGCCTCGAGCAGCCCGCCGCGCCAACTCAACTACATTAGCCTGGGACAGGGACCCGGACCGGACCTCCGTAGGGCCTCCTTCCTCAGCCACTTACCACCTCCCGTAGCAGTGTTGGTCGACAGCCGAACGCGACCCAAGGCGACCGCAATTCCCCCAGCAGCGTCCCATCGGAAAGCCTTCCGACCCGCCAGTGAGACCGGATAGTACACGAAGAGGCCGGGGATGCAACACCGAGGTGAGGGGCGGAACTCAAGATCGAGGATACCAGCCTTGCCCAGTGCGGCCGGAAAGTCGGCAAGGAGGCCGAAGGCACCGCAACTCCTGCTGGGTGAGGGTTTGCTCGACCGCCTTCTCCGTCCGTCCCGGGCTCGCCGCAGTCTCGCGCACCGATAGGCCATTCAGGCACTTCCACTCAAGTATGGTGCGCTCGTCGTCGGGCATCTTGTCCATGCTTTCGACTACCGCCGCTCTTCGCTCAGCCGTCTCCAACGCCGACGCCGGGTCGTTGTGCGTAGCGGCTTTCACGTCGGCATTCGTCAGCTCAGACACCGCTCGGTACGCGCTCTGAGGCGCTCTCGCAGGACCACACCATCCGCTCCGCAGAGGGGACTTTCACCGACCAGTTCACACCCCGCCCTGGAGCGGGATAGCG
>CBDVDV010000176.1:0-7477 GCA_965372835.1 uncultured bacterium | reverse complement strand
GGCTGACTCAGGTCGCAGGGCACCTTCATCTCGCAGACGAGCACCGCATCGGCTGGGTAGAGCCGTCGCGAGACCAGCCCGGTAAACGCCCGTTTGTCTATCGACGTCTTCCCCTGGATGAGGAGGCCTTCGCCCGTCGGCTCCACCTTCATCGCCGGGTCGTGGAGCCAGGTCTGCCACTCCGACCGGTCCTCCGCACCCGCGCACAGACTGTCGGCAACGTAGGCGCCACAGCGCAACTGCTTCACTTTCAACGTGCCCATGCTCTTCGACCTTTCTCTCAACGGCCCTTTCTGACGACGATGCCCGCCCGCCACCATCGCCGTTCGAGACGCCTGGGCGACCAGCGTTCCCTGCCCTCGAGCGGGTCGGCGATGACGAAGGCCCCGTCCTCCCTGCCAAGATACACCACGTAATGGTTGACCAGGAGAGAATACTTCACGGGCAGGATGACGGGCGGTTCGGGCAAATCCTCAGGCGAGGCGAAGGGCACCAACTCAGCGGTGATGCCCACTTGCCGACCCGCGTCGCTTATGTAATCGCGCATGTCTTCCTCCTGGGTGCCCGAGAAGGGGTTGGCGTGGGTGGCGATGGCCACCTCGCCCTCCTCCGCGCTGACTCCCACCAGCCTGAGCGCCGTCACCACGCAGGCGGGTCCGCAGGTGTAGCCGTTGGACTGCAGGCAGACGCCCTCAGCGGTGAGAGTGGTCCGGAGCGCAGCGTGCCGACCGCGCAGGAACATCGGCGCCCCAAAGGGAAGGACGAACACACGCACGACAGCAACCAACCCCAGCGTTAGCAGCAGCACCCGCAGTCGGCGGGTGGGCACCAAGGCCACCAGCGCGCCTACTACCAGCGCCGTCCCCAGCCCCGAGGCCACATACTCTCTCCGGTACGCGGTCAGCCACAGGCAGAGACTCGCCCTCTCCCCTGAGGGTGTCCGCGCCGAAACCACCACCGCCATTAGGAGCAGCATCCCCAAGGCGAAGGCTAGCCCACACACTCCCGCGCGCCGACGTCCAACTCCATTCCCGCCCACGGTTCCTCTTCTCTTTCGCACTGCACGGCCCCACCCGCCAACGCTCGCCCCGTTGGCCACTCACACACCGAGCACTGTAGAGCCGACCGTGCGCCTGTGTCAACGTGCCTGCTGCGACGTTGGGCGGTTGCTGCTGCCGGCTGGGCTCCGCCCCCATCCCCGGCACCGCGCCTTCCACTACAGGTACTGAACCTTCCACCCGGAGCTACAGGGAAAGCGGGCTTGACGGCGGGCCTGGTTGGGGGTATATTCCTGGCAGGGAGCAGGGGAGTCTTTCTCATGAAGAATCTGAGGGGCTGGACGGCCACCGGCCTGCTGACGGCGTTTCTTGCCGCCGCAGTGCCGAGCCACCAGGTTCAGGCCGAGGAGCGACAGGAAGTCGCCGCCGCCGAGCCGCAGCCCGACATCACCGAAGAGAAACTCCTCAGCCTGGCTGACAGGCTCCTCGATGACCTCGTCTGCACGGGCTGTCGGGGGGTGGGGCTGCTTCCCCCCGGGAGAGAGCGGCGCTTTCTCCGGGAGGTGCTCGGTCTGGGAGGGCCCGAGCGCACGACCTGGCCGGCGCTCAGGGAGATGGTCGAGAAGATGGCCGTGCGGCTCCCGGACGACCTCCACCAGGCGAGCATCTGTCGCCAGTGCTGTGGCGTGGGGTTCCGCTTCGACGAACGGACCCTATCGTCTCTGGACGGGTTCCGCGAGCAGGTCCGGCGGTCGCTCGGCGCCCTGTCACCGGAGGCCCAGCAGCAGGTTAGCCGAAAGAAACAGACGCTGGCCCTGGCCCGCTGCTTCTCCGGGGCGGTTGGGCAGACGGTGCGTCCCTACCTGCGCGCTGACGCTACCTACAAGCCCTCGGCCATCTTTTCCGAGCCGGGTCTGTACCGGGTCGCCGTCGGCACGGTCTTCAACCAGTTGCTGGAGGCGTTCCCACTGCCGGAGCGCCGACTGGAACACGACTACCAGGCGTGGCGGGAGTACAGGCAGGCCATGGAGCCTCGGTCGCTGCAGCGTCTCATACCCCTGATCGGGGGTGCGCGCATCGCCGGCTCCTATCTCTCCTTCGCCGAGTGGGCCGGACTGGCGAGGCCCCGGTGGGACCTGTTGCAGGCGGTGGCGGAGCAGGAGTCGGCGATCTCAGCCCCCCAGGCCCTTGACCCCAGAGTTGAGCAAGCCGTGCTCAGGGGGGCGCGGGCGCTGCTTGGGGAGATGACCTGCGCGCGGTGCCGGGGCGTGGGCATCGTCACCATCTCGCAAACCAAGGGTCGCAAGCCTGGACCCCGCCGCATCTCCACTGTGCCGAGACCGGGTGTCCCCGGGTCCGGGACCACGGTCAAGCGTCCACCACCACCTCCCGCGAAGTCGACCCGGAAACACATTTGTCCCAGATGCCACGGTCTGGGCTGCCGCGTGCCGGGGTCGCTGGCCCGGCGGTACCACCGATTCCGGGACCGACTGGAAGAGGTGCGAGACAAGGTCTCGCCGGAAACCTACCAGGAGGCCTGGCTGCTGCTGCGGGAGTTTGAACTCAGGCACTTCCTGTACAAGCGGGTGGTGGCCAAGTCTCGCCAGGCCGTGGGTGATGGAGAGTGGGATGATACGTCCAAGCGGAACCTCCCTCGGGCGCTGGCGCTGCACGAACTGAGCCGGCTCTTGCCTGCGAGTTTCGCCTTTCATGCCTCCGGTCCCGAGGCCGACGCTTCGGCCTTGCACCGGCGGGACCAGTTCGTGGCCCTGCCTGACGCCCGGCGCATGGCCAGGCAACTCGGCACGGACCCTATTCCCGGAAGTTCTCTGAGCCTGGCTGATTGGGCGGCCCAAGCCCCGGCATCACCCGCACATCTGGCGGAACGTAGCAGGAGGCTTCCTCATGGTCAGGGCCACGAGCGCCTCGGCCAGGAGGACGAGTCCAGGAGCGCTGAAGCGGTTCTCAGCGAAATCGAGTGTCAGGCCGTGTACCTGGCACTGCGCACCGAATTCCGGAGCCTCTGCAACCAGGTCACCTGCGCGCAGTGCGCGGGCCTGGGCACCGCACCGGTAAAACCCAAAAGGATTGAGTTTGCAGTTACCCCAAAAGCCAGAGGCCCAGCAGTGATGGTCCAGAGCCAGTTCGTGCAGCAAGCCCTGGGTCGGCTTCGCAGGAGCCTGGGCGGAAAGTCAGCGAGGGTGGGTATGTTCCCGGGCGTGGCTCGTCTGGATTTCCGTCCCATCATTTCGGGGGCGAGGTGCAGGCGGTACGAGCGGGTGTTTGACGCCCTCAGGGGTTGGCAGTGGATGCCGGCGGGGCGCATTTGTGGTGAGTGCTGGGGCACGGGCATCCACGTCAGCCGAAGCACGGAGGTGCTCCTGGGGCGGCTGCGCGAGCGCGTGCGCGAGGCCTGCCGTCGCGCTCCCGACGACTGGTCGGCGCGGTACGAGCGCATGGTCAGGGAGTTCGAGTTGGCCCGGGCGCTGTCGGACGAGTTCGTGATAGCACACCGGGCACCCCTGCCCTGGCGGGACTGGGAACTCATGATGGACGAACAGAGTTACTACGACCAGGCCAGCACTCTCGAGTTCCCCAACTATGGCGACAACGTCGGTCTCCGCTTCCGGGTGGCCAACGCCGTCCACTGTCTGGTGGAAAGCTTCACCAGCGCGGAACTCTCCATCGACGAAGACCGAAAGGCCCGCGAGCGCGCCCGCACCCACCTCTGCCTGGTCCCGGCGCGGGAGGTCACCAGGAGGTTCGCTGCCGCCCGGGTCTTCGGCTCCAACCTCTCCTACGCCGAACTGCTACACAAAGCAAAACCCGACTGGGGACTGGTGGAAGCTGTCCACGAGCAGGAACTGGCCCTGGGCTGCGCCGAGCAAGGAGACGTCGAAACCGAGTTCAACCTGAGCCGTCAGGCTTACCAGCTCCTGCAGGGCTCGCGCTGTCCCGCCTGTCAGGGGCGGGGGTACCTCTTCCTGTCCACTCCGGGCTCTGAGCCCGTTCCCGGGATGATGCCTCTGTCCAAGAAAGTCTTTGCCTGCGCTCGGTGTCGCGGCACGGGCTTCCGGATTGACCCGCAGTTGGACCGGGAGATTCAGGATTTCCGCCAGCGCCTGGAGGCCGAGCGCCCCCGTGTCTCCCTTCCGACTTACCTGCGCATCTGGCGGATGCTGAGAGAACTGGAACTGGGCTCCTTCCTGGCCCGAGAGTTGCGCCAGCGCCTGGTGGTCGCCACCTCCCAGAACGTCTTCAGCACCAAGGCGCTGACCCGGTGGAAGCAAGAGGAGTTTGTGGCCACGGTTCAGCGCACGGTGGGGGCCCTGGCCACCTGCTTCTCCACGCCGGTCGTCAGTCCCGAGGCCGACCGCCTGGCGCAGATCCGCCTCCGCCAGGCCGGCGACGAGGGCCGGGTACGGAGGCTCTGTCGCTGGCTGGGGGCAGTTCCCATCCCAGAGAGCGGCCTCACCCTGGCCGACTGGGCCACCCCGGACTCCGATGACACTAAGGGCACGGCAACAGTAGAGCCCCCGCCACCACCACCCCCTCCCGCACCGGAGGGGAACCTGCCCGCCCTGGGACGGGCAGGTCGTCCAGCGAAAGACATCCGCAAGGCAAGGAAGCCCACGACCGACAGGAAGCCTCCGACCGATAGCGACCAGCCGCCACCACCCCCTCCCGCACCGGAGGGGAACCTGCCGGTGCCGGCAATATAGCACGGGGGCCTTGACGGCGGGCCTGGTGGGGGGTATATTCTTGGCAGGGAACAGGGGAGTCGTTGCCCATGAGGGGCGCCTTGGAGCTCACTTTCACGTGGCCGCTCTCAGCGGTTCCGGCCGGGCTCCAGGCGGTCGTGCCCGTGGAGTCGGCAGAGGAGCCGGTGTCTCAAGGGCAGCGTAGGCTGAGGTAGAATGCAACACTGGAGGTGACCGATGAACCGAGCGCACGGAGTGACGGTGGCTGGCGTCCTGCTGGCATTGGTTCTGGCGGGCCCGGGCTGGGGACAGCCAGGCGATGATGCCGGGGAAGCCGGCGCCACGGCCGAGCAGGAACTCCATCAACTCGCCGAGCAACTCCTCGAGGAGACAGTCTGCCCGAAGTGCCAGGGTCTGGGCCTGGTGCTCAAGGAGGGCAAGGAGTTCGCCCGGGAACTGGTTGCCGACCCCTGGTGCGCCCGACCAGACCGGATGTGCGTGGAGCCGCTGGCCCGGAAGATGACCGAGGAGAACCCCCGAGGCTTCCCCGAAGCCCAGCTCTGCCGCCAGTGCTGGGGGCTGGGGTTCCGCTTCACCCCCCGTACAATCCGCCTTTACGATGACCTGCGCAAGGAAATGCACCTGCACGAGGCGGACCTCTCGGCTGAGGCCCGGGAGGAACTCCGCCGACAGGTGTACCTCTTCAACCTGGCCCGGGGCTACTTCCGCATCATCGAAGAGATCACCCAGCCCTACGTGCCCGACCGGGAGCGCCTGGTCCGCCGAATCGTCAAGTGCAGCAACTTCTACCAGTATCGGCTGCTCCTGTGCGAACTCTTCACCGGCCTGGTGCAGTGTTTCCCACCGGGAGAAGCCACCCTGGAACGGGACCGCCAGGCCCGCGAGGAAGCCTCCAAGTGGAAGCGTTCTGACGAAGCCAAAATCCTCATCGAACAGTTAGGCGGTGTGCGCATCCCCGGCTCTAACCTCTCCTTCGCCGAGTGGGGAGGTCGGTGCTGGCCCCGCTGGGACCTTCTGGAGACCATCTGCCAACAGCAGAACCCAGCGGGAGCCCCCGATGAGGTGGACCTCGACCTGGAGCAGACCGTGCTGAGCCAGGCCCGGGCCCTCTCTGAGCGAGCCGTCTGCTCCCACTGCGAGGGCTCGGGGAAGACCACCAGGGTGCGGGGCTCGTTAGGCGGGTCCAAGGCCACCATGGGGAAGACGGAAAAACCGATGGCGAAGGAGACAGCAACCAGGGGTGCGCCCAAGCACCTGAAACAAGCGCGGACCGGCCGATCGCTCTCCCGAGGCAGCATCGCGCCGACCGTGATCCGGGAGCGGGTGCCCTGCCCCTTCTGCAACGGTCTGGGCTGGCGGGTGAACAATTTCCTCTACAGCCAGTACGAGCGGTTCGGCGAACGGCTGCAGGAGGCGCAGCCCCGCATCTCGTCACAGGCGTACGAAGAGGCCTGGACGCTGAGCCGCCAGTTTCATTTCAAGGCCCTGGTCTACAGTTGGCTGCTTAAAGTGCAGCCGCCAGGCACGAGTAGGCGCCGCCTGAACGTGGCTGACCTGGCAGAAACCGGGCGAATCATGATGCACAGTTTCAGCGCCCAGGCCCAGAGCCCCGAGTCCGACCAGTTGGCCCAGTACCGCAAGACCCAGTTCCTCTTCAGCACCGCCGTGGGCCGGGTCTCCCGGCTGCTGGGCCGGGCCCGCATCGTCGGCACTTCTCTCACTCTCGAGGGCTGGGCCGCGGGCCCACCACCTGAACTGGCCCGGGAAGATGAAGGCGCTGAGCAGGAAGAGGGCTCCTCAGCGGCCGAACCCCCACCGCCACCCCCTCCGGCACCAGGGGGGAACATACCGGTTGTGGACCAGTAGGACCGGTGGCCCAGAGGAAGGCGGGGTCCTGAGGCCGACTGCGACCCGGCACAGGGGAGGTGACCGATGTGCCGACTGCGCCCGGCAGCCGTGGCCGGGGTGCTGCTGACGGCGGCGCTCGTGGCCCCGGGCTGGGGACAGCCAGGCGATGATGCGGGGGAGCCTGCCCCCACGGCCGAACAGGAACTCCGTCAACACGTCGAGGCTCTCCTGGAGCAGACCGTCTGCTCGAGGTGCCGGGGCCTGGGGCTCCTGCTCAAGCGCGAGGGGTACTTCCGGCGGGTGGTGCTTGCCGACCCCTGGTGTGCCCGACCGGACCGGATGTGCGTGGAGCCGCTGGCCCAACTGATGGTCGAGGAGGATGCGAGGGAGTTCCCCCAGGCCCACCTCTGTCCTGAGTGTTGCGGGCTGGGGTTCCGCTTCACCCCCCGTATACTCCGCCTTTACGGTGGCCTGCGCAAGGAGATGCACCTGCACGAAGAGGACCTCTCGGCTGAGGCCCGGGAGGAACTCCGCCGACAGGTGTACCTCTTCAACCTGGCCCGGGGCTACTTCCGCATCATCGAAGAGATCACCCGGCCCCACCTGCCCTACGAGGAGCCAGAGGTCCGCCGCCAGATCTACTGTGCCAACTTCTATGAGTACCGGCTGGTGCTGGCCGACGTCTTCGCCAACCTGGTGCGGTGCTTCCCACCGGGGGAACCCACCCTGGAGCGGGACCGCCAGGCACGCGAGAAAGCATCCGAGTGGGAGCGCCCCAACCCGGTCCGCCGCCTCATCGAGCAGTTGGGTGGTGTGCGCATCCCCGGCTCCAACCTCTCCTTTGCCGAATGGGGCGGGCTGCCGAGGCCCCGGTGGGACCTCCTGGAGGCCGTCCACCGACAGGAGAGG
>CBDVDV010000175.1:0-7534 GCA_965372835.1 uncultured bacterium | reverse complement strand
TACCGACCGGCCCGAGGCCTGGATGTGGCCTTGGAGGAGATCTCGCAGAATAAGGACGTGCTTTACGATCCCCACGTGGCAGATGCTTGCTTGAAGCTCTTTGCAGAGAAAAGCTTTGAGTTCGGCTAAGGGATCAAGGCGGAAACGTCACCGTAGCATATATCCGGCTCGGGCTTATCTCCCGACCCAAATCGCCTTCGGCCTATTCGGCAACAGCCTGTGAAAGCCTGGGATGACAGGTGGAAAACGGAAGAGGGACGGGCCCACTGGCTCGAACCTGACCCGTTTGTGGTCTCGGCTTTGCCGAGGCTCAAAGAGGAAGGCGTAGAAACAGTGCTTGACCTGGGCTTGGGCCTGGGCCGAAAGGCCGTGTTCTTGGACCTGCAAGGGACCCTCGGCGGAGACGGTCTCGGGGACATCCGTGACTTCTCTTTCTTCCCCTGCGCCGCTCCCGCTGTGCGCCTGCTGAGCCAGGCCGGCTTGCTGGTCATCGTTCTCACGAACCAAAGTCACATCGCAAAGCGGTGTTTTTCACTCCACGACTTCGAGGTGCGGATGGGTCAGTTGAAACAGGAATTGGCTAAGCAGGGCGCCCGGGTTGATGGTGTGTACTGCTGCCCTCACGGAAAGGACGATGACTGCCCGTGCAAGAAGCCACTGCCTGGGATGGTGCTTCGAGCCCAAAGGGATTTCGCCCTCGACCTCGCTGCCTGCTATCTGGTCGGAGACTGTGGCAGTAACGACATGGTGCTCGCGCAGGCAGTGGGCTGCCGGGCGATTCTGGTGGGCACGGGACTGGGCGAGGGGTCGCTGGGGGAGTATCGGCGCCTGTGGGCTGACATCGAGCCGGATTTCATTGCGGACGACGTCTTGGACGCGGCCCGGTGGATTGCTGAGTCGGCGTAGGGTGTCTCAGGTTCTTCTACTGGCCGGGAGAGCTCCTGTCTGAAGGCTCGGCGCTCGTCGGTGGTTCCAGGAACCAGTTGCCGGCCTGCTTGACCCAGGTCACCTTCAGGCTCACGAGGCGACCGGCTCCTCCGGACCCGGGTGTCAGGTCGGCGCATTCGATGGTGATGCTGGTACGGGCGCGCTGGCCGTCGGGCTCCAACTGGATTTGCAGGGCCTTCATGTCCCAGAAGCGAGGCTGGTACGCACCCGGGTCTGCACCCATTATCTGTCGGTAGAAGGCCCGGCAGTCGACCTGGTCGCGGACGCTGGGCAGGAAGAACTGCAGCACGGCTTCCGGCTTCCCCTCAATGAGCACATGGTGGATGATCAGTTCCACGCCCCGCTTGAGGCAGAGGAACTCGACCTCCTCCGCCGAGAGCGGCCCAAAATCCTTGCCCCGCGACCAGGAGCGACAGCCCACACCAGCCATCACCAGGACCGCGAGGGCTGCCCCGGCCACCAGCCGCTGACACCCTGTCCTCGAACGTCTCTGTGTGGGCACCATCGAGCCCTCCCTCCGGGGACTCCTTACGTTAGCCCGGCCGCTTCCCGCACCAGCCTCAGGTCCCGGGCAGCATGCTCCCAGAGCACCTCCAGCCCTTCGCCTTCAGCGGGTGGGTCGGTGAACTCCACGTTCACCCATCCCGGGTAGTCCTTTTCGGCGAGTTTGCGCACCACGGGCAGGAACTTCTCCTTGCCCCGACCGCCCACGTACTGGACGTGGGCGTGCACCACCGCGTCGTAGATGTCGTCAACGCCCGCCACCGGCTCCCGGCCCAGGAAGCCCTGGTAGAGGATGCGGAGTCGGGGTGAGTCCACCGCCTCCAGCAGCCGACGGCAGCCGGCGGCCGTGTCGGAGAGGTTGTTGCCGTGGGTCTCGAGCGCGAAGGTGACGTTCACGCCGGCGGCCTCGATGTGGGAGGTGAGTTCTTTGTAGGCGTCGATGGTCTGCTGCCACTGCTCCTCGGTGGCCTCGGCGCTGGGGGCCAGGTTGTCGAGTTCGGCAACGAGTTCCTGCCTGTAGTTCTTGAGGTCGATGTGGACGGAAGTCAGTCCGCGGATGTAGGGCGCGCCGAGCAGGTCGGCGTAGTGGACGAAGCGCTGGGCGACGGCCAGGGATGCGTCCCACATCTCGCGCGTGCCGGTGAAGCAGAAATAGGGGGTGAGGCAAGGGATGCCCAGCCCCAACTCGCCGGCCTGCTTGCGCAGCGCCGTCAGTTCGTCGTCAGGCTTGCCGTCGATCTGCGGACCCCAGACCTCAACCCCTTCGTAGCCGAGTTCCGCCACCTTCGGCAGAATCTCCTCGATGGGGAGTTGATAGCGGACGTTGATGGTGCCGAAGCAGAATCTCATTGTGCCCTTCCCTTCTTCGCTGCTTCCCAGAACGTAAACTCCGTGGGTCTCCCGGCCGCTCGCGGCCAGTGAAATGGTAGCGCGGACGCCGGTCTTTGCCAAGAAAAAGCGCCCCGACCGCCGGCCTGTACCCGCGCGGTACGCCTGGCGGCGACGAGCCCGGCGCGCATCCGTGGTCGGCCTCGCCGACCGGCAGCGGGGTTTCTCTTGACAGGTAAGGTTGGCGGCCGGTAGGCTCACGGCGGTCCGACGGCGGTCCGTTGGGCTGGTCGTCGTCGGGTGCTCCGGGCGGGTGGCCTCGGGGAGCCGCAGTGGGGTAGGGAAGGTGCCGATGGAAGTCCCCGAACTTGCCCTTTCTCGGCAGCACGAACTCATTGCCGCCGAGGTCGAGGCGTCCTTTGCCGAGGTGCTGGCAAGTCAGCGGTTCGCTTCCGGACCTCGGGTGGCGGACCTGGAGGAGCAACTCGCCGATTACTGTCAGGCCCGCTTCGCCGTGGGCGTGGCCTCGGGGACCGATGCGCTGCTGGTGGCGCTGCTGGTCCTGGGCATCGAACCCGGCGATGAGGTCGTCACTACGCCGTTCACGTTCTTCGCCACCGCCGGAGCCATCCACCGGGCGGGCGCTCGGCCGGTCTTCGTGGACATCCGGGCCGACACCTTCAACCTCAACCCCGAACTCGTCCCCGACGCGCTGAGCGAGCGGACCCGGGCCATCCTGCCGGTTCACCTGTACGGGCAGGTGGCCGACATGGACCCGCTGGTCGCCCTGGCCCGGGAGCGGGGGCTGCTGGTCATCGAGGATGCAGCCCAGGCCGTCGGCGCCTCCTACCGGGGCCGGCGAGCGGGCTCCTTCGGCCAGGCGGCCTGCCTGAGTTTCTACGCCACCAAGAACCTGGGCGCCTACGGTGAAGGGGGCATGGTGCTTGTCCAGGATGAAGAGGTGGCCGAGCGCGCTCGACTGCTTCGCAACCACGGCATGGCCCAGCAGTACCTCCACCACGTCGTGGGCTTCAACAGTCGGATGGACGAACTGCAGGCGGCGGTGCTCTTAGTCAAACTCCGTCACCTGGACGCCTGGAACGAGGCTCGGCGGGAGCGGGCCACTCACTACGCCGAACTCCTCGCCCGTGTGCCCGAGGTGACCCCGCCTGTGATGGACCCGCGGTGTGAGCACACGTTTCACCAGTACGTCGTCCGTGCGCCACGCCGAGATGAACTCCTGGAGCACCTGCGGAGCCGAGGGGTGGGCGCGCGGGTCTTTTATCCGGTTCCCCTTCACCTGCAGCCTTGTTTCGCCGAACTTGGATATCAGCAGGGCGATCTGCCCGAAGCCGAGCGGGCCAGCCGGGAGGTCCTGGCGCTGCCTATCTACCCGGAACTTGCGGCCCAGGAGCAGGAGTACGTGGTGGAGACGGTGGCGTCTTTTTACCGGTCCTGAAGTTTGCGGACGACACGCTCATGGGAGCATGGAAAAGGACGAAGCGGCGTAGCGGCCCGTCAGCCCGATGGGACCGACGGCTCTGGGGTCCGGTCCTGGGCGCCGCCGCGCTCCTCTGGCTGATGCTCCTGGTCGGGAGGGCACGTGCCCGGGAGGTGCTCCCGGGGCTGGAAGTCCTGCGGGAGCCGGCGCCGGCTGTGGCTGAGCCGCTGCCCCGGCCGCCGACGGAGCGTCCCCAGGCGGTAGTCCTCGAGGCCCGCGAACTCATCACCTGGCTGGAGGGCACCTGGCGGGTGTTCGTGGCTCACGACCAGGTGGAACTTCGCCACGGGCCCAAGACCGTTACCGCCCAGCGGGCCGTGGTCTGGTTCGACGAGGCCCGCCCCAAACTCACCGGCGTCATCGCCCTGGACGTTTACGTGGAAGGCGAGGTCAGGCTCACCGAGCGGGGCACCACCATCAGCAGCGAGCAGGAGTTCTTTCACCTGGAGACGCTGCGTCGGTTCCTGGTGCGGGACGCTGACGGCCCCGTCGACGAGCACCCGGGGCCGGTGCTCTCGGACCTCCTCCAGCGGGCCCGGACGGCCCGGCGAACTGAAGGCGTCATCCCACGGCCTTTGCCCCGGCCTGCGGTCCCCCGCTATCCGGTGCCGGAGCCCGCTCGTCGGGAACTCCTGGAGGCCCGCTACCAGGCCTACGCGCTCAACACGAAAGGCTTCGACACTCAGAGTTGGGTGGATGAAGATGGTCGGCGGGTGTTTGTCATTACCGGTGGCGTGGACATCTTGCGCGACGTCCCGGCCAGAGCCGGAGCCCCGGCCGAGACCATCGAACTCATGGCCGATAGCATCGTCACCTGGATCCCGCTTGGTGAGGAGGACGCGGCGGCCGGCGGGGCACTCCGCGCCGAACTCTACGCCGAGGGCAACGTCACCCTCTATACCCGGGGACGGGTGCTGGAGTGCGACCGCCTTTTCTACGACCTCACTGACGACCGGGCCATCATCCTCGACGCCCTCATCCGCAGCACCGTCCGGGCCGGCCAGCTCTCCCTCTACTACCGGGCCAAGGAGGTCCGCCAACTGAACCGGACCCAGTACGTGGCCTCCGACGCCATTATCAGCACCTGTGAGTTCGAACACCCACACTGCTGGCTCCAGGTCAGGCAGTTGACCCTGGACGAATCCGAAGACCAGCGCCTGGCCGTGGCCTTGGACAGCGTGTTTTTTGTCCACGGGCTTCCGCTCTGGTACTGGCCGTACTACGCCCGCGACCTCGAGCGCGACCGTACCGTGCTCAAGCGCTTGCGCCTGCGTCACTCCAGTGAGTTCGGCACCGAGATCCGCACCGCCTGGGACCTCTACGACCTGGGCCTCTACGAAAACGACTGGAGCAACCTGGCCCTGGTGGTGGACGTGCTCACCGAGCGGGGCGTGGGGCTGGGGTTGGACTTCGACTACGAGCGCTGGGGTGGCAAGGGCTACTTCACCTCCTACTACATCGACGACAGCGGCGAAGACTTTCCGGACGTGCCCCTCCTGCACCGCGAGCGGGGCCGGTTCGAGTGGCGGCACCGCCAGCGCCTCGGCCCCTACGACACCCTGCTGGCCGAGTTTGCCTGGATGAGCGACCGCAACTTCCTCGACGAGTACTTCGAGCGGGAAGCCCGCGAGGACAAGGAAAAGGAAACCATCCTCTACTACAAGCACCAGCGCGGACTCACCGCCTTCACCGCCCTGGCCAAGGTGCGGACCAACAACTTCCTCACCCAGACCGAGTACCTCCCCCAAGTGGGCTTCCGCCTGCTGGGCTATCCGCTGGGCTATTCCCTCTGGGGCGACCGTCTCACCCTGACCAGCACCAGCCAACTGGCCAACGTCCGCCTCCGACCCGATGACGCCCGGTACCTACCCCAGCCCCGGGCCTGGCGGCTCGACACCCTGAACGAACTGGCCATGCCGTTGGCCTGGCGGTTCATCCACTTCGTCCCCTTCGTCGCGGCTCGCTACACCGCCTATAGCGACAGTCCCGACGCCCTCGGCCGGGAGTCGGGCGACTCCCAGGGCCGCTTCGCCGCCGCCGTCGGCTTCCGTTCCAGCGCCACTTTCTGGCGGGTCTACCGGGTGAGCAGCCGACTCTGGGACCTGGACAGCATCCGCCACACCGTCACCCCTACCGTCGATTTTCTGCACCGCTTCGCCGTCACCGCCGAGCCCCACGAACTCTTCCGGTTCGACGAGGTCGATCCCATCGACGAGCTCCAGGTCATCAGCCTGGGGCTGCGGCAGCGCTGGCAGACTCGTCGGCTGAGTCGTGGCTACAGTCCGCTGGCTTCGTTCGACCGGCGGGTGGTCGATTGGCTGGTCTTAGACGCAGAGTTGGACGTCTTCCCCAACCAGGGCCGGGACAACGCGGGCGACCTGTTCGGCAACATGGAACTGGACCTCATTTGGCGGGTGAGCGACCACGTGGCCGTGCTCTCGGATGCTGAGTTGGACCTGGACGATGGGTTCGGCTGGGACCGGTTCAACGTGGCCCTCAAGGTCAACCGCTCACCCCGCCTGAGTTTCTACGTGGGACATCGCTACATCCGCGACGTCGCCTCCTCCGCCTTCACCGCCGGCTTCGATTACCAGGTCAGCCAGAAGTGGCAACTGGGCGCCCTCTGGCAGTACGACTTCCAGGCCGACGCTCCCCTGACCCAGCGCATCGTGCTCACCCGCCGGCTCCACCGCTGGCTCCTGGAGATCTCCTTCGAGCGCGACGAAGGTGAGGAAGAAGGAGAAGGCGATACCTCCGTCAGCCTCACCCTCATCCCCCAGGGCCTCCCCGAAACCAAACTCCGCTTCTTCTGAGCCGCGTTGACGCAGGTTCGCTGCCCTTCTCTGTGGAAGCAGAGCGACGAGTGAGGCGTCAAACAATGGGGTGCCACACAATCGTTGGACACCGAAAGAGGTTGAAATGATGAGCCTACGTTCCTTCCGCCGCGACCACAAGCGCTGGCTAGTCCGGGTGGTGTTCGCCTGGGGCGGGTTACTCATCGCTTTGGATAGCGGTCTCGCGACCGAAGGAAGCCAGGAGGAGTTAATCACTGAGCAGGAGATCCTCCAACTGCTTCCAGAGGGGTCCAGGATTGCGTCCATACCCGTGAGGTATCGTCCTGACCGCAGCGTGGCCAGTACGAAGCGAGGCTTTGTCTACGTGGACACGGACCGGGACGGTAAGCGAGAGATAGTGGTGGCCTATGTAACACCTCCGCACGAGTACTTGGTAAATGGCGAGGAACAGGAGGGCTTCTTCCGCCGTGCGCACGTTGCCGTACTGAAAAGCGACGAGGAGGCGTACAAGAAAGTCTGGGACACTGGTGGTTGGGGAGCTGAGTTCAAAGCTCGAATTCAGGGCCCCGTGGGAACCGGAGAGGAGCTTGCCTTTACGACCAACTACTTCAACGTCGTGGACATCAACGATGACCGTATGCCAGATATTGTCTTTACGAGGGCCTCGTTTCTGGCTGAGGGAGACGAATTTGAAGCTTGGAGTTGGGACGGCCATGCGTACCGGCAGATAGCGAAGGCGCCGGGTCCTGTTCGCCTGAAAGACCTCGAGGGCGACGGTTGCCTCGAGATTATTGCTCAACCCGCTCCCCATGAAGTAGGCGGACCTCTGCGCGTCTATCGGTGGGACGCCAAAAGGAACGCTTACCATACCGCTGAGGCCGAGTAGCCGCTTCCCTGCGCCGCACCAAGACTGGCACGGCATAAGCCGAACGAATCCCATGGGGGTCGGGCCCCAATG
>CBDVDV010000174.1:0-7571 GCA_965372835.1 uncultured bacterium | reverse complement strand
GGCCTGCTCGAGCAGACGACGCAGGAAGGAAAGGAGGTGGTGCCTGGGGAAGACCAGTAGTGTGGGGCCCGCGGATAGGATCGCAGGGCTTCTGCAGGACCGTGACCGTACCTGAGCAGCAGCCTAGCGTTTGACTGCTGACAGTTGACCCAAAAGAGTGGCCGGTGAGCCACCGCAGCCAAGCAGACGACTCACCGGCCGGGCCTGGCCCGGGCGGGTGCTTCTGCCCCGCTCGGGGTGATGGCCCCCGCGTCGCCTCATCGAGTCCGTCCGGGCTTCGATTGCCGCCTGTGCCGCCCAGCACCCCTGGGCGCAACCTTCACCAAGCGTCATCGCCGTGTGTGCTTACCTGAGCCCTACGGAGATGCCCCGCCCAGACGGCCTACAGCGTTCCCAACCGAAGCGGGTATCTCCCGTGCCGCCTACCCGCGGCCACAGCCAAGCGAATTGTCATGCCGCTCACTGCTCTCATCCCACTCCCGCTCTTACCTCGCCGTTTGCGCCCCGGCGAGGTCGACCGTGGTAGCAAGGTCCTGCTTCACTGAGCCGCCCGGACTTTCGATGCTGATGTACCCACCCGCAGGCTGGCCGAGTTTCTTGAAAGTGATGCTGAGGGTTCTCCCCTTGGCCGTCTTGACAGTCACCCGGACGTCAGTCGCCGTCTCGGTACAGGTACTTTCCGGTGGCGGAACGTCAGCGTCGACGGGCGAGAGCACGTGCAGGAAGTGCACCTGCGGTCGGATGTCCTCAGCCCGGGCCATGGTCTCCATGCGCCACAGCCCGCAGATCTGCTTGAGGGCCCGTTGGCTGTAGGTCTCGCGCCTGTAGCGAGGGTAGGCCTCAGCGTAGATGCCGCCCATCCGGAACATGTGGCCGTCCAGGGCGCTGCCCGGAATGGGCCAGCCCACCTTCTCGGGCTCGTCGAACTCAAACCCCTCAGCCTTTGGATCGCCAAGTGCACCACCGGGCGGTGACGGCACGCGCCAGTTGTCGGCCCACAACTCGTACCCCCGGATAAGGGCCACCTTCCAGGGCGTGTCATCGTTGCCCGGAGTCCGGAGGGTCCGGAACATCCCCTCCTCGATAGCGCCCACCGTCGGGTACTCCTCAAAAGGGTACTCGGTGTGGGGCTTGCCGTTGAGCAGGATGATGAGTTGCTCCCTGGTCACACGTGCCTGCCAGAGGAGGAACTCACCGGACTCCAGCAGGCGGTTCTCCCTGGCGGGCTGGAGCCAGAACCCGAAGCGGATGCGTCCGATGTTGGGGTCGAAGAAGGGAATCTGGGTTTCCACCCGCCCGGCGCGGTTCTTCCCCTGGAAGGTGTAGCGATCCGTGACCGGGCCCCCACCGAAGTTGGGGTGGTCTTTCACCTCCTCGGCGTCGCGGCCGACGAGGCGGATGCGGTAGAGCCCCGGCACCAGGTTGGTGCTGGGCACGTCAAAGTCAGGGTCGATGCCCCCGACCCAGCGGACGGTCCGCTTCCGAGGCAGGAGCACCTGCACGTGACACTGGGCTTCCGGGTTTTCCTCGCCCGGCCAGGGGCCGCCGGCAGGCAGTGTGTAGGTGTCCGCGGCGCCCTCGGTCTCAAAAGTGCGGATTCCGGGCTTCAGTGCCTCCCCGTTCCGCCGGGGAGCCGTGGCCACATTCATGAACCAGCGCTTCGAGACGCCCCCAAGATTGAGGGGCCCGGCGACCGCAAGGTTCTCGGGGTCTTCATCCACACGGTCGAAGACGATCACCACGTCGTCGGAACCGGGCGGGTCGCTGCGGACGTAGATGAGCTGTCGTCGGACTTCGCGGGCCCGGTCGCGGCCGGGATTGCCCCGGTCGACGTAGATGGCTTTGTACATCGGCGTGGCATCGGCGTTGACGTACGTGTAGTCCTCGTTCGTCACGAAGGCTTCGATGTGACCGCCTTCCCTGTAGCCGCGGTGGCAGTAGTGGTTCTGACTCCCTTCAAAGAACGCCTTAAGCCCACCCCAGGGCCCCTGAGGCATGTCGGTGTCGTAGATCTGGATGGTGTTCCTGGGCAGGCTGGTGTGGTTGTATTCGACAATCTCCCGGAAGTTGGCCGAATCATAGGTGTGCCGGCTCGCGGCAGGTACGGCGAAATAGCCCTTCCGATAGAGCGAGAAATGGAGGTTGCCTACGTCCTGATGGCCGTCGAAGAAATCACCACAACGGAAGTAGACGTACGTCTGGCCCGCATTGCCCCAGTGGCTCCGCATGATGACTTGACCGGCGCCTTCGGCATTCGGGTTGCCCCTGTAAGGCTTGTGGTACGGGGTGTAGTAGGCCAGCGGCAGGTCCGTGTCCTTCGGGCCGACGGGCGTGATGTCCGGGTCGACAAGCAGCAATGGGAGGAATGACCGTATCTCGTGGGTCGTGCTGTCACCGTTCCGACGTAACGTTCCCCAACGGGGATAGATGTTCCGGAGATACCACTGGCCCAGCGGGTCCTTGTAGGCCCGGGTGAGGATGCCTACGCACCAGCGGTCGCAGTAGCCCACGGCGTTCACGTCGCCGTGCATCTCCGGAAGTCCGCCCAGCCCGTCCACCTCGGCCGTGTGGGGGATGTCCTGGGCGAACTTCTTGAGCAGGCGCTCCCGCGCGTACCGGCTGATCTGCCAGGGGTTGTACGGGCCCTCGAGCCCCTCCATCATGGCGCAGGCGAAGGTGAGGTTGTCGGTCATGACCGAGCCGTAGCTCACCCCACAGGGCATGAAACCGCCGGTCACATTCCAGGCTGGAAGGTAGGTGGTAACCATGTGCTCGGCGAAGGTGTTGTAGACCTTCCGCGCCTGGGCATCGTGTCCCGGCACACCCAGGAGCGCGCGGGCCGCCGAGAGGTGGGACGCCATTGAGCGGGTGTAGCTGTTGGGCGTCCAGGGAACACGGTCGGGCGGGTCGCCGGCGAGCATCTTGGCCAGGTCGGCTTCCATCTTCCTCCGCTCGGTATCGGGGAAGGCGTTCTTCTCCCAGTGCTCGTCCCCGGCCACCAGCCAGTCGTAGATCAGAGGGAGTTCGGGAATGACCTGCCCCCAGGTGCTCTTCTTCCTGTAGGCCTTCTCGGCAAACTCTTCCTCACCGGTGAGCAGGTACAGGAGAGCCGAGTGAACGCGGAACCACGCCGACCAACTGGTGTCAGTCGCTACGGTCTTTTTCAGGCTCTCGAGGTACGGGTTGAGCGGCCCGCTGGGCTTGGCCCACTCGATCCGCTTGACCAGTTCCCCGGGGGTCAGCAACATCCGCGGCCGCTCTTTCGGCACCATGTCAGCCGGCTCCACGGCACACACCGCCACACTCGCCATGGCCACAAGCACGCACACTGCGACCAGGGCACCCGTGTGCCGTCGGCCGACATCGCCATGCGTCCGGCCTTCGCCCTCGCAAACGACCCGTCGTTCCATGCTCCCCTCCCCTGTCTGTTCCCGGACTCCTCCCCGAGCGTTGCCTTTGTCTCACTGGGACTCACCTAACGCTCTTCCGCCCCCGTGTCAAGGCACGGGGCGACGCGGGGTGGAGACCGCTGCCTGCACGGCTTGCGGCCGTTGCGAGGAGGTCTGCCCCGGCCGACTGCCCATTGTCCTCATGCCGCGCTGGCAACTTTTGCTAACGCTTTTTCGAGCACCTCCGCAGCGCGGTCGGCTTGCTCGGCAGTGATTACCAGAGGCGGCTGCAAGCGAATGACATTACTCAATGCACCACCTGCCCCTACGAGCACCCCATCCTCAAGACAGAGCTGCTGGACCTTCTTCGCTTCATCGGCTGCCGGAGTTTTGGCGGAATCTCTTACCAGCTCCACACCCACCATCAGTCCCTTGCCTCGCACGTCCCCGACCAGCTTACATGTCTCTTTCAGCCTGTTGAGCCGCGCCATAACCTGCTCACCGACTGTGGCAGCATTCTCAGGCAGCCTCTCCTCACGGATCACCTCGATGTTCGCCATTGCCGCGGCGCAGCTTACGGGGTTGCCACCGAAGGTGGACAGGTGGTCGCCGGGGGCAAAGGCCCCTGCCACATCGGAAGGCGCGATGAATGCGCTCAAAGGGAAACCGTTGGCAATGCCCTTTGCCAGACACATGACATCGGCCTCCACGTCATAGTACTCAATGGCAAAGAGCTTCCCACATCGACCGAAGCCACTCTGGACCTCGTCGGCAATGAAGAGGGCTCCATCCTTGTGGACGAGGTCAACAGCGATCCTGAAATACTCAGGTGGCGGGACGATGATACCACCCTCGCCCATTACCGGCTCGGCCACGAAGGCTGCCACGTCACCTGCGGTTTGATATCGGATAACGTCTTCGATGTATTGGGCGCATGCTACCCCACAGCCTGGGTAGTCCAGCTTGAAAGGACAGCGATAACAATAGGGGGCCGGCGCAAACGCCACACCAGGAAGATATGGCCCCGACCCTCTCTTCCGCGCCCGGTTGCCGGTGATGGACAACGTCCCGGCTGTCCGACCGTGGAAGCTCATGGTCAGCGCCACGAGCTCCTTGCGCTTGGTGAACTGCTTGGCAAGGCGCACCGCGCCTTCGACGGCCTCGGCGCCACTATTGGCAAAGAAGCTCTTCTGCAACTTCCCCGGAGTGATCTCAGCAAGCACTCTTGCCAGTTCAGCGGCACGGGGATTGTAGTAGATGTAGGAACAGCAGTGGACCAGCTTCCCCATCTGCTCTTTGGCGGCAGCAAGAATCTTGTGATGCCCGTGACCGGCATTGGTTACGGCGATGCCGCTGAAACAGTCGAGGTACTCCCTGCCGTCGGCGCCGTACACGGTAACGCCTGAGGCCCGCTCGACCACAACTGGTTGGAAGCCAGCGACCATGCTGGTGATCATGTACTCCTCGTAAAGCTGTTTCGTATCCATGACCATCGTCCCTTCCTGAAGGGCCCCTACTTGCTCCAGACACTGCCGGTTGGGCCGGTACCGAGCCACCTTTCGATGACGGCCTTCTTCCTTGTGTAGAACTCCACTGAATCAGGCCCCTGGGCCCGCAGGTCTCCGAAGAAGCTGTCCTTGAAGCCGCCGAAGGAGAAGAATGCCATCGGCGCCGGGACGCCAACGTTAATGCCTATCATGCCGCACTCGATGCGGTTGCGGAACTCGCGCGCGGCACCCCCAGAAGATGTGAAGATGGAGGCCCCATTGCCGAAGGGACTGCTATTGGCCAGACCTAACGCCTCGTCCAAGTCCTTCGCGCGCATGACCGATAGCACCGGCCCGAATATCTCCTCACGGGCTATCTGCATGTCTGACGTGACCTCATCGAAGATGGTCGGCCCGAGGAAAAAGCCGTTGGGAAGCCCTTCGGCCTGTGCACCTCGACCGTCCAGCAGCAGGTTCGCTCCCTCTCGCAGGCCAAGCTCAATGTACTCCTCGATGCGCTGCTTGGCCTGAGCATTGATGACCGGCCCCATGCCGGTGGAGCTGTCCATTCCACTTCCGAGCTTCAGCGCCTTTGCCGCCTCAACGACACGATCCAGGACGGGCTCGGATTCTTTGCCCACGAGTACGAGCACACTCGCTGCCATGCACCGCTGTCCCGAGCAGCCGTAGCTGGAGTGAATTACCGCCTTGACCGTCTCCTCCACGTCAGCATCGGGCATGACCACTATGTAGTTCTTGGCCCCGGCCAGTGCCTGGACGCGCTTGTGATAGCGGGCTGCCATCTTCCACACGCTCTCGGAAGCAGGTCTCGACCCCACAAAAGAAACTGCCGCCACCTCCAGTGCGGCAATCAGCGCCTCGAAGGTCTCCCGAGCGCCCTGGACCACGTTTAGTACCCCATCAGGTAGACCGCCCTCGGTGAAGATCTCTGCTACCAGTGTGGCAGACGCTGGGCACCTCTCCGAAGGTTTGAGAACGAAGGTGTCACCACAAGCTATCGCCACCGGGAACATCCACATGGGAATCATAGCCGGGAAGTTGAATGGGCAGGCGCCGGCGACCACGCCCACAGGCTCACGGTAAATGTAGCCATCCACCCGGGTGGCGATGTCCTCGATGAAGTCGCCCTTGCTCAGAGAAGGCATGCCGGCGGCAAACTCCACCACCTCGAGGCCCCGTCGAATCTCTCCCTCCGCCTCGCCCAAGAGCTTCCCATTCTCGGCGACCAGCAGTTCGGCAATCTCGCTCACTCGCTGCTCGAGTAGCTCCTTGCAGTGAAAGAGTATCCGGCAACGGCGGACCACGGGGGTTGTCCGCCAGGCGGGGAAAGCCTCCACGGCAGCAGCCACGGCCTTTGCCACGTCTTCAGGCGCAGAGAGGCCGAACTCCGCTACCACCGTCTTGCCGTCGGCGGGGTTGACAATCTGGTGTCTCTCCGTTGCGCTCTGGTCCATCCACTTGCCACCTACGAGATTCATGAGCTGTCCAACCATGCTGTTCCCCTCCCGGAAATGGAATTGAGCTCAGCGGACCTGCGAGTTCAGCGAGTCCAGCAATGAACCCTGGCGCAATGCTTTGAGCTCAAGGCCAGCCACGTCGACCAGCATTCTCCAGAAAACGTTTGCTCTCAAGCGTCGTGGACGGTCCTCACACGAGAATCCGAGCAATTTCAATCAGGGGCCCAGGGCTCCCAACAGGACCTTGCGGGCAGCGGCCCTTACCATGCGGATGATAGCGGCCACGTCCACCAACTCCTTAAGCGTGCGGACAGTAGCGGGTCCTCGAGCTGGTACGGTTACCCGAGCTCGATGGCTGGGTCAAGCCCTTTCGCAAGGCTTTGATCTGAGTGCCCGTGATCTGGCGAGCGCGGCTCAAGCACTGGACGCTGGAAAACAGGAAGTAGAATGGCTTGAGGCGAGGAGGATGGATCAAGGAGTCGAGGGCCGCAATCTAATCCCGGACTTCCCTCTGCACCAAGAATGCTGACGGTGAACGCTTCCGACAGGGCTTATGTTGAGCCGCAGGGGGCCCAAGGTCTTCGTACGGCCGACTCCGTGGGAAACATCCACCTCTGTTCATACGAGATGGCATTTTGCTCCAGGCTCCCGCATCTCCCAGAGCGTATGGAAGCCAAGAATCTGGTCCGGTACGAAAAAGAATCCCGAAGGCCATCCGAGGTCATTGAACGCGTAAGTCATTTTTCCCCATAAGCTTAGGTGAAAGTGTACGCCCTGGCGCTTTCGGTGCAACAGGCTTTCCTCAGGAAAAACGTGCTCATCAGCTTGACAGAGGCCGATTATGGTGTATGAATATATGCGGATGCCCGCATTGAGGAGTAAAGTATGGCAGATACAACGGAAGTCTTGAGGGCTCTCGCTGAAGAGACAAGGTTGCGTATCCTTCGCCTCATCTCCAGGGCCGAACTATGCGTCAGCGAACTGGTGGAGGCTTTGGAGGTCCCGCAGTCGAGCATTTCGCGTCATCTGGCCGCGCTCAGGCGAGCGGGCTTGGTCAAGGACCGACCGGAGGGGACCTGGGTGTACTATCAAATGGCGTCGGAGGGCCCCGTTGTCGGGCCGCTCTGGCAGGCCATCCGTCCCCAACTGGACGACGAAGGCTTTTTCCCCAAGGACCTCGAGCGCCTGAAGAAGGTTCTCACCGAGCGGGAGGCCCG
>CBDVDV010000173.1:0-7586 GCA_965372835.1 uncultured bacterium | reverse complement strand
AGGGCCTGCGCGCGATGGACAGCATCGGGGCCTGAGCACGCTGCTTCCGCCGGTAGGCGAGGACACGCTCATGACCGACGGTGACCTGATTGCCGAGTTCCTGGCCCTGCCCAGATACGCGGTGGTCGGCGTCTCGGCCGACCACGTAGGGGCGCTGCTCGCTGCGCCCTCGCCCTTGGGCGGGGCTTGCCCCGCCCCTACGAGAACTCCCTGGCTGAGGTGGCCGACAGGGTGGACGTGGTGGACCTCGTCGTTCCGCCAAAGGTCACTGAAGAGGTCGTCAAGCAGTGCGTGGCGCTCGGCGTGACGCGGATCTGGCTCCAGCCCGGCGCCGAGAGCGAGGAGGCTATCCGCTTTTGCCGGGAGAACGGCATCCGGGTGCTCTATGGCGTCTGTGTGATGGCTGAGGGTTGGCGGAAAAACAGCAGTTGGTGCTGCAACAAGGAGGCAGACAATGCACATCCGGGAGTACCTCTGTCGTAAAGCACGCAAGATTACAGACCGCTCGGCGACCTGGCCCAAGTCACGTGAAGAATGGGAGAAGGGACAGCAGCGACGACGCCGACAGTACCTGGAAATGGTGAGCATCGACTCGATACCACCCAAGGAGGAACGCACGCCACTCAACACCCAGGTGACGGGCACCGTCGAGCGCGACGCGTATACAATCGAAAAACTGTGCTACGAGAGCCTGCCCCGTCTCTACGTGACCGCCAACCTTTACGTACCCAAGGACCTCGACAGGCCGGCCCCGGGCGTCCTCTACGTCTGCGGACACTCCCCCACCCAGAAGGTGCACTACCAGGCCCACGCCCGCCGATGGGCCGAACTCGGCTTCGTCACCCTCATCGTCGACACCCTCCAGTACGGCGAGATCAAGGGCTACCACCACGGCTGCTACCACGAAGGCTGGTGGCACTGGTACAGCCGAGGCTACACGCCAGCGGGCGTCGAGCTGTGGAACGGGCTCCGGGGTCTGGACCTGCTGGAAGATCGGCCGGAAGTGGACGGTGAGAAGTTGGGCATCACCGGCATCTCCGGCGGCGGGGCCGTGTCCTGGTGGCTGGGAGCAGCCGATGAGCGGCTCAAGGCGGTGGCTCCGGTCTGTGGGACGGGGACGTTGCACGCCCACGTCTACGAGCGCTCGGTGGACGGTCACTGCGACTGCATGTTCTTCCTCAACACCTATGGCTGGGACTTAGCCGACCTGGGGGCCCTCATTGCTCCCCGGGCGCTCCTCATCGGCTCCGCCGACCGCGATGGCATCTACTCCATCGCCTCCATCCGCGAGACCTACGAGAAAGTGAAGCGGGTGTACGAGACGTTGGGTATCGGGGACAAGTGCACGCTGATTGCGACCCCCGGCCCGCACTCCTATCACCGACTTTCGCGCACGGGCATCTTCAGTTGGTTCTTCAAGCACCTCAAGGGCGAAGACGTCCCGGCCGACCAGATCGACGACATCGACACCGACCCCGAAGCCCAGGAACCGGAAGACGTGCTCCGGGTCTTCACCGGCCCGCCTCCTGCCGACCAGCGCAGTTCCACCATCCAGGACTCCTTCGTGAGACTGGCCGGTGCGCCACGGGTGCGCGATGCTGACCACCTGATCCAGGTGCGAAAGCGTTTGGTAAACGCGCTCCGCCGAAAGACCTTTCACCACTTCCCTGCCCGGCCTCCCAAACTGGACCTCACCACGGTGCAGGAGTTCGCGGGGGGGACGAGCGTCGGCTCGCTCATCGACTTCACGTCCGAAGAGGGCATCGTGCTTCGAGCCAAGGTCTTCGTTCCCGAGGCCGCCCAGGACGGTGCCTCCCCCGCTTTTGTATTCCTTCGGAGCCCCGACCACGAGCGCTGGGAGTTCGAGGGCTTCACCGGCCACCTCGATCCGAAGTGGATACGTGCAGCCGTCGACGTGCGGGGCGTCGGCGCGACCTCCTGGAGCCCGTCGCTCCAGCAGCACCTCCGTCGTGCCTCGGCCATTATCGGCCGCACCATCGGCTCGATGCGGGTCTGGGATGCGCTGCGCGCTCTGGAAGCCGTCAGGCAACTCCCCGGTGTCGATGGCGAGCGGATGGCGCTGGCTGCCAAAGGCGAGATGTGCGCGGTTGCCCTCTACGCCGCGCTCCTCGACGGAAACGTCAACTCCCTCATCCTTGCGGATGCGCCCGCAACCCAGAACGCACCCAGCCGACGGGACGGCACGGGCCCGGCCATCGAAATGCTCAACTGCCTGCGTCTGACCGATCTGCCCTACATAGCCGGGCTGCTCTGGCCGACCGAACTGGTCTTCTTCCACAGCCGGCCTGAGACCTACCAGTGGTCCGAGGAACTCTACCGCGAACTGGGTGAGCGCGGAGCAGTCCGACACATCCACGACATAGGCGAGTGGATGCCGCAGGTGTAGGCTGACGGGTCACCCGGCGACAAAGAGGGGGTTGCTCCAGGCCGTCCGGCTCTGGGTGTCGATGATCTCGATGCGCAGGTAGGTCTTGAGCCAACCCGCATACGACAGATCGAGCGCAAACTCCGTCTGAGGTGCGTCCCGGGGCGTGTAGGTGCTTCGCCCTGAACCTCCGGCGCTCACGAAATGCACTTCGACACAGGGGCTCGTCTGAATGGTCAGGTGGTGTTCCCTGAGTTCGATGCTGTGGAACGCGGGCCCCATCGAGCTGTAGAACCGACCTTCGCGGACGGACTCAAGCGCCGCCTCTTCATCGGGCGAGTCAGCCTGGATGCTGATCCACCCCTGGCCGACATCCCGGCGGCCGGCGAGGTCTCCGGTACTGTGCGCATCATCGGTAGCGAAGCCCCAGACCCGCTTCCCCTGGGCCAACAGCAGGTCCCAGGTCTCGATGCTCCGGCCCTTGCCGTTGATGCGCTGGACGGCCTCGTTGTAGGTCTCGATGCCGACGTAGCCGGTGACGCCACTCAGTTCGCGGACGCCGATGCCGCTCCACGCCGGATGGCAGACCACCGCCAGCGCGCCGCTCTGACGGATAGTGTCGACGCGTGTCTGGAGGTCAGCGGACTCATCTGAGTTCGCCGGTGTCGGCTTCTCGGGAGCGATGGCAAGGAGATGCGGCCACGCTCCGTCCTCCGGAGCAGGCACGAGGAGGACGTCGGCGCCGTCGAACTTCTTCCGGACCGCAGGTAGGTACCAGGGCTCGACGCCGATGACCCGGTAGCCCAACTCCAGGTACGCTCCGACCAGTTCGCAGGCGCTGTCGTCGTCGTGGGCGTGGCCGTGAAAGTTGGCCTTGAGCCAAGGAACGCCTCTACGGTAGGGGTTCGCCAGGCCGGCGAACCCCTCCTCGCCGTTCAACCGATTGCTCTCCTTCCGGCTGACCCAGGTCAGCGCCCGGAGCCTACGCCGTCACCGCAGCTTGGTCCGCCAGACGCCGCCGCCGAAGGTGGTGACGTAGATGGTGTCGGGGTCGGTGGGGTCGCAGGTCACCTTGTGGGTGTGCAGGAAGGGCGGACCGTCCAGGTGTTCCCAGGTGGCCCCGGCATCGCGACTGCGATAGACCCCTCGGCCCATGGCACAGGCGTAGACGACCTTGGCGTCGCGCGGGTCGAAGGAGACGTCCCAGATCTGGGGGACGTCCAGTGCCACGCTCCAGGTCTTGCCGGCGTCGGTGGACTTGAAGAGTCCTCCCCCCTTGGTACGTGGCCATGGGTTCCGGGTGCCCATGGCCGCGAAGCCTGGAGGCGGGACGTCGAAGCAGGAGACGTAGAGCACGTCTGGGTTCCCCGGCTCAACCTGGATACCCCATATCCAAGGCATGGGTTGAGAGGTGTTGACCAACTCCCAATGCTCAGCCCCGTCACGTGAGCGGTACAGCGCCCCGGGTACGGGCTTGCCTTGCTTGTAGGCGATGGTGACGGCGCAGTACAGCGTCCCGTCGTCGGCGCGTGCCAACTGCCAGACGTCGGGGTTGTCGTGCAGGTTGATACCCCGGCTCTTCTTCTCCCAGGACCGGCCGCTATCCGTGGACTTGTACACGCCGTGGCCCAGGTCAGCGACGTAGAGGGTGCGTCGGCCTTTGGGGCTCTCCGGGTCCAGCAGGATGCCCGTGCAGGTGCCGACGGGACCGTCAGCGCCCGGTTGGAGCCGAGTCCAGGTGGAGCCCCCATCGGTAGAGCGGCACACGCCACCCCGCCCGGGCGCTCCGCCCCGACGGAGCATCTTCCAGTGGGGGAGGTCGTGGGCCGTCCCCCAGACCCCCCAGAGAAGCCCGGGCTCATCAGGGTCGAAGGCAAGTTCGTAGCAGTTACTGCTCCAGGGGCTCCCCTTGCCCCCATACTGCCAGGAGCGGCCGCGGTCGGGGCTCAGGAAGAAGCCGATGTCGGTGTAGGTGATGTAGGTCCGTTGGGGATCGTGGGGGTCGAAGTAGTACTCATAGCAGGTGGTGACCTCCAGGCCGATGCCCTGCCAGAGACGGTCACCGGCCGGGCGACTGTAGATGGGGACCCAGTTCTTGCCGCCGTCGGTGGTGCGGAAGGCGCGGCCCGAGTCGGTGCGGATGCAGTCGTCCGGGTCAGTGGGTCGGCAGCCCAGGTGGATGGCCACTCCTCCCCAGCCCCAGTTGGTTTCCAGAGTGAGCCAGTCGTCGGCGACGTTGGTGGGCGGGAAGCGGCGGTCACCGAAAAGCACGGGCTCCCAGTGCTCTCCCCCGTCGGTGGTGCGGTAGACCGTCGACTGGGTCTCCCGGCTCCGGCCGCTGTCCCGGCAGCCAACGTAGGCCACCAGTGCATTGGTCGCACAGACGGTCAACGGTCCGTACTGGGGCACCGTCCGACGTCCACGACGGTCGGTGCCAGTACCCGTGTTCAGACCGGTGATCACCTGCTGCCAAGTCTCCCCCAGGTCGTCGGAACGGTACACCCCACCCACAAACCTGCTACCAGTGCTGCCGCTGGGCGCAAGGAAATAAAGGAGCGGGGTCTCCTGTCCCGGCGCAGTTCCCGCCTCGAAGGCCCTCACAGAGAGGCCCTCCGCCCCAGCCTCCTTCGATACCCAATGCTCACCGGCATCGTCGCTTCGAAAGACGCCACCGCCCGTCGCTGCGAAAAGGCGGCGACGTTCAACGGTGCTGGTGGGGTCGACGTAGAGCCCAATGATACCGCGCTGATTCTCCCCCCAACCTTCGACCCGGCTCCAAGTGTCGCCGCCGTCGTCGCTGCGGAAGAGGAAACTGCCTTCCTCAGCCTCAAAGACGGTAAAGGCCGTCCAGAGGGTGTCAGGTTGGTCGGGGTCAAAGGCAGTCGCGCTGACGTGGTCGGGACGTTCGGGCTTGTCCATACCCAGAACGTGTTCCCACGTCACCCCCCGGTCGGTGCTCCGCTTGAGGCCCCCTCGCCCCCCCACGAAGATGACCGAATCGTCTCCCGGACGAAACACGGGGGCGTGGGAGATGTTCCGCACCGAGCGACCATCCAACATCCGCCAACTCCGGCCGCCGTCCTCGGTGCGGTAGAATCCTGACATGTCGCAGGCAAGGAACGCTAAGTCGGCGTCCTCGGGTGAAATGCTGGGGTAGAAAACGCCGCCGCCTCCCCCCGGGCCCACCGGCTCCCAGCGGGGTGCTTCCTCTCCCTCAGCAAAGCCCGTGAGCACGAACAGGACCAAAACCACGCACGTTAGCCAGATACCAAGCATCCTTACGCTCCTTGGAGTTCGCATGCTAACCACCTTCCTGTGCATCCTTGCCACACCCGAAGCACGGTATCGACGCGAGTGCACCATGTCAAGGGCAAGGCAAGGAAAGGCGCGATGCGCGGTCCCTTGACCCGACGCAGACGTGGCAGTACAAGGGACGTGTGAAGCACGGCCACTGTTGTAGAAGGAGCCTTCTCGCGTGACCGAAGCCCAGGGAGGCGCGGAGCCCGAAAAAGGGGCGCCGGAGGAGCAAGCGCAGACAGCCCCGCCTGACATCCTCAAAGCGGGGAAGGAAGCCTTGCTCTTTCTGCCCAGGCTGGTGCAACTCCTCTATCGCCTGGCCCGCGACCCTGAGGTCCCCCGGGAGGCGAAGGCCGTCCTGGGCTTCGCCGTGGTCTACCTGCTTTCGCCCATCGACATCATCCCTGACTTCATCCCCATACTCGGGCACCTGGATGACCTCTACGTCATCGCGTTGGCCGTCAGTCTGGTGATGGAGTTGGCCGGTGAAGAGAAGGTCCGTCAGCACTGGTCGGGAAGCCAGGACGTCATCGACGTGGTTGGCAAAGTGAACGCGCTGATATGGCGGGTACTGCCGGCCGCAGTCATCAACAAGGTACGCGCCCGTTTTGACCAAGCACTGAAAGAGCCCGACCGTTACGTCGGTGAGGTCGAGCGGGTTCAAGAGATCCTGCTTCGAGAGGATGAGTACCGCTGGCTTGACGAGGAAAGCGGGAAGTCGAAGACATGAACGTTCCTGAGTACCGGGTCAGGCGAGCCCCGGGCCCCGTCACCGTCGATGGGAGGCTCGAGGGACCCGCCTGGGAAGCCGCCCAGACCATTTGGCTGGTGGACAACCTCACGGGTGAAAAGCCCCGGCAGTCCACCGCCGTGAAACTCCTCCGGGATGATGCGTACCTCTACGTCGCCTTCGACTGCGAGGACGCTGACGCCTGGAGCACCTACACCGAGCACGACGACCCGCTCTACAACGAGGAGGTGGTGGAGATATTCATCGATCCGAGCGGGCTGCTCCGGGTCTACTTCGAACTGCAGGTCTCGCCTCGGAACGTCGGTTTCGATTCCATCATCCTCAACGACGGCGGCAGGCGCGGGGAGGGGAGGGGCCCCAACTTCCAGGGCGTCACCATGTGGACGTGCCATGGTATGAAACACGCGGCGGTGGTCAGAGGCGACCCCACGAAGCGGGGGACCAATGATGAAGGCTGGACGGTGGAGTTGGCCGTGCCCTTCAGCCAACTCATCTCTGCGCCTCACATCCCTCCTGAGCCCGGCGACGCCTGGCGGGCCAACATCTACCGCATCGACCACGCCGCCGACCACTCCGAGTTCACGGCCTGGAGCCCCACGGAGATGCACGACTTCCACGTCACCGAGGCCTTCGGCACACTCATCTTTGAGGGGTAGGTTCCGATGACACTCCAGGACGTGACGGACCCGGTTGAACTGGTGGGCGAGCGTCTGGTGCTCCGTGAGGTGCGTGAGGATGACTGGGAAGCAGTCCACCGCTACGCCAGCGACCCCGAAGTCTGCCGATTCATGGCCTGGGGCCCGAACACGGAAGAGGAGACGAAAGCCCACGTGCAACGTTGCATCAAGGCCGCCAGAGACCTGCCGCGCCGCACGTTCACCCTGGCGGTCACACTGAAGGAGGGTGGTGACGTCATTGGCTGCTGCAGCCTCGTGGTCTCCAACGCCGAGCATCGGGAAGCGCACATCGGCTACAGTTTCACTCGACAGTACTGGGGTCAGGGCTACGCGACGGAGGCTGCGAGGCTCCTGGTGCAGTTCGGTCTTGGGAGGCTGGGGCTTCACCGCATCTTCGCCACCTGCGATCCCGAGAACCGGGCCTCGGCCCGGGTGCTGGAGAAGGCAGGTATGCAGTTGGAGGGACGCAGGAGGA
>CBDVDV010000172.1:0-7617 GCA_965372835.1 uncultured bacterium | reverse complement strand
ACGTTACGACTGGCCGGGCAACGTCCGAGAATTGAGGAACGCCGTGGAGTACGCCATCGTCCTGGGCAGCGCCGAGACCATCCTTCCAGAGGACCTGCCCGCCTCCGTAACTCTCCGTCAGCCAGCCGACGGAACCGGGCCCGCAGCCGCCAGCCAGCCCACCGCCCTGCGCGATGCCGAGCGTCAGCACATCCTCTCGGTCTACGAGAAGTGTGGCGGCAACAAGAAGAAGACCGCCCAACTGCTCGGCATCAGCCGCGATACCCTCTACCGCAAGTTGCGGGAGTACGGCGTCTCCTGAAGCATGCCCGGGGGTGGTGGCAGGGCGTAGAGAATCCGCCGACCGGCGGACACCCGGAGTTCCCGCTTTCGCCTCCTTCTGTCACCCCCCGGCTGGGCTGTGCCGACAAAGCAGGCACGGAAGTTGCACTCTCGTTAAGCACGGGCAGGACCAGGTGTAGCGGCTACCTTGCTCGTGACAATGTGCGAGCCGGTCCGCTCAGCCAGGCCAAAAGGCCGAAGACCAAGGCTGGAGCGGGCCAGCACCAACCGGGAAGTCCGTCCAAGTGGACGGTTGAGGACGCCCGGCGTCAACGCCAGGGGGACGCCGGGTGTCCGACTCCCGGACATTTCGTGTCCGACTATCGGGCACAGAGACTGGTTTTCCTCCTCTTCAGCGAGCAATCTCAGTAGTCCCATCGAGGATTTTCAGAGAAGAATCACCGGCCTTTCTTGCGCCCACGACAGGCGTTCCTCATCGTCCGGGAAACGGGTGAGCGCGGTCAGAGACACCCTGGCATCCGGCCCGGGCGGGGCCGAGTAGCGGTCCCGGCGCAGCCGCGCCGCCCGCACCTCAACTCCCGGCTCGGGCGTAAAGTCTTCCTCCACCCAGGCCAGGGCAACGAAGTCAAACTCTTCGTTCACGAAGGAGAAACTGGTCACCGCACCCACAGCCCGGGCATCCTCATCGATGACAACGTGCCCCGGACGAACGCTTCTCCGGCCCTCACCCTTGAGCCTGAGCAGATGTCGTTGGCTTTCCCGGCTCCGCGCCATGTACGCCCGTCTCCCAACGAAGAAGGGCACGTGAAAGCGGACGATGAAGCCGTAACCCGCTTCCGTGGCCGTCAAGCCCCACTCCCCCTCCAACTCGTGCCCGAACAGTGGCAGCCCGGCCTCGGTGCGTGTGGAATCGCGTGCCGCCAGACCCGCCGGCAGAACGCCCAGGCTCTGTCCTTCGGCCACTATCGCTTCCCAGACTTTACCTGCTCCCTCCGGGTGCAGGTAGAGTTCGAAACCTACGCGCTCACCCGTGTACCCCGTCCGGGCCACTAAGGCGGGCGTGTCAGCGAGCGTCGCCTGGGTCACGCGGTTGGACCGTAGCCGACAGAGCCGGTCGCTCTCCTCTGGACCCGCACACAGCCGGGCAAGCACTTCAAGGGACGCCGGTCCCTGGAAGGCCAGGCCCATGAGCGCGTCCCCGCCGGCCTCGCGCAGGTTCCGCAGTGTCACCCGGCCTGGCGCGCGTTTCGCTGGAAGGTCGGAATCAATGAGGACATTCCCTCCTCTCAAGGCCTGAAGCCAGTCCCACACCCGCTCGGCGTTGGCGGCGTTGGAGACGATCATGAACCGCTGCTCCTCCAAACGGTAGAGGAACAGATCGTCCAGGGCGACGCCGTCAGGATCGAGGATGCAGGTGTACTGGGCCTCGCCCGGGTCAAGCCGGGAGACGCAGTTCGTGAGCGCCACCTCCAGGAAGGCCAACGCGTCGGGCCCCGTGACCTCGAAGAGACTCATGTGGGAGACGTCAAAGAGGCCCGCAGCCGTGCGCACGGCCCGGTGCTCAGCGAAGGACCCGGCCGGGTATTCGATGGGCATCTGCCAGCCGGCGAACGCGGTCATCTTCGCCCCTGATTGCCGGTGAGCGTCGTAAAGGACGGTCCGTCGAAGAGGGAGGTCAGGTGGTACATATTCGTGCCGTGGGAGAGGTCCCGGTCGCTCCTCGGGTTCGAGCTGCTCTTGGAGGGCCTGCTGGCCGACGAAGTAGGGCTTGGTCAGGTCGAACAGGTCCGGGTGCCGTCGCCAGGCTTCCACGCCATCGCTCAACATCAGGGGTCGGGACTGCTCGGCGGCACGCGTTAGGTCGCTGCTGACGAGGTCCTTCGGCGCGTCCTCCACGAGCGTGGGGCCGTCGATCTTGGCCTGGAGGTCGTGCTCGTCGAAGAGGAGATAGCCATCCGAAAGTCCATCCAGCCAGTGGCGGACCTGCTCGGCTCCAGCCTCATTGGCCAGAAGCAGCCAACGCTCTTCCCGGCCCTCCCCCTCCAAGGGAGCCACCAGCACGTCGTCGATGACTGAGCCATCGCTGCGAAGCATGAACCCCCGAACCGGTTTCCCAGTCGCCGCCTCTTCGCCCACCGAGCAGGTCAGGAGTTCTTCCAGCGCCAGGGTCACCTTTTCGCCGCGGAGCAGCAGTGCTCGCCGACCGGCCACAACGGTGGTTGGCTTAGTCGCGCTCGGGCCTGGGGCCTGGGGACGAGGTGGATAGGGGAGCGCCTCGACGATGGCTTGGACTCGTTGGCGGGCCTCTCCCAGTACGCCCGCAGGGAGCCGTCCTCGGCAGCGTCGCTCGCCCGCGGGGACCCAGACGGTACAGGTATGCACCTGACTCAGAACGAGTTTGATGACGCGGGCCAGTTCTCGTATCTGCTCCTGGGTGATACCCCGCTGGGTGAGCCAGGGCATGCCCATCCTCAGGCCACTGGCCTGCCCGGCGGTCGGGTCGCCCGGGAGTACGTTCTTGTTGACCACGATGCCCGCCAACTCCAAGAGCCGGGACGCGGTCTCACCGTCCAAAGGGACGCCTGGCTCGCCCTGAACGGAGAACGGCTTGAGATCCACCAGGAGCATATGGGTACCGGTGCCGCCGTACTCCAACGTAAACCCCTCGTCGCTGAGGCATTGGGCGAAGCAGGCGGTGTTGTCGAGTATGGCCCGTTCCAGATCAACGAACTCGCCTCGCCGATGGTTGATGGCCTCGAAGAGACGGGCGATGGCGGCGATGCTCTGGAGGTGTGGCCCCCCCTGGATGCCCGGGAAGACGGCCTGGGTGAACTTCTGACCCAACTCCCAGTCGGCGGTGAGGATGACGGCGCCCCGCGGGCCCATCAGCGTCTTGTGGGTGGTGAAGGTGACCACGTGGGCGTGAGCCAGCGGGTTGTTGAGTAGGCCGGCGACGATCATCCCGGCCAGGTGGGCGACGTCGGCCAGGAGGTAGGCGCCGACCTCGTCGGCGATGGAGCGCAGCGCCGCCCAGTCGAAGTCGTAGGGGTAGGAAGAGGCGCCGCCGATGATGAGCCGAGGCCGATGTTGCTGGGCCAGTCGGCGAATCTGCTCGTAGTCGAGCCTGCGGGTGGTCGGGTCGATGCCGTAGGAGACCACCCGGTAACTCTTGCCCGAAAAGTTGAACTCGGAGCCGTGCGTCAGGTGGCCGCCGTGGGCCAGGTCCAGGCCCATCATGGTGTCGCCGTGCTCCAGCAGCGCGGTTTCGACAGCCAGGTTGGCGGCAGCGCCCGAGAGGGCCTGGACGACGACCGTAATCTCCCGGGCCGGCGGACTTCCCTCCAGAGCCGCCCAGGCCCGAGCGATGAAGCGCTGGGCCAGGAGTTCGACCAGGTCGGCCTCGGAGGTGCCTTTGTAGTAGCGGCCGTCGGCCAGTCGTCGGCGCCAGGCGCGCAGCACCTCCGGCTCGTCGGCGTAACCTCGCGGGTCGTGGCAGAGGGGGATGTCCGGGCGCCCCTCGGCGTAGATGTGGGAGAAAGAGGACGACAGCACGGCCCGGGCCTCGGGCAGACAGATGCTCTCGGAGGGGATGAGGATGAGACTTTCCCACTGCCGACGGGCCTCATCGGCGCACGCCCGCTCCACCAGGGAGGGCCCTTCACGAACTTGCGGGCCATAGGCGAACATGGCTTGGCGGTTCCTTTCTTTGTCTCCGGTTGACGTGTCGCTGGCGCCGGTCGGCGTTCTGACCTACGGACCCAAAGAGGCCAGGTCGGGCTTGCGGTTGGCCAGGGTCTCGTCCGGTCGGCTGACGGGGGTGCTGTGGGGCATCGCCTGGAACGCGGCCGGGTCGGTGCGGGCCAGTCGCGCCAGTTCGACCATCGCCTGGACGAAGGCGTCGAGCGTCTCCTTGGATTCGGTCTCGGTGGGCTCGATCATCAGGGCCTCGGCCACGGTGAGCGGGAAGTAGACGGTGGGCGGATGGAGGCCCCGGTCGATGAGGCCCTTGGCGATGTCGATGGCCCGGACCGTCTGCCCGTCGACCTCGGGGAAGCGGGCGCTGGCGACGAACTCGTGCATGCAGAGGCGGTCGTAGGGGATGTGGTAATGGCCGCGGAGTCGCGCTCGGAGGTAGTTGGCGGCGAGCACCGCGTGCTCGCTCACCCGCTCCAGGCCCTCGCGGCCCAGCATCAGGATGTAGGCGTAGGCCCGCAGGAGCACGGCGAAGTTGCCGTAAAAGGGTGCGATGTAGCCGATGCTCTGGGGCCGATCGTATTCCAGGGTGTAGGTACCATCGGGACGCTTGGTCACCACCGAGACAGGCAGGTACTCCACCAGTTCCTCACACACCCCCACGGGGCCGGCTCCGGGGCCGCCGCCGCCGTGAGGCGTGGCAAAGGTCTTGTGCAGATTCAGGTGGACGACGTCGAAGCCCAGGTCGCCCGGCCGACACTTGCCCAGGATGGCGTTCAGGTTAGCCCCGTCGTAGTACATCAGGGCGCCGACGCCGTGGGCTAAGTCGGCCACCTCGCGGATGCGGGGGTTGAAAAGCCCCAGGGTGTTCGGGCAGGTGAGCATTACCGCGGCCACGTCCAGCCCCAGCGCGTGCCTGAAGGCGTCTACGTCCATCAGGCCCTCCCTGTCGGAGGGGACGGTCACCACCTGGTAGCCGGCGATGGCGGCGCTGGCCGGGTTGGTTCCGTGGGCGCTGTCGGGGACCAGGACCTTGGTCTTGGGGTTCCCCTGGGCCTGGTGGTAGCGGGCGATGATCATCATACCCGTCAGTTCGCCGTGAGCCCCGGCCAGGGGTTGGAGGGTGAAGGCGGCCAGGCCGGTAATCTCGCACAGCAGTTCGCTCAGGTGGTGGAGCACCTCCAGGGCCCCCTGGGTGAGGGTGCCACCGAGACGGAGTTGGGGCAGCAGCGGGTGGAGGTCGCGGAAGCCCTCGTAGCCTGCCACCTCCTCGCACACCTTGGGGTTGTACTTCATGGTGCAGGAGCCCAGGGGGTAGAAGCCCGAGTCCAGGCCGAAGTTCCGCCTGGCCAGTTCACCGAAGTGACGGACCACGTCCAGTTCGGACACTTCAGGCAGCGCCGCCCTCTCACCGCGCAGGTACTCCTCGGGGATGGGGACCTTCTCGGGGACGTCGCACTCAGGCGGCACGACCCCTCGACGGCCCGGAGCGCCCTTTTCGAAGATGAGTCTCATACAGCTGCCTCCACTCTCCGCCCCGCCTCGCTGAGCAGGGGACGGGCCCCGCGCCGGCGTGTGGAGGTACCGGCGGTCAGAAGTGACGGAGTCACAGCACCGCCTCCAGGGCTTCAGCGAACATGCCGATCTCCTCCCGGGTGCGCTGCTCGGTGACGGCCACCAGGAGACCGTTCTCCAGTCCCGGGTAGTACCGCCCCAGCGGGAAGCCCGCAGCGAACCCCTTCTCCACGAGCCGATTGACCGCCTCGCCAGCGTCCATGGGCAGTTCCAGGGCAAACTCGTTGAAAACGGGGGCCTCGGTGAGGGGCTGGACCCCGGCAATGGCCAGCAGCCTCCGCCGCGCATAGGCGGCTTTGGCGGCGCAGGTCCGAGCGACCCGGCGGACCCCCTCCTTCCCCAGGAGCGACAGGTAGATGACGGCCCTGAGGGCACAGAGGGCCTGGTTGGAGCAGATGTTGGAGGTGGCCTTTTCCCGGCGGATGTGCTGCTCCCGGGCCTGGAGAGCCAGGACGAAGGCTCGGCGGCCTTCGCGGTCCTTGGTCGCCCCGACGATGCGGCCGGGCATCTTGCGCACCAACTCCTGGCGACTGGCTAAGAAGCCCAGATACGGCCCCCCGAAGGAGAGCGGCAGCCCCAGGCTCTGCCCCTCGCCGGTGGCGATGTCCACCCCCATCTCCCCCGGTGTCTTGAGCAGACCCAGGCTGATTGGGTAGACGGAGCAGATGACCAGGGCCCCGACGTTGTGGGCCTGCTCAGCGATGTCGGTGAAGTCATCGACCACGCCGAAGAAGTTGGGGTTCTGGAGGATGACGGCGGCGGTGCGGTCATCCACCTGGCGGGCGATGAGGTCGCGGTCGCTCTGGCCGTGGGAAGGGGCCACCTCGGCAAACTCGATGGAGAGGTTGCTGGTGTAGCAGGCCAGCATGGTGCGGTAGATGGGGCTGACTCCGCCATCCACCACCACCCGGCGACGGCCCGTGACCCGCAGGGCCATCATCACCGCTTCGTAGAGAGCCGTGCCACCGTCGTAGAGGGAAGCGTTGGAGACCTCCATCCGGGTCAGTCGGCAGATGGCCGACTGGTACTCGTAGGTGGCCTGAAGCACCCCCTGGGAGAGTTCGGGCTGGTAAGGGGTGTAGGCGGTGTAGAACTCCGGTCGACTGGCCAGCGAATCGACCGCGGCGGGGATGAAGTGGTCGTAGAAGCCGCCGCCGAGGAAACTCACCAGGTGAGTAGCGTTCTTGGTGGCGAGCGCGCGCAGGTGTCGGCGGACGGCCCACTCGGAGCAGCCCGTGGGCAGGTCGAGGTCGGGGGCGCGCAGTTCGGGAGGGATATCAGCGAAAAGTTCCTCCACCGACTCCACGCCGATGGCTGCGAGCATCTCCCGCCGCTCGGCTTCGGTGTGTGGGATGTAGGTCATTGCGAAACCTGTCGCAGGTAGCCCTCACGCAGAACCCTACTGCTTGCTGGTTTCCTCCTCGGCGATGAGTTGCTCATACTCCTCCGGGGAAAGGAGGGAATCAAGTTGTTTGGCTGGGACACCCTTCACCCGGCAGAGCCACCCCTCGCCGTAGGGGTCCTGGTTGATGAGTTCAGGGCTCTCAGCCAGGGCCGAGTTGACCTCGGAGACGGTACCGTCGACGGGGGCGAAGACGTCACTGGCCGCCTTGGCCGACTCGACCACCGCAAACTCGTTCCCCTGCCGGAGTCGAGACCCCACCTCGGGGAGTTCGACGTAGGTGATGTCGCCCAGGGCGCTCTGGGCGTAGTCGGTGATGCCGATGGTGGCGGCATCGCCCTCGGCCCTGACCCATTCGTGCTCCCGAGTATACTTGAGGTCCTTCGGTACCATGCCGACTCCTCATCTGAGGTGTGCTCACTCAGCCACAGTTGCACGTGCACTATGCTACGGCGTCGGCGATACCAAGTCAATCCCGCCGCGCAGGCCGAGGGGGACGGTTTCGCGCCCGCGGAGATGCTCTTTTTGGCTGGTTGGTCCGAGGCGTTGTGCGTATATATGGGAGGAGCGGCAACGGCGCTGCGTCCCGCCTGGGCTTGACTCCGGGAGGCGTGAGCGATGGCAACCCTCAGCCTGCGTAATCTCCCAGAACTTCCCGCCAACTC
>CBDVDV010000171.1:0-7710 GCA_965372835.1 uncultured bacterium | reverse complement strand
GCAACGAAGGCATGGTTCATAAGACTACCTCCCGCAGGTTCTCAGCCCGAAGTTTCCGGTCGCGCTACCAAGTTCGTTCTGTCTCTCCTACCGCGTGGGAGTGAGTTGGTCAAGGCTTTGATGTCGGGAAAACGGGTCGGTCGTAGAGCGCCGCCGACACTCAGGTACACGGGCGCGGCAAAGGGTCTTGACGCACGCGGTTCCCGCACCGTAGTCTGACACCAGTAACGATCCATGACCTCTGGAGGACGCCTGCCCGCCGTGCGGCGGGCCCCATAGGCTGCCCAACCTGGGGACTCCTATCGTGCGACTCGTATGAGAGGAGAGGACTATGAGACGGCCGGTCGTGCTTCTGTGCGTGGCCATAGCAGGCGTGGCCTGTGCCGTTGGGGTCTTTGTTGTCTTGGGGCGTTCCCCGAGTCTCCCTGAATCTCATCTTCCCTTCCAGTTTGTGGACCGCACCCTGGAGACGGGGCTGGTGTTTGACCACATCTCCGGCCGCGAAGGTCGGCACTGGACCATTGAGCACACCGGTACCGGCATGGGCCTGATCGACTACGACAACGACGGCTGGCTGGATGTCTACTTCGTCCAGGGGCACTTCCTGCCTGGCTCCGACCGGGTGGAGGAGAAGGTTCCTGACCGGCTTTTCCGCAACAACGGTGACGGCACCTTCACCGAGGTCACCGCGGCGGCCGGTGTCGGCGACACCGGCTTCGGCCAGAGCGTGGCCGTCGGCGACTACAACAACGACGGCTGGGATGACATCTTTGTCGCCAACTACGACGGCAAGACCCTTTACCGCAACGACGGTGACGGCACCTTCACCGACGTCAGCGAAGAGTCCGGCATCAACGACAGCCCTTACGCCGACGGATACCCCAACTCCTGCGGCTTCTTCGATTACGACCTGGACGGCTATCTCGACATCTATGTGAACAACTACGCCGACTACCGTCTGGAAACACACCGGCCCTGGATCACCACGCTGGGCATCACCGTATACGGTGGGCCACCTCACCACCATGGCCAGCAGGACATCCTCTACCACAACAACGGTGACGGCACCTTCAGCGATGTCACCGTTGAGGCCGGGGTGGACGTGCGCTGGACGGTGGACCTTGACCTCGACACCAACCCACGGGCCATGGGGATGGCGGTGGCCTTTCCCGATGTCAACAACGACGGCTGGCCCGACATCTTCGTCGGCAACGACACCGATCCCCAGTTCCTCTTCATCAACAACCAGGACGGAACCTTCAGCGAGCACGCTGAGAGCTACGGGCTGTTGCGGAGCGCTGACGGCCGCTGGTCCAACCTGATGGGCATCGACTACGGCGACCTAAACGGTGACGGTGTGGTAGACTTCGTCTGCTCCAACTTCCAGTGCCGTCCTCAAGACCTTTACATCAGTAAGTCCGCCGGCGCCTACCAGGCCGTCGCCGAGGCCATCGACCTCGGACGTCTGACCCACGACTACCTGACCTGGGGCACGGGCCTCGTGGATTTCGACAACGACGGTGATCTGGACCTCTTCATCGCTGCCGGTCACGTCTTTGACAACGCCGACGTAGTCCGCAATGAACCCGTCCCCCAGCTCAACCTCCTCTTCGAGAACCGTTTCAACGAAGGGGGCGACTTCGCTGACGTGACCAGACTGGCTGGTCCGGGGATGCAGTTGGTCCACTGGAGCCGGGCCGCCCTCTTCGGTGACTTGGACAACGACGGTGACATCGACATTCTCGTCGCCCACCTCAATGCCCGCTGTGACGTACTCATCAACGAGCGGCGAGAGGGCGTCCCAGCGAACAACTGGATCACCTTCGACCTCAAGGGCACCATCAGCAACCGCAACGCCCTCGGCGCCCGCCTCTACCTCACCGCTGGCGACCTCAAGCAGATGGGCGACGTGAAAGCCACCTACAGCTACTGCTCTTCCAACGACCGCCGGGTCCACTTCGGCCTGGGGAAACACGAGAAGGTGGATGCCCTCGAGATCCACTGGCCCAGCGGCATCATCGAGACCTACGAGAACATCCCGGCCAACCAGTTCGTCACGTATGAAGAACCCGCAGTCCCGCCACCCGGGACGAGCCTCCGCACACGCAAAGAAAAGACCGACCGGTAGGTGGCCACTCCTGGGACTGTCCGGCAGTGTGGGAAAGCCTTTTCAGCTGTCGGGCCACGCATCTGGCGGTCAAGGGGGACTTGCTCGAGGGCCTGAACCCTGTGCGCCACGACGCACGCCTACCTGCGCGTTCGGGGCGAAGGCACTGATACAGGATCAGGCCGGCACCGGCCCAGGAGGCCGACACGATGAGGGCTTACTGAGCCAACCTGCTCCTCGCACCCTCCAGGTTGGACTTCACTTTGGCGTGCTTCATGGGGAACTCTTCAGCGGCGAACACTTTCAGTGCCTCTTCGTAGGCGTGAACGGCTTTCTTGAGGTTCTCTTGCTCATCGCGCACCTCGGCAAAGACGCCGTACCCGATGCCAAGCCCGTTCTGCGCCTGGGCATACTGAACCGGGTACTCTTGGAGCGTGTAGGTCCGCAGGGCTGCTTCGTACGCTGCGATCGACCTGGTCAGGTTCGTTTCTCGATCGGCAACCGAGGCCAGGCTGCGGTACCTTTTGCCAAGCTCAATGTTCACGGCGGCGCACTTCACCTCATCCCTGCTGGGATCGTACTTCGCCAGTGCTTCCTCGTACGCCTCGGCCGCCTTGGTCAGGTTCCCCTTCTTGTCCTCTCTCCGGCTCAGAGTGGCGTAGCACATGCCCTGCATGCGTTTCACGTAGGCGTAGTGCTCCTTCTGTTGCTCCGGGTCAAGCTGGGCGAGCAAGGCAGTGTACTTCGCCAGCGCCTCGTCGACCTTGCGTTCGCTCACGAGTCGCATCGCCTCGCTGAACTCCGTCGCGATGTCTTGGCTGGGGGCGACATTGCGGCTGTAGTAGAGGTAGGAGACTACGTAGTACAGGATGGGCCCGACCAAGATGGCCGCGAACGTGACCACGATCGCTGCAATGAGCCGCGAGTTGCTCCTGCCCTCGCTCATCGGTATGAACTCCTTGCCTCGGTTTGGAGGCCGTCCGCCCGAGCCCTTCGAAGTCGCGGGCGCTGCGCCCACGTGACGTATAATACCACGACATGAACAGGAAGCAAAGCGTCTCCAAAAGTGTTCCGGGCGTCCCCTGTCGCTCGTGTCCGGACCGAAGCCACGCCGGCGCCGGGCTCGCCGGCGCACGGAAGATGCCCAGCTCGGTTCGGACCCGTATGGGCAGCAGACGTTTTTTCCCCGATCAAACGGAGCGCCCCAAACGTTTAACCAGGTAGGTTGGGCGCCCATGGCGTGGGTCCCGGCGGAGCGGCACCGGGAGATAGGAGTGCGGTTTGTCCTTTTCTTTCTCGTCGAGCCTTTTCTCATTGAGCGACGAAGAGGCGATGGTGCGGGTCCGGGAGCGGGACGATCCTGGTGCCTTCGCCGTGCTCGTCGAGCGGTGGGAGGGCCGCATTCAACGACTCTGTACGCGCATGACCGGAGACCCGCAGCGTGGCGAGGACCTCGCCCAGGAAACCTTCGCCCGCCTGTTCGCTGCTCGAAAGACATACCGTCAGGACGCCCGGCTCTCCACCTTCCTTTGGCGCATCGCGCTCAACCTCTGCTATGACGAAAGGAGGCGGGCCAACCGACGGCCCGAAAGCCTGCTCGAGCGTGAGGACGGTCGAGGGTTGGAGGCGGTGGCGGCCGCTGAGGACCCGCCCGATGTGGTGGTGGCTGAGCGGGAACGGGCTGAAGCGGTGCGGGAGGCCCTTTGGCGTCTTCCCGAGCACTATCGCGCGGTCGTCGTGCTCCGCCACTACGAGGGGCTGAAGTTCCGCGAGATTGCCGAGGTGCTCGGCGTTCCCCCAGGGACGGTGAAGTCGCGGATGTCTGAGGCTTTGAACCGACTCGCCCGACTCTTGCGACCAGTGCTCAAGGAAGAAGCCGAGGAGACCCAAGACCCTGACGACCTCAACTGAAAGGAGCCACGATGAGCCACCCGAGCCGTGAAGAATGGGTTGCGTTCCTCTACGGGGAATCCGACCCGGAATCGCACAAATCCCTGACGGCGCATCTGCAGGGCTGCCGCCAGTGTCAGGAGTCCATTGCCACCTGGCGAGGCGTCATGGCTGACCTGGATGCCTGGCGACTTCCCCGAAGACCCGCACATGCTCGACAGCGCTGGCGGATCGTGCGGGCGGCCGCGGCCGCCATCCTGCTCATCGCCCTGGGCGTCGCCGTTGGGCGCTTGACGGCGGCGAGGGCTCCGGACGTGGAGGCGCTGCGTACGTCGCTCGAAGCCTCGCTCACGTCCTCCCTGGAACCCGCCATTCGGCAGCGGCTCCGCCGAGACTTTGACGAACTGGCCGTGCAGTTGGCCTGGGCGTTGAACGCTGCGACCGATCTCCGCCTGGCCGAGTTTCTTCGGCTCTTCGACGCAGCCCGCGCGGAAGACCGTCAGGTGATCGGTGTCGTGTTGGAGGGATTGGAATCGCAGCGACTCTCGGACCAAGTCCAACTGCGCAATGACCTGGTGCAACTCGCCGCCCTGACGGGCGACGAGCTCCTGCGCACCAAACAGGACGTGGTTCGCCTGATCCTTTACGGTCAACCCCTGGTCCCCGTGCCAGACGGTTCAGAGGGCACGGACAGTTTCGATGAAGGGAGGTCACGATGAAAGCGTGTGTTGGCACGGCTGTGATGCTGTTGATTGTGGCGGTGTGTGTGGGCCCTCTCGCAGCGGCTACGGAGCCTTTGGAGTCGCGCGTGGAGGTCGCAGAGCCTGTGCCCGTGGAGATCGCTTCGCCCCCGATCCTTGAGCCGGTGCCGGTGAAGGTCGGGGTGCGTGTGCCGTTGGAGACCGTTCCGCCACCTGCTGTTGAGACGGCGCGGTCGCTTGTCGCTTCCACCCCGCCAAGCCTGCGGAGCTTTGAGCAGTTTTTCGGTCTTGAGCGCGGGGCCAGTAGACCGCTCGTCGTTCGCTCGACACAGAAGGAGCTGGACGTCGCTGCGGTGGTGGAAGACATGAGCGTCATGTCAGGCATCTTTGAGAAGGCTCTTCAAGACAAGTTGGGTCAGGACTTCGCGTCGTCCCGGCTCATTATCGGCGGCGGCTCTGTTTGGGCATTGTCCGGTTTCCGTGGAATACAGGGCATTTACCTGGAAGGCCATGGCCTGCTCTTCATGATGCGAGTCAAGTTCCCGTTGCTCCCTCCACCCGAAGTGGAGGCCCCGAAGGTCGAAGAGGGTGCCGACGCCGTGTGGGAACAGACGAAGCGCGAAGTGCTCGGGACAGGGAAGGCGCTGGCGAAGGAGCGCGAGAGCTATGACGCCAAGAAAGTGGCCGACGTGGAAAGAATACTCCTCGAAGCCCTGAAGCACGCCTCCAACATCCGAAATCTGGACCCCGAAGAGTCCATCGCCGTCGTTGTCCTCGGAGGCAATGCCACCGGGGGGATGAGGATCGAGGCCTATTCGGCGGCAAAGGGCGTCCGCGTCGAGAGGAGACGCAGAGACACGAGGACCTACATTACGTACGACTCTCCCCCGGGCGCTTTGCTGACGGGCCCCCGACAGGCGACGGTGCTCACTGTTCACGTCAGGAAGTCGGACGTGGACGCCTTTGCCGAGGGCAAGTTGACCTTGGACGAGTTCCGGAAGCGGGCCACCATCACTGCGTATTGACTCTCAGCGGCTGGCAACGACGGGAGTCACCGCCCACATGCGGCTTCGGGCCGCGATGAAGGGCCTGCGGCCCCTGACGACCTCGGTCGAGCCCTGTCCGGGTCCACCGAAGGCTTACTTGGCTGGCGTCGGGGGACGGCGGGAAGAAATACTGGTACCGGCTGGCTTACTCCGGTGGCGTGGCCCATACATTCCCGGTGGACGGACAGCCCCGTCAACGTGGCAGATTAGCGGCGAGGGCCCTGCCCAACTTGTGTGGGCGTTGAAAGGGACCGTGGAAGATGAGGAGGCGATGTGAATGAGCGGCATTACCCTACGGCTTCTGGTTTTCGGTGCGGTACTTGGCTTGTCGGGGGCGTCCCTATCTGCTCCAGCAGAAGAGGCTGCGCCACCCGAGGCCGAGTTCAAAGACGAACCCGAAGCCCACGCTCTTTACGGCAAGATGGTCGAGACGATGAGAAAGGCCGAATCCCTCTCTTACGTCAGTGACTATCGAACCGAAATGGAAGATGAACGCATAGCCGACATGTACCGTGGCAGGTATGCCATCTGGTTAAAGAAGCCCAACTATGTTCGCCTGGAGGTGACGTGGCAGGGGCAGGTTGTGGGGATCCTTGTCGGTGATGGGGAATTCTTCTGGATTCACTGGCCAACTGGCCGGGCTCAGTACATGAAGGAAGGTTCCCCTGTGGGGCGGCATTCCATCGGCCATCAGACCCCTCGCCTGGGGGGAAAGCTGGGGATGACCATCATCAACCCCAGCACCTTCCACGGCTGCACCGATAGCCTGCAGCGCTACCTCGATGGTGTTCGCAGTATGGGCAAGGAGAAGGTAGGTGACGAGGAATGCGACGTGGTTGAGGTGAGCTTTCTGGAGCACCAGCGGAGCTGGTACCTTTGGCTGTCCAAGCGGGATCATCTTCCACGAAAACTGAAGCAGGTCATTCGCGTCAGCCATGACATCGTCAGCCATGAGCGCTGGTCCAACGTAACCATCAACGGCGAGGTCCCAGACGAGAAGTTTGCCTGGAAGCCTCCTGAGGGCTGGGAGGAGTTTCGACCGCGCGCCCTCGAAGAAGGGCTCTTGAAGGTGGGCACGGACGCTCCTGACTTCGAACTCGCTTCTGCCGATGGGAGCAGGATCAGGCTCTCGGACTACCGAGGGAAAGTGGTGTGGCTGTGCATCTGGCGGGTTGGATGCCCGCCCTGCCGCAAGGAGATTGCCTTTCTCCAGCAACAGTGGGAGAGAAGTAAAGGAGCGGGGCTGGTTGTGCTCGGACTGAACCCGTCAGACGATAAGCAGATCGCCCTGGAGTTCCTCCGCAAGAAGTCGGTGACGTTCCCCAACGTCCTTGACACCTCCGAGGCCGCACGAACGACCTGCTTCCAGAGCTATCAAACCCTACACGGAATGAGCGCCGTGCCACTGACCTACATCATCGACCGCCAAGGAAAGGTCGCCGCTGCATGGTACGGGTTCGGAGGCGAGGACGAGGCGAAGCTCAAGGAGGGCCTCAAGCTGCTGGAAAGGCTGGGCGTGAAGTGAATCCCCTTTCGCATCAGGCGCTTCGGGCAAGGCACGTCTGGGGGCCTGGAGTCGGTGCTCGGATGCCTCCGTAATGCCGCCGCCGAGGTTGCCCCGAAGCCGGTCGTCCCTGGAGGACGTTGTGGGGCTGCTTCTGCCTTCTGCGCGCCGTCAGCGGCCCTCTGTTTCCCCGGTCGTGTCACGGGCGCCAGAGTGTACCGTCGGGCAGTCGGGAGACCACGTACAGTTGCCTCTTGTCCTTCTTGGTGAAACGCCCCGCTCCCTCGGCGATGTTCAGTGGCACGGAAAGCGCCGCCCTCGCCAGTTGGTCGGCCAACGCCTGGTGACCTCGGACGTTTCGGACTATGTGGAGGGCGATTCCGCTGAAGGCGAGCGCCTTGCGGTAGACCTTCAATTTCTCGAAGGTGAACTCTTCCCCCGCCACCACCTGGTCCTCCCAAG
>CBDVDV010000170.1:0-7791 GCA_965372835.1 uncultured bacterium | reverse complement strand
TGCCCTGAGCCCGGCAATCCAACCTGTCAGAATGCCAGCAGGCGCGTCGGGTGGCCCACCTTGGCTCCGCCAAGGTGGGCGCGAAGCGTGGGAAATCCCAGACACTGTCTCGCGGCCCAGAAGCCCGTGCACCTCGAAAAGTAGGCGCTCGGTCTTCCGGTGCAACGCACACCCCCTGCGGGCATACTGCCGTGAGCCTATGGGCTCAATCGGTCAGAAGGCGAGCAGGTCCAGGACGCAGTCGATCGATTTGCTGACGGTGCGGGCGTCCAGGCGCTCGACACCCGGTCGGCTAGCTAAGCCATCGACGTAGTCGGCTCGGGTGACGGTCAGTTTCACTTCTGCGGGCATGTCCACCACAAAAGGTTTGAGTTTGCCGACCAGTTTGACGGCTCGGGCCGCGGCCTCGCGGATGAGTTGCTGGGCCCGCTCCGGATGCAGGCAGGTAGCGTGGTTTCGTCCCCTCCCCTGTTTCACCGCGACGGTCTCGATTCCGGGGAAGAACTCGTGGGCCTCGGCGCAGGCCGCTTCATCACCCGTCACCAGGAGCGTCGGTACGCCGAAGTGCCCGGCAATGGCTGCGACCTGGCCCATCTCGCCCATCTCGCGACCACCCAGCCAGAAGCGGAACCAGGAGCGCGAGGACTGGGTGTGGTCGAGGAAGGCGTTGAGCGTCCCGGCCATAGCATGGCAGCCGACCTGGAAGAGCCCGGCAAAAGAGTCGTCGAGACTGGGCATCCAGGCGCGGGCCCCAGAGGAACGCTCGTAGATGGCCCGCGGGTCCAGTTCTTCGATGATGAAGTTACCTCCGCCGCCGTGAGCATCAACCACCACCACTTCCGCGGCGCCGCCGTCAAAGGCACCGGCCACCGCAGCGTTCACGTCGCCGTCGAGGAGCCGACGACAGCGCTGGAACTCGGACCCGTCCCGGTCCATCATGGCCATGGTCCCGATGCCACTGACGCCTTCCATGTCAGTCATGATGTAAATCTTGCTCACGGGGTCTCCTTTCTGACAGCCCTGACTGCTCTAAATGCTTCTGCCGTAATGAGATATGCATCGGCCCAGTCGGCCCGGTCGGCCACGCCACCGGCTTCTCCGAAACCGACCAGTAACACCAGTTCCCCAGCCCCGGTCACGTCCACCTCAACGGTACGGGGTCCGTCCCGACCGATGACTGGCCCGCTGTCGAATCGCTTCTCACCATCCACCCAGACCTCGAAGACACAGTTCCCCTTGCCGCGGGCTTCGTCGTCCATGCCGATGACCGAGTGGAAGCGCGCGTACTTCCCCACCAGGTCGTACGTCAATCGGCACCGCGCGTGCACACCCAACCCCTTGTAGAAGACCTGTCCTCGCAAACTCAACCTGCCCTTCCCCACCGACAGGTCGCGCTGCCAGGGCAGGAGGTGGTCGAAGAAGGGCTTCTCTTCCACCCGGGCAGGCTCCAGGTCCGAGAGGTAGACAACTCCTCGGCCCAGGTAGCGCACCTCACTCACCACCGACTTGGGCACGCTCAACTCCAGGCCTGATTCCGCATCGCGCGCGTCCCTGTTGCCGGCCCCCGTCGCCGCCGGGGCTCGATGCACGAGCAGCTTCCCCTCCTCCTCCCCGACGATGTCGCCCAGCAACCAGTCGCCATCGGCGAGAACAATAGCCGTCAGCGGCCGGTGCACCGGGCCCCAACTGGGCGGGAACTGGGCCAACTTGATGTAGACCAAGCGCTCCACGGCGACGTCCAGTTTCCCCAGGTCGGTTGCGAGCGTGGCCACGCCGCCCTGGATGCTTTGGAGTTGCCCCTGGATGCGGTCGCCGTTGCGAAGCACGACCTCACCCGTCGGCGCAGCTAACAGGTCGGTCGCGCTTACGCCTTCGCCGCTGATGACGGCGGCGACCTCCCGGCGAGCAAAACGCAACTCCCTCAGGAGCGGCGAGCGAAGCACCGCCGACTCGGCCGACAATTCCCGCACGGCCCCGCTGAACCTTTCTCCGCTGACCAGGACGAGACCACGTCGGACCTTGCGGATGCCCAACCGGTGCGCCAATCTGACCCCGACCAGTTCGGCTGGTTCGAGCCGACGCTCCCCTGCCGGCCCCCGAGTTCGCACGCCCCCGCCTGCCTCGAAGGTCACGGCGTCGGCCTGAATCGCCTCTCCCGACACGGTGACCACCTCCGCGCCGCCCCAGGCTTGTGCCCCGAAGAACAGGGCCACCAAGAACACTGAAAGAAACATCCAGAGAGGTCCGCCGCGGAGATGTCTGACCATCATCGCTGGTAGATGGGCAGGTAGCGGTAGGGGATGGCCAGCACCAGCACGGCGACGGCTGTGCCGTACTCGCTACCCGCTTCCCCACGCCAACTGCCGTTCTTCTGCTGGAGCGCCAAGAGTTTCTGCGAGACGTCCCTGTACCAGACCTTCCAGTACTGCCCGCCCGCCTGGTACATGCCGTAGGAAGAATAGTAGAGGCCGTAGTAGTAGAAACTGATGCTCTTGTCGTCCTTGTGGGCGAGCAGGTAATCCAGGCCGGGCTTGATCTCGGGAGCGTCGTAATGACCGCACACCTGAAGCGAACAGACCCCCGCCCCCGTGCGGGAGAAGCCGCTGCCGCCACCAGGGGTGTAGGCGAAGCCTCCGTCCTTGTTGGCGCAGGTCTTGACGTAAGCGACGGCCCGCTCGATGGTCTCAGCGGGAACGTCGATGCCCACGTTGCGCGCAGCCCGCAGGGCCATCACCTGCATGACGGTGACGGAGATGTCGTCGTCGGCGATGCGGGGCTGATAGCGCCAGCCCCCCCTGCGGTTCTGGGTGTTGACGATGAGGTCCACGGCTTTCTGGAGTTTGTCGCGCACCTCCTGGTTCCCGGTCTCGCCCAGAACCTCGGCCAGCATCAGGGCCGACAGGCCATGGTTGTACATGTTGGAGTTGCCCACGGCGAGGTAGCCGCTGGGCCGGGCCGAGCGGAGCACGTACTCAACGCCACGGGAAACCTGAGGCCCGTACCGCCCCCGACCGGGGAGGTGCCCGCAGGCCAGGTAGGCTAACACCGACAGGCTGGTAATGGCCGTAGTGTACTCCCGCGGAGAGCCCCAGGAGCCGTCGGCCCGCTGGGAGCCGGCTAAGTACTCCAGCCCCCGGGCAATGGCCTGCTCTGCCGCCGACGGAACGCTCCCCTGCTGGCTCCAAAGAGGACCGCTGCCAGCGCAGCAGACAGCCACTGACACCACCGCCACCAGGCGGACCCGTCCTGCGCGTCTCACCACGGCGTCTCCGTCGATCGGGGTCCGGTCATCGCTCTTCGCTTTGGGCCAGGTTTTGGAAGTAGGCGCGGAGCAACTTCTCGTAGCCCTTGGGGAAACGCTCCTGCAGCGATTGGGTGATCTCCTCCCGGGCCCGGGGAGGAAGCCCCACCCGCCAACTGCCCGCGGCCATCTGCGCGGCCAGGGCCTCGAGGCCCGCGAGCCTGAGACGCATCTCGTCCCGCGGGTCGAAGGTCTGTGAGGGCACCATCATCTGGGCCAGCATCTGCAACTGCTGGAGAAGCATCTCCTGGAGGGCCAGGGACATCTGCTGCTCGGCCTGCCTCAGGTCCCGCAGCGCCGCCTCCTGGTGACCGAGCGCGGGGCGAGGCTGGCGTACCTCCAGGCGCGCTTCGGCCTGGTCCATTTCCTGACCGGCCAGGCGGATGTCGGCAGCGGGCTCCGGGCTCAGACGCTGGGTTTTCCGTGCCAGGTCCTGGGCGCGCTCTTCCAATTGACCTTGTCCAGGAGCCAACTGCGGAGCCTCTTCAGGCTGGGTCTGGGCAGTCTCATCGCGGGTCCCCTCCTGGTCACCGGCCAGCCGTTGGAGTTCCACCAGGTTGTTGGCCAGTTCGATGAGGTCGTCGAGGGAACCCATCTCGGGCATTCCCGGCGGCTCGGGCTCACCCTCACCGAACTCCTGACGCTGCTGCTCGAGTTGGGCCAGGAGTTCGAGGATCCTCTTGAACTTGTCCTGCAGGACGTCGCGACCTTTCTTGAGTTCAGCCAGCCCTTCTACCTGAGGCGGCCGAGCCCCTTCCAGGTCGCCCTGCTCCAACTCGTCGGCTGCCCGCGCCAGGTGGTTTTGGGCCTGGCCCACGTGCTGGGACGATTCCTGGTCGTACTGGGCGATGCTCTCGGCGACCTCGTCGGCTTTCTCGGCCACGGCCCGCTCCTCGCGGGCCAGGGGCTCGGGCTGGCGGTCGGCCTCGGGCTTCTGGAGTTCCTCATCCGTCTTTCGGCCCTCGGTCTCCTGGCGCTGGACCAGTTGGTTGAGGGCGGTGATGTCCTCGGAAATGCGTTGCAGGAGACCCAACTGGTCGCGCTGCTGGGAGAGGACGTCGAGCAGGCGCTGGTCGAAGGGCAGTTGCGCGAACTGCATCCGGGCCAGTTGACTCAACCGGGCGCTGAGGGCCTGGCGGGCCGCCTCCAGGGCCGCGAGTGCCTGGTCCTGTTCCCGGGCCGCCTGCTCGGGCTGACGCTGGTCCAACTGTTCGGTGGCTTCCTGCATCTCCTCCCCGGCCTGGGCGAGGTTCTGGGAGGACCGGGGCGCGGTCGGGGTCAGTTGGGCAGCGAGTTGCCGGCTGCGCTGGGCCAGGGCGCCCTGACGCTGCTCGAGGGCTTCGAGCGCCTGGGGTGGGCTCTGCGGGGTCATCTCGCCGGTCTCCCGGCGCAGGTCCTGCTGCTCGCCGATGAGGTCTTCCAGGTCCCGCTGTCGGCGGGTGAGTTCGTCGAAGGGGTTCTGATCGGCAGCGGCGAGTCTGTCGCGGAGTTCCTCGAGGTGCTCGAGCGTCCGCTGCTCTTTCTGGGCGGCGCTCAGGACTTGGTTCTGTTGCAGTTCCCGGACGATTTCCCTCATGGTGGCCTCGAGGCGCCGGGTCCGGGCGAAGTCGCGGGCCTGCTCGAGGGCCCGCGCCCGACGGGGTTCAGTGGCGGTCAGTTCCTGGGCGGTGTCGTCGATGTCGCTCGTCAGTTGGCGCAGGCGTCGCCCCTGTTCCTGCTGGCGCTGGGCCAAGCCGGCCAGTTCCTGGCGCTGTTCGGGGGCCAGGGCCTGGAGGGGCTTGCCGATGGTCTTGAGGGCGGTCTGGCGGGTGTCGGTGTTGAGTTCCCTTTGGTGGGTGACGAGTTCCTCCGCCTGCTCGACGAGGGAACTGAGTTGCTCCCTGGCCGCCAACTTCTCCGCCAGGCCGGTCAGCAGGTCGAGAATGGTCCGCTGCGTGTCCGTGGCCTGGCCCAGGTGCTCCCGGGCCAGAAGGGCGTTCAAGGCGGCCCGCGCCGCACGCAGGTCCTCGACGGCTTCCGGTACGTGGGTGCCGGCAACGACGATGAGCACGTCCACCATGCGTGCCAGGCGTTCCAGTTCCTCACGCGAACCCAACTTGTTCTGCTGGAGTTCCTGGACGATCTCCTCGCGCACGACGCGGGCCACGCGGTCGGTGCGCCTGCCGACAGACTGCTGGCGGACCTCCTGGGTAAGGACCCGTTCGGTTGAGCGCCTGGCCGAAGGGTCAGCGCCCGTCGAGGGCTCTTGAGCGACGAGGGCACCGGAAAAGAACACCACGGCAAGCGCGGCGGCCCAGCGGAAGTTGGATGACATCGAGTTGGGTCTCCGACCTCTTCGATTTCCCCCACTGCGACATTCTCTCCGCTCATTCTACCGCCAGGAGCGCCCCAGGCAACGCCAATCTCCCGGCCACCGACTGCTCAGAGTGGACCCCTGAGCGCATCTTGCCGGTTAGAGCGGCTGCTCCTGGCCCGTGTCCCGAAGACGGTTCGCAAAGGCAAGGCCGACCGCGTTCAGGAGGAGCGTCAGGGCGAAGACCAGGTGGAAGTTGAAAAGGTCGGCCAGCACCCCGCCCAGCGCCAGGAACAGCCCAGCGATTCCCATCACCGTGTTCATCAGACCGATGTAGGTGGGCCGACGCGCTTCCGGGGTGATGTTGATGGCGAAACTGGTGTAGCCGATGACCTCGCCGAAGATGGTCACGCCCAAGAGCGCGAAGATGGGCAGAAAGAGGGCCGCCCTGCCGGCCGACCCGGAGATGAGCGCCATCAAAGGACCGGCCAACCAGACCAGGGCCAGGGCGTAGAGGGCCACCAGGAGTTGGCCGACCGCCGCCAGCCTGATAACCGCCCGGTTGCCCGCGCGCTCGGAGACCTTGGCCCACCAGACGTTGGCCAGCATACCGGCGCCCTGGCGGACCATGAGGAAGGTCCCGACGGCGGCTGCGGGCACCTCGAAGACCTGCAGTGCCAGGACCGTGTAGAGCATCAGCGACAGCCCGCGCCCGGCCAGCAAGAACCGCGACAGCAGCATGGTCCGGAAGTTGGGGTCGGCGCGGAGAAGCTGTGGCACCTGGGCCAGGGCCTGGCCGAGCGGGCGGGCCTTGCTGACCTCTCTCACCGGGGGTTCCCTGACCAGGCAGAAGCAGACGATGCCAGCGGCCATCAGGCCGAAGGCGGCGGCGAAGAGGACCACGTAGTTTGTCGGAAAGGGGAAAAGGTCATTGCGCCTGAGGATGAAGCGGACGCAGAGCCCGGCCAGGATGCCCATCACTCCCCCGCCGAGCAGGAAGCGCATGGCGTAAAACCGTCCCAACTTTCGAGGTGGAAGAATCCGGCCCACGATGTCCGTAAAGGAGAGTCCGGCTCCGCCACCCAGCAAGGAGCCGATCCCGAAGAGCAGCAGGAACCCCACCAGCATCAACCTCGGGTGGGCGGCCGCTGCGAAGTAGATGAGGAATACGACACCGAAAAACAGCACCATACGGATGGCGTTACTGACCATGTAGAAAGGCTTCTTGTAACGCAGGCGCTCCACCCAGTTCGAGACCAGGAGTTGTGGCAGCGACCAGCCCATCCGCTGGAGCGACCCGGCCAGCCCCACCAGAAAGCGCGAATCGGTGAAGTTCAGGATGAAGGCCGAGAGCACGGTGCCCGGGTCGACGAAGGAAGTCCCACCCATGAACAGCGCACCGTTGGCCAGCCCGAGGAGATAGTTGCGCCGGTAGTCCTGTTGGCCATCCCTCTTGGCGTCGATGCCGGGCTCGGTCACGCCTGCTCCCCGCGCCGGGAAAAAAGAAACTGTACCGGTCGTACGACCGGCCAGCCAAGAACTCACTTGCCCCCTACGCCTTCAAGGCGTAGCTTGCAGTCTGTCCCCGGGTGAAAGGTCCGCTCCTGGAGTTAGGAGGCCATGACCATGAAGGTGCTGGAGTTCATCGTCCACTTGCTAAAGGATACCCGAAAGCACACCCTCGCACAAGTGGAGGGCCTGACTGACGAGGAGATGATGTTCCAGCCCAGGCCCGAGACCAACCACCCCCTCTGGCTGCTGGGCCACATCGTCACCTCCGAGAACGGGCTCATCCTCCGCTGGTGCGCGGGGCAGTCGGCCATGCCCGAGGAGTACGCGAAGCTCTTCTTTATGGGGACCAAGCCGCAGTCCGACCTGTCCATCTACCCCAAGAAGGACGAGGTCCTCGAAGTCCTCGCCGACGTTCACACAAACTCCATCGAGGTGGTGGAGGCCCTTACACCCGAGCAGTTGGACGAGCGGCCCGAAGGCTACGAGGAGATGGCGCCGGGCGCCCAGCAACTCTTCTGGAGCAAGGGGGCCTGCATCTGGCATCACGCCATGCACGAAGCCGCCCACGCCGGTCAGATCACCATCCTCCGCCGACTCTTAGGAAAGCCCTACCGGGTCTAAGGTATTTGCACTAAGTTTTCCGACAATGATGGGGTGGCACGGACTGAGCGGAGCTCTGTCCGTG
>CBDVDV010000169.1:0-7819 GCA_965372835.1 uncultured bacterium | reverse complement strand
TGGCGCTCTTTCGCTCGACCTCAGGAATGCCGCTGATGCTGCCCTGCCTTTCTTAGGCGCGGGTTGGCGTGCGGAGCCCCATACAGTCGGCGGGCACCCCGAAGGGCCCTCGCACGCCCTGGCGTCCCGGACAAAGGTCCGCTCAGACGATCTTGCCGTAGACGCGAATGTCAGGGGTGCTCGGGTCGTGGTGATGGAAGTCGTCCCGGAGGCTGGCTTCCAGCGTAAAGCCCTGGTTGAGGAAGGATGCGATCGCCTCCTCCGACGACCCATCAAGAAATGTCTGGACGTGGCCCTCCTGGGGCATGGCGGCCTGAAAGAGCGTCTTGGTGGCGGCCCGGAAGCGGGGGTGCACGTAGATGTCCAGAACGTATCCCTGACCGGTCGCGCCCGCGAGCCGGCGGGTATGAGCGGCCGCGGGGCACCCTCCCCACCGGTCGTGGGGTCTCAGCAGTGCATCTCCGAAGAGTCTGCCGTCGGGCGTAGTCAGGGCTTTCCAGCGCGTCCCTCCCTCGCCCAGGCTTCCCCGAATCCGGGTCAGGAAGCCGCCGCCGAGCGCGCGATGGCCCTCTGTCCGGTTCCACATGAGGGCCCGATGACTACACCAGTGCGCCCAGGTCATGTCCTCGACCCGGAGCGTCGCCGGGTCGGCCGAGAAGTAGTCCTCCCAACTGCTGCCGCCGTAGTGCTTCTCCATGCCCGTTCGGCCCCCGCGCTCGTACCTGACCTGGTAGCCGAACTTCTCGAACATGCTCTGCGCCGGGCTCCCGCTCCGCGTGGTCAGGAAGCGGACCTTGCCGCCTCGGCCGGCGAACTCTTCCTCGAGGGCGGCCATGAGGGCGCCGGCGATACCGAGTCGGCGCTGGCCCCGATTGACGTAGGTGCTGTTGATGTAGCCCACCGAGGCGGCGTCTGTGGTCACCACGCAACCGACGATCTTCCCGTCCCGCAGCGCCATGAAACAGCGCGACTCAAGCCCGGGCACTTCTTCCGTGAGCAGGAAGGCGTAAAGGGGCGGCCCCTCGGGCTGGGGCGGCCGGTTGAGGAAAGAACACAGTCGCCCTTGCCATTCAGGAGTCGGGCCGCTGGCCACGGCAAGTTCGGCCGGTCCTCCATCTTTGAGCACGATGTCGGTGAGTTTCCGGTAAGGCATGCTTCGTCCGCCTACCTGTGAAGGCTCCTCCCCGCGGTGATATTGTAGCCCGGGCCTGGGCGCTGAGGCAACAGCCCGGCACCGGCAGATCATACCCGCCGGCCGGTCCTACGACTCGTATGAGCGGGTACGACGGCGAACCTGCGTTGCCACGGAAGAATAGCCGATACATTCCTGTTCATTTTCACTGCCTTACGCTTTAGGATGTCGCTGCCAGCGGTCGGCAGAGGTTGGGCCCAACTGGGAGAGGCGGAAGAGCAATGGCTTTACCGGAAGGCATCGAGTTCCGGGAGTACCGCCCGGAGGACGCCGAGGGCTTTCTGAGCCTTCACGACTCGCGCTGGCGGGCCATCTCTCCCGACTTCTGGAACCGCTGGTCACATCAGCCTAACGTCACCGCCAGCATGGCCGTGGCGGGGGGCCGGGTCGTCGGCCAGATACCGTTTCACCTCCGGGATTTCTTAGTTCGCCCTGGGGTGACCGTGCGAGCCGCGCAGGAGTACTCCCTCATCGTGGCTGAGGAGATGCGCAGCCGGGGCATCGGCAGCGCCCTCATCGCCGAGGCGGCGCGCTTCCTCAGTGGGCGGTGCGAAGTGATGGTGGTGTACCGCGGAGGCGAGCGCACCCCCGGCTACCGCTTCTACGAGCGCACGGGCCATTACGACCTGACCTACCACCGGGCCTGGGTGTCCGGCGAGGCGGCACCCGCCAAGGATGAACGGGTCAAGTCCGCAGACGTGGGCGCCCTTCTGAACCGCGAGGACGAGATGCTCGACGTCTTCCAGAGTGCTTACGGCGAGCGCGGCGGATTCCCATCACGCCGACCGGGCTATTGGGAGGGGGCGCTGGCCAGCGTTATCTTCTGTGAGGTGTCCGGGAACTTCCGCTCTTTCTACATTGAAGACGCCGGTGGGCTGGCTGGATACGCCCTCTGCCTGGAGGGGCGGGGCGAACGAGCGGGGGCAAGGGTTCTGGAGTTGGCCACCCGGGATGGTGACGCGGAGAGCGCGGTGGTTCTTCTTCGCCATGCTGCCTACGCTGCACAGGAGAGAGGCCTGACGCTCTCCGTTCAGAAGTCCGACGAGTCGGTGTACGCTGACGCCCTTCGGCGGGCGGGTTTCGTTCAGGCGCCCCGGGCTGAGCGCTCGATGATGACCATGGCCTACGTCTTCGACCCGCAGGCACTGGCTCAGCGAGTCCTGTCGGAATCGCACGTTTCGCTGCCTGTTGAACTAGCGGTCTGGACGCCCGAGCGCGAGTCCGTACTCAATCCTGGGGCTAGCGCTCGGCAGATGACGTTGGAGATGAAGGAGCATGATCTCGCCCGGCTCCTCTTCTGCCGACTGGACCTGGTCGCCGCGGTGAAGGAGGAACGGGTGACGGTGGTGGCCGCCGAGCCGGGTGACCTGAAAGCGGTGGCGGAAGCGTTCCCGTTTTCGCCCTGGGACTACCACGCATTGGACTACATTTGACCGGGTGGCACAGCCACCCTTGACGGGCCGGCCTCACGTCCGCCTGGGCGGATGACCTCGAAAGCCCGGCGGGACAGCCAGGACAACCCGAGTCTGAAGGAAAGGAGGGCAGGATTGCATGAGCGCACAGGTTCACATCTACCCGTTTCCCAGAGAGGCGACCTTCGGTGAAGGAGCAACGACGCTCGACCATGCGCTGCTGATCGGCCTCGAAGGCGAGGTTACGGAAGAGGTCCCTGCTGTAAAGCGCCTCTGTGAGGGGTCGGAGGAACAGGCAGGCGTCACGGCGGCGGTGGGCGCGGCGGACGAGGCCGACATCATCCTTGCCATGTCCGCTTCCGATGACCTCTCCGAAGAGGGGTACCGCCTGGAGGTCGGCGAAGCGGGTGTGCGGCTGGAGGGGGCTGATGCCCGCGGGCTCTTCTGGGGCGTGGTCAGCCTGCTGAAACTCATCTCCGTCGAAGGGGGCCGGGCGCTCCTCAAGTACGCCAAGATCGTCGATTGGCCCCGGCACCCCATCCGCGGGGTGCACGTCTACATCCCCGCGCGCGAGGACATAGCCTTCTTCAAACGCTACATCAAGTATTTCCTCGCCGACCACAAGATGAACACCATCTTCCTGGAGGTCGGAGCCGGGATGGAGTTCAAGAAGCACCCGGAGGTGAACGAAGGCTACGTCAAGTTCGCCCAGGACATCCTGGCCCGGGGCGAACGTCCCAAGGGTCCCGAAGACCGCTTCCAGAACTCCACCCACCACGAGATCGCGGGCGGCAAGTTCCTCACCCAGCAGGAGATGCGTGACCTGGTCGAGTACGCCCGGGCGCACGAAGTCGAAATCATCCCTGAGATCCAGGGCCTGAGCCACGTCTACCACCTGCTTGCCTCCCACCGGGAACTGGCCGAACTCCCGGAGGCTGAATGGCCCGACGCCTACTGCCCGTCCAACCCGGCGAGCTACGAACTGCTCTTCGACGTGATGGAGGAGTACGTCGAGGTCATGCAGCCCAAGCGCGTCCACATCGGCCACGACGAATGGCGGGCGGGAGGTCTCTGCGACAAGTGCAAGGGCCGCACCGCTGAACTTTTCGCCGAGGACGTGGCCAAGATGCACGAGTGGCTCACCGACCGCGGGATCGGTGTCATGATGTGGGGCGACCACTACGTCAAGGACCACGACGGGACGGCCAAGAGCCATCGCGACGGCGACATCTGGTACGACTTCCCCCAGACCTACGAGGCCATTGAGGTCGCACCCAAGGACATCATCCTGCTCAACTGGTCCTACGCCAGAGGCGACTACGCCGAAGACGAACTCGGCGAGCACGGCTTCAAGCAGATCTACGGGAACTTCTCACCCGCACGCTTCTCTCCGGAGGAGTGGGACCGGCGCAGTTCAAAGCCGTATATAGTCGGTGGTGAGGTGTCCACCTGGACCGCTGCCAACGAGTTCTGCCTGGGTAACGACGGCATCCTCCACACCATGCTCTACGCCGCCAACAGCCTCTGGGCCTTCCATCACCCGGAGTCGGCGGAGCACTACCGGATGCTTCGCGACCTCTTCATCCCCCTGCGGGAGAAACTCAGCGGGGAGCGAAGCGTGGCGCTGCGTGCGGAGAGCGACGACTTCGTCACCGTCGACCTCTCGGCCTGTGCCAATGCAGACCTCCCGGGCGGGTTGGCGGGGCTGAGCCCCGCGCCGGATGCTTCCTTCCCGGTTCAGTTCAGCCCCTTAGCCGGCGGGCGATGCCTCCAACTTCGCCGTCCGGGTGAACCCGTCGCCCAGGACGAAGCGGCGCTGCGGCGGGCCCGGGCCGTCGCCCGGGCAGACGCAGCGCTGCCCGGCGTCGATGAGGAGCAGGCCAGGCAGGACCTGGAGTCTCCCCCGGCGGATGCTGCGACGGCCATTACGGGCATCGAGGTCAGAGGAAAGTTCCGCAGCCTGGTCTTCTTGCAGACCTGTGTCGGCCACGGTCGTCACGGGCGCACCTTCTCGTCCATCGGACGGGTGACGGATTCCAGCGAGCACATCGGCTCCTACCGCATCAACTACGAAGATGGTCAAAGGTGCGAGGTGGAGATCCGCTACGGACAGAACGTGGCCCGACCGGACCTGCAGTTGGGTGCAAGCCCGGAGTCCATTTCCTACTTCGCGGTACCGATTCTCTACGGCAAGAACGGGGCGACACGAACGCTCTACGCCTTTGAATGGGTGAACCCACGACCGGAGACGGCCATTCGCTCCCTGGACTTCGCAGCTACCAAGGCGGACAGGGCAGCTGCTCCCATCCTGGTCGCCATAACTGCCGTCAAGTGAGCGCCGAGCAAGCCCGCCTGGCCGTGGGGCCTGGGAGCGCTCCGTCGGGGTTCGCCGTCAGAGCCTGGAGTTTGCCATGCGCGTTATCGTGAGTTTCGACACCGAGGACTTCACCGACCCCGTCTCCAACGACGTGCTCCTCGCCATCGCCAGGGCGTTGACGGAGCGTGGGCTGCGGGCGTGCTTCGGTCTGGTGGGTGAGAAGGCGCGATTCATCCGCGACCTCGGTCGCTTCGACGTGGTCGAGGCGCTGAGCCACCACGACATCTGCTACCACACGGACAACCACTTCCTCTTCCCCGATGCGCTGGTGGAGCCCCCGTTCATGTCGGAGTACGTGGAGGAGCGGAGTTGGGACGAAGCGGTGCGCCACCTGATAGCGACGGAAGTCGCGGGCCTGCGCGACATCGAGGAACTCTTCGGTCGCCGACCCACGACCTACCTCCGCACCGGCGGCGACTCGGCGGCGCAGATCCTCCATGCCTACCACCTCTTAGGCATGACGACCTTCGCCTACGGGCCGTCCATCTACGAGCGCACCAGGCACATCGCCTGGTTCACCAACATGCTCTGCGTGTCGCTCCCGCTCCTCTCGGAGAGGTACACGTACTCAGGTGAAGGGCCCGGCCGACTGGACAAGTTGGCGGAGGAAGGTGCGGACCTCATCAACGTCCGCTTCCATCCGTGCATGTTCTTCACCGGCGCCTTCTGGAGCAACCTGAACTTCCGCCTCCGCCGGGACGTCAGCCGATTCGGCCCCTGGGAGCGTGTGGCTCATCTGCCCGCAAGGGAGACCGAGAACCGCATCCGCCGAATGTGCGAACTCATCGACTACGCCAGAGAACGCTACGACGCCCAGTTCACCACGTACGACGCCCTTACGGCTGAGGTGAAAGCCAATCCGTCGTGGTTGGAAAGGGACACGGTGTCTCGCCTCGCCCGGGCCGTTCTGGAGCGGCTCACTTACGCAGAGGCCGATGGGCACTTCTACAGCCTCGCCGAAACGTTCTCCGCCGTCATCTGGTCGCTGCTTCATGCGGATGCGAAGCGTGTGCCCGTCCGGCGGGTCATCGGCCCCGTTGACGTGCCCGGTGAGCAGGAATCGAAGAGGTCGGAGACCCAACTCAGCGAGGGCTTTGACGTTGCCGGGGAGGATGTGCTCGCAGCCTGTGAGCGCGCGGAACGTTCTCTTTCCGCCTACGGCCGAGTGCTGGCTGAGGTCGAACTTAAGGGGCGAATGGTGCCGCCGGCGACGCTCTTGCGCGTCGCAGCGAAGTGTCTGCTCGGCGAGGTGAACCTGCGGGCCGAGTCGGCGCCGATCTACCCCGAGGGCTTCGACGAGGTGCTGGCGCGGTGGGACAACGTGGGTCACGAACTCATCGGCTTCTTCCCCGAGCGGGGCCGCGACACCAAACGGATGAAACAGGCCCTCAAACTTCAGTACTGGACTTACAAGCCAGCCCTCCTCGGCTGAGCGACGTTCACTCAGCATCGCGCCTGAAGGCGACGCAAGAACGGGTGCTCGCGCGCCGAACTAACAGCATCGGCAGACGCGCTCGACTCAAAACCCATGCACTTCGACCCACGTGGGTTGAACTTCCCCCTCCGGCACCACTTCCCACAGCAGTGTGCCACGGCCGGTCTTGTCCGGCCGTGCTTCGTTCCGATGTTCTAAGACAGCCCGTGTTCCGCTGTGCTTCAGTGGAGTTTGCGTGTCTTATTGCCACACTCCGCCTTGACACACCCCGAGCGGGCGGTAGCATGGGGGCAGTCTGCAGGGCGCCATTGGGGCGTAGGCGACGTCACTTCTTCATGAAGTCCCCGCAGCCGCTATCGGCTCCAGTGTGAAGCGGGCGGCCCTTCTCCGGTAGCCGATGTGCGCGGAGACGGCTCTTCGAGAGCTGGGGTCACCGGCGCGAGGCAGGTCGGAGGCAAGCGAAGTTGGCACGATGTCGCCCGACGCCGTGAGCGGGTTAGGCGCTCGAATCCCGGAGAGGCAAATCCATGAAGCCAGGCCACAGGAGAACGCCGATCCTGCTGCTCGTAGCGGTCTGTCTCCTTCCTGCTGTCCAGACTGCCGTGTCCGTCTACTGGCAGTGGCACCCGTCGGTCACTTACCCTATCCTCAAGTTGCTTATGATCGCCACGCCTGTCCTGGTGTGGCTGCTGTCGGGCCGGACCGCCAAAGAGGCGAAGGAGCTTGTGGGCTGGAAGCGGACGAGCTTCCTTCCCGGTCTGGTGGTGGGTGGACTGATGGCCGGAGTCATCCTCGGTGCGTACTACGCTGTCTTCCGGTCGAGGCTGGACCCGGCGCCGGTGGCCGGCAAGATCCGGTCCCTGGGGGTGCTGGAGTACTACTGGGCCATGGCCTTGGTGATTGCGCTCTGGAACTCCCTCTACGAGGAGTACTATTGGCGGGGCTTCATTCTGGGTGAGTTCCGCACCAGGACCGACACACTGTGGGGGCCCTGCCTCCTCGGGGGCGCGCTCTTCGGCATTCACCACATCTTTGCGTTGCTGCCCGCGTTCGAGCTGCCCGTCACGGTGATGTGTGTGCTGGCAACTATGGTTGCCGGCGGGGTGTGGTCGTGGATGCGCCTTCGAGGCAACTCGATCCTCGACTGCTACCTGAGTCACGTCTTGGCCAACATCGCCGTCGCCTGGATTGGCTACGACCTCATCTGCCGGGCCGCCTGAAAGGACGGCTGGCGCTCGGTCACGCCACGAAACGGTCCGCAAATCCTGGTCGCGCAGACCGGAGAGGGACATGTGGCCCGGTGCGTGGGTGATCGCGGCCTCCGGTCGGCACTCGATGGCCACGGCCTGGGGCACCCATCAGCCTCGCCTCAATTCCGTCGCTCCCGTGCGGAGCTGTGCCGG
>CBDVDV010000168.1:0-7853 GCA_965372835.1 uncultured bacterium | reverse complement strand
CGTGGCCCTTGCAGAGGGCGATGTTGACGAGGATGTCCACCTCATCCTTGACCAGTTGGCCCAGACAGTTGGCCTTCTGAGAGCCGTCCTTCCAGGGCTTGCCCACCGCGGCGGACTCACCGGAGCCGCCCCACTTGGCCACGGCCTGGGCGCCGTTGGGCAGGTTCTGAGCGACGTCCCACTTACTCATGCTGTTGCCATGACAGGCGTCGTAGACGAAGATGTTCTCACCTTTGACACCGGCCACGTCGGTCAGGGTTCGGATGACCTTGTAGAGGACGGCGCTGCGGGTGCGCTGCTTGGCGATACAGTTGACCTTGACAGCGACGACCGTGTCGCTCCAGGACTTCTTGGCAGGCTTGAGGAAGATGGCCTTCCAGGCATCGGTCACGTTCTTCTCCTGGGCCAGGGCGCAGGCCATCCGGTCCAGGTTCTCGGCCACGACGTCGGCCTGCAGCAGTTGTTCCTGCCGCTTCCAGTCGCACTGCTCGACGACGTCGGTGGTCATCTTGGGGTCGTGGAGGCCCACCACCCGTAACGGGCTGATGTTGGGATGGGTGGGCTCACCGAGTGCGTAGGCCTCAAGCCGACGCGGAATCAGGATGGTCGGCCCCAGCCCCAGGGCCGCGGCACCGATCACGGTGCTTTTGAGAAACCCTCGCCGTGAAACTCCGCCATGACTTCGCTTCTTCATCCGCCACTCTCCTCTACGTTGCGAACTCGCTGCCTCGCCCTCAAAGGGACGACCGGCTGAACCGGTGTATTTTACTTGACCCCAGCCGCCAGTTGCAAACGTTTTTCAACTGCAACGTCTTTGGCCGCCGAGGTACTCAGCCCGAGGACGACCGGCATCTCCTCACGGTGAGGCCCAGAGGGCCTGCTGCTCCGCCCCACGCCTCTTGAGATACACCGCGAGGGCGATGGCGAGGGCAGCAAGGAAGGAGACGCCGGTTACTTTCATGGCCGTGAACAGGGTGCTGAGGAGTTTCTTGAAGCTGTGATGGATGCTCAGCACCACCTCAGGGCCCTCCTTGCCTTCCGGGTAGGAGCCCGAGAGCACGAACACCCCGGGCTGCTGCACTTCGAAGGCCCAGAGCGACATCGCCTCCACGTTTCCCCCGCTGAAAGTGGTCCCGGTGGCCGGCGACAGCGGTATGTCCCGGCCGGTGTCCTCGGCTACTACGGTGCACTCGAGGCCCGGCAGCGCCTCGTCAGGCGTTGCGTACGTCCGGTCGCCCACAACGCTGTGGTACTCGTAGAAGACGACGTACTTTCCCGGCTCGGGGAGGGTGAAGGTCCCGCTCCCGGGCACTACCACCTTGGCAAGTCCGCTCAGCATGCCGATGAAACCGGCCACAACGAAGACGATGGCGATAACTTCACCCACCACGAAGACCAGCACCGCCAGCAGATACCACCAGGCGCTCGGCCCGGTCTTCCCATGCGCCGTCCCTTCCCTCTTTGAACCGTCCCGCGCGAAGGTCACTGGGCCCATGGTCACCTCCCCCTCTGTCGTAGGTCAATGTCACGTCACCGGACGGGTAAGGCTGGCCCGCGCCAGACGCCACTGCCGAAGGTAGTGACGTACAGGCTCCACCTGTCTTGGTTTTCAGCCGGGCTTCCGGAAGTACCTTGATTGCGAGCGCCCGGCGGGCCAGTCGAAAGAGGCCGTGCCTCGATGGTGTTTTCGTCTTGGGGAGAGAAGGTCACGCGGTGGATGTTGTCGAAGGGGAGGTCGTCGAAGAACTCCCAATGCTGGCCGCCGTCGCGGCTCAGCATCAGCCCCTGGGTGCCGGTGGAGTAGTAGACCACCTCCGGATTTGCAGGATGCAGGCGGACGAAGAACGACTCCAACCCCCGACCCAGATACTCCGACGATTGCTTGTTGAAGATGCAGCGCCAGGAGCGGCCGCCGTCCGTTGTTTTGTAGAGCCCACCCGTCTGGCAGTGCCAGCCACAGGAGGCGGCAAGGTAGATGATGTTCGGGTCGTCGGGGTGGATAGTGAAGCCAGTGGGCCAACCCAGGCGCAGGCCCCGCCTGTCCTGGGGTATAGGCGGGCTTTCGGAACCACGCTCGTTGCGAGTGCCCGGCGGGACAGCTGAAAGAGGCCGTGCCTCCAGGCTCTTGCTGATGTGCTCCCAGGTCTCGGCGCCGTCGGTGGACTTGTAGAGCCCGGTACCGACGGTGGGGAACTCGCTCCCCTTCCGGGCGCAGGTCACGCAGGCATAAAGAGTGCCGTCATGGTACCGTTGGACCATCCAGACCTGCCTGTTCTCAGGTGCTCCGAGCCCCTTTGACTTCTTCACCCAGCGCCGACCGCTGTCGACCGACTTGTAGACCCCGTGGCCGATGCTGGTGACGTAGAGGGTTCGCGCATCGGCGGCGCTGGTGGGGTCCATTACGATGGAGGTGACGGGGGCGTCAGGCAGGCCTTCGGAGATGGACTCCCAGGTGGCTCCGTAGTCGGTGCTCAGGCAGACCCCACCCGGTCCCCGTCGGCGCTCGGCCGTGGAGTAGGTGGAGTGGGGGATGTCGTGGACGTTGGCGCAGGCGGCGTAGATGACGCCCGGACGCTTGGGGTCGCAGACGATGCCGTACCAAGTGTTCTTCCAGGGGCAGCCCTCTCTGCTGTTGATCCAGGTCTGCCCGCCATCGGTGCTGCGGGCGAAGCCGATGTCGGTGTAGCAGATGTAGTGCTTCTGTCGGTCGGAAGGGTCGATGACGTAGTCCCAGGTGGTCGTAACCTCCAGCCCCGTGGACTGCCAGCGCTGGCCCTTCCCGAGCGGGCTCTGGCCGGGAGCCCGGCGGGTATAGGCCTGGTGCCAACTCCTGCCACCGTCGTTGGTTAGGTAGAGTTTCCCGCCGGCGTGCATCACTTGGTCAGGGTTGCTGCCGCTGGTGGCCATACCCCAGTCGCCCGGGTCCCACATGATGTCGTAGGTGTACCAGCCCAGTTCGACGTTGGTGCCCTCTCGGCGGGGGTCGCCGGTGAAGCAGAACTGCCAGGTCTTGCCCGAGTCGGCAGAGCGGTAGACGGTGTTGTGGTAGGGGGGCCAGTAGCCGGTGCCGTAGTTACTGACGTAGACGACCTGGGTCTGGTTGCTCGCCATGGCCAGGTGGCGGTACTGGGCGATGTCACCGGCCCCCCACCGGTCGATCTTTCCCAGACGGGTGTTGATGCCTTCTCCCATGGCGCTCTGCCAGGTCTCACCCCGGTCCCCCGAGCGATAGACGCCCCCGGCGAACTTGCCTTTGACCTGCCGGCTTGGAATAGTAACGAAAAGGACGCTTATGCCTGCTCGCTTGTCGTTCGCTCTGCCGGCGCAGAAACTGCGGATGTCCGTCCAGGGAAGTCCCTCGGTCTTCAGGGCCCAGGACTTTCCTCCATCGTCCGAGCGCCAGACTCCTTTACCGCTGGCGGCGAAGATTATGGGGCCACGTCCTCTGGGCGTACCTTCGGCCACGTGGAAGCCCAGCATCTGTCCCTCGGGGCCTTCGCATTTGCTCCAGCGCTTCCCTGTGTCGGAACTGATGTAGGCGGCGTCGGCTGTGCCCACCAGGAGGAGGGAGGGGTTGCTTCGGCCGATGCCCAGGGCCGTGATGCGAGACCGGCCCCAGGGCGGATTCTGGGTCACAGGCTCCCAGGTGACGCCCTTGTCGTGACTGACACAGAGACCCCGGTGCCCGTCCGCAGCGTAGATGGTGTTGACGTCTTCGGGGTGGAAGACGGGTGCGCACTGGGTGTTGCCGGCGAGTTGGCGGAAGTTCACCATCCGCCAGGTGCGTCCAGCGTCGGTGCTGCGGTAGAGGCCCCCCATGTCGCAACTGATGAACATCAACTTCCCGTCCAGAGGTGAGACGGCCGGCGAGAACATCCCCCCGCCACCACCCAGCCCCAGGTTCCTCCAGACGTACCTCTGCGCCTCTTCACCAACTGCGGGGGTCACCGGCGACAGCAAACCACCCCAGACGATTGCCACCGTACAAACCATCAGCAGCCAGAGCCTTTTCATCGATTCGCTCCATCCTTGGGAAAAAGGGGACGCACCTGTTGCTGCTCCGGTCATCAGCGGCCTTCAGATCTTGCACGAGCAGGCGTCCGCCAAGCTCCAAGGCACAGACGAGGATCGGAAACTCCTCTACAGCATCGCCGGCCCTGAAGACGTGCGCGCGCTGAGCGAGGAACAACGTGCCCAACTGGATGACTACTCGCGTCTTCCGAAGATCATGGCGGCCCCGCAGCAGAGGCTTGTCACCCCCATGACGAACTTGGCAAAGAGTCCCGGTCCGCCGGATTGCTCCTCATGCCCCGTGATATGGCACACCACCACATAAACCACCAACAAAGCGCCCAGCATCATAAGCGCGACACCGCCAAGTAGACGGCCTACTCGCATAATCCGACTTCCGGATCGGCGCGTCCTTGCACGCGGTCGCTGAACGGATCTGCTAGGCAGCGACGGCCGCACCAAACTCGGGCGTGATGGGGCCTGCACTTCGAGCAGTCCGTCTTGCTCGGCGACTGTTTCCGAAGGAGGGATGAGTAGTATTTGCCCGCAGGAAGGGCATTTGCCCTTCTTGCCAGCGAACTCATCTTTCACCTTCAGGGCTTTCCCGCATCCTGGACACTTGATTCTAATGGACATGTCACCCTCCTTTCTGCCCCCTGCCTCCCAACATTTGACAGCCGAGCCTGCCGGTATCACCTCCGGGCTTCAGCCAGAATGAGTTCCAGGTCGCCTCGGTGTTCCTCGGGCTCGTAGTAGCAGGCTAAGATGCGGTCGTGGGGGAGGCGATTGACGCGCTCGTTCATGATGCGGAGCACCGTGGTGTTGATCTCGATGGCCTTCTCGGGGGGCATCCGCTCCGGGTTGATGTCGATGCCGAAGTAGCGGTCGTAGCCGAACATCTTGAGCAGGTACAGCGCGGCCTCGGCCGACTCCCAGCCGATGGCCCCCACGTTGAGGTCCTGGTCGTAGTTGCCCAGGGGCTGGGAGTTCCAGTGGGTGTGGGCCAGGCGGCCCTGGCGCATGATGCGGGCGAAGGCGTAGGGAACGTCCTCGAAGCCCATGCAGATGTGACCGATCTCGGGCTGCATGGCCACGAGAGCATGGCCCTCTTCGAGGAGTTTTCGGTTCCGGGGATGGGTGAGGCGGGCCTCGATGTCCCGGCAGAGGAGCAACCCGTCGGCCGTGGTGCGGTAGATGTTGTTGGGAACGGGTTCGTAGGGTTTGGGTTCGATGGCCACCCGTACCCCCGGCACCTCGTCCATGGCCTCGGCGAGGGCAGCTTCGAAAGACTCCCACATCTGATAGAAGTTGTGGCCGAAGGGGATCGTGTAGCCGTCGACGCCGGGCCAGACCACGCAGTGCGTCGCCTCGGCTTCCTTGGTCAGGCGCAGGCACTTGACCAGGCAGGCGGTGGCCTGGTCCCGCCAGGTGGCCACCGGGTTGGACAGGGAGCCGAACTCGTAGCAGCGGTCGTAGAAGATGAAGGGGGCCACGGCGATGAGTTTGATACCCGTTTCCGCCTCCAGTTGCTTGTAGAGGTGCAGGTTCTCCTCGTTGGCTTCGGTGGGGTAGTGGGCTTCGATGGCACCGACGCCGAACTTGGCCAGCCCGGCGGTCAGCTCCAGCCTCTCCTCGACGGAGAGTTCGGGCCCGTAGGGCTCGTGGAATCGACTCCCCATCGGGGTGAGGTACCAGATGCCCACCGAGAACTTCAGGTCCAACTCGAACTCCTGAAGGTGCTTGAGCAACTCCTCCCGACTCCGCAGCACCTTCTGTCCTCGCAGGTCGACCAGCGCAGCCATCTCCTCTCCTCCTCCCGATCTGGTGTATGAGCGTCTGCTGAGACGCGTACCAGCCACTGTGAAAGCATGGGAGAGTATACGTGGGGGTTTGTCGCGAGGTCAAGCAGAGGAGCCCTGACGTCACTTCAGCCGAAACTCCTCGGTGCGGATGCGGGAGCGGGGGACGTCCAGGTTGGCGAGGGTCTTGCGGACCGCCGACATCATCGGGGGCGGTCCGCAGAGGAAGACCACCCGGCTTGTGATGTCGGCGACTTGGCGGCGAAGCAGGCTCTCGTCCACGAAGCCCCGCTCTCCCGCCCAGTCTGCTTCCGGCTCCGAGAGGACGTGGACGATGCGGATGTTGGGGTGGCAGCCTGCCAACTCGTCCAGTTCCCGGCGGAAGATGATGTCGGCTTCGGTCTTGTTGGCGTCGATGAGAACCACGTCGGCGGACGCGTTCGTGTCGCGGATGTGGCGAAGGTAACTGGCAAAGGGAGTGATGCCCACGCCACCCGAGATGAGAAGCAGGGGCTGATGGGCGACGTCCAGGCAGGTGAACCGTCCGTAGGGGCCGTCGATAGCGGCGAGGTCGCCGGGGCGGGTGTCCTTGATGGTGGCGGTGAAGTCGCCGATGGCCTTCGCCGTGACGGTAATCGAGTCGCGCCCGGTCGGTGGGGAGGAGATGGTGAAGGGGTGCTCTTCGGGCGGGAAGCCTTGGCGGTAGAGGGTGAGGAAGATGAACTGCCCGGGGAGGAAGTCGAAGACCTCCCCTTCGGGCGGGGCCATACGGACCGTCCAGGTGTCGTGGGTTTCCTGGGTGACGTCGGCAACCCGGTAGCGGGGCAGCAGCCGGGGCTTGGTGAACGTCGTATGGACGATGGTGCCCACGGCCACCAGGGCCCACGCCGTGACCACGACGGCCACAAGCGAGACGGGAGCCACATGCGGACCTATCGCCCAGGCGTGCAGGAATCCTGCCAGCACCACCACCAGGGCCAGGTTGTGGATGGCCCGCCAGCGCTCGTAGGTCAGACCGATCTCCTCGACGAAGTAGGTGGTCACCAGTAGCACGGCGACCGCCGTGGCCCCGAGCACCCCCAGCCAGACGCCCCAATGGTTGAAGTGAGCGTGCAACTCCGTGCCCTCGGCATGGGACAGGGCTTGGAGCGCACTTGCGAGCACCAGCGGATGAGTCAGCACCAGGAGGCCGATGACCGGGCCCATCCGCCGATGCAGTGCCAGGAGCCGGTCCAGCCCCCAGGGTCGCTCCATCCAGTGGAAGCGCGAACTGAGCAGAAACTGCAGGGAGACAAGCGATAGGATGAGGAGCGCCAGCGCATCACCCACCACGGTGAGCCACCCGTCCTCCGGGGGCGTATGGGCGAGAAGCGCACTCCCAATGACCAACGTGCTACCAGCCAGCGCACAGACAACGTAGGCGCTGGCAAGAAGGGTCCGCTGTGCAGCGGGCGAGGAAAGCGCTCTCACCCCCTTGACCCCCCGGCTCATGTCACTCGCGCGCTCCTGGTCGGGCACGATGCTATTCTGCTGCGCTGGCTTTCTTCTTGCCCAGGAGGAAGCCGATGTAGAGGATCACGGCAACGCCGACCACGTGGATGAGCCACCACCCGGGATGCAGGAAGTGGAAGGTTTCGGGCAGTGCCTCCGCATTCAACAGTGCCAGTGCCATCACGAATCCCCTCTTTTCCTAAGGCTCGTGGCTTCGTCCCCTCATTCAGGCTGCAGTTCGGCCAGGCCGGTCTGCTCCGAATGTCGCTTGACGACGGTGAAACCGACCAGTTCACCCAACACCAGTTCCACCGTGCTGAAGACGGTGCCCTGAAGCAGATGCCCGCCCCAAACGCTCCCGTCCTCGGCCCCCAGCGTGGGATGCAGATGGCAGAACGGTCCTTCCTCGCCCGGGACGATCATCCCCTCCAGGCTCAACAGTTCGAAGGGACCGGCGAGTTGGGCGGTGTTCGTCTGCTCGGGAGTGATGGGGAGTCGGGCGCCCTGCTTCGCGGCACGGAGCACGACATCCCGGAGGCTGCCCACGGCCGA
>CBDVDV010000167.1:0-7919 GCA_965372835.1 uncultured bacterium | reverse complement strand
CAACTCCCTCCCGACCGGGATGCCTTCGACATCTTCCCCTTCCGGGATGAGGCCCAGGCTCGTGAGGCCCTGGCCGTGCTCAAGGCCCACGGGGTTCAGGGGGAGGTGGGGTCGGTTGACTTGCAGAAACAGGGAGCCTCGTTGTTCCGTCGTCGGGTCCTGGCGGTGCGGGTGCCCCGGGTTGATGCCCGGCGGGCGCTGGAACTGTTGGTAGCGGAAGTACCCCACCTACTTCCCCAAGACGTCTTGGGAGAGGTCTGGCGGACGTTGGCTGAGCAGACACCCGAGTTGCCCGCCGGGCTTCCCCGGGTCTTGGCCGAGCCACTCGACGCTCTGCTGGCCGGTGGGTCCGAGTTGGTCCTAAACCTTATCCGAGGCTATCTCCACGGGGGACAGTTGGGCAGCCGATGCCATTACGTACTGGTCCACATGCAGGCCGACCCCGAGCCTGTGGTCGCTCAGGCCACCATGGCCGCCTGTCTGGAGGGCGATGCCGACACGGCGAGCAAACTCCGCTTTCTGCTGGCTGATTTAGCCGGCGAGCGCACGGTGAGTGAGTTGGCTGCGTTCCTGCGGGTAGCCGACGCTCCTGCCCGGCAGTTGACGGCCTGGCTCCTGGGGTGCATTCCTCTGCTGGCGGCGGTGACACTGCTGGTGGGGATGCTTGAGGATGACGACCTCGACGTCCGGGTTCAGGCCATTGAGACGCTGAGCCAGGTAGCGGGTCAGGACCTGGGTTTCGAGCCCGAGGCGGGGGAGGAGGAGCGTGGCGAGGCGGTGGCTGCCTGGCGGAAGTTCCTCGGGCGGGCACAGGGAGAGTTCCCCGTGGAACGCAGGGACGGTGGGGAGGAACAGTGACGGCGGCGAGAGCCACGGTGGCGGTGGCCTGCTGTGACGACTACGAGCCGGCCACCGTCGGGCGGGCGCTAAGGCAGTGCCTGGAACACCTGGGCGGGGTCGGCCGGTGGGTCTGCCCGGGGAAGCGGCTGCTCCTCAAGATCAACCACCTCGGCAACCACCCACCCGAAGAGGCCATCGTCGTCCACCCCAGCGTCACCCAGGCCCTGGCCGAACTGCTCAAGGAGGCCGGCGCTCAGGTGACGATGGGCGATGGACTGGACCGCCTTGGTCTGGAGGGCTTCCGCCGGAGTGGGACCCTGGAGGCGGCCGAGAACGCCGGCGTCGCACTTACCAATTTCAAGGGCAGTCCCTACCCCTCGGTGCCTGTCCGCGGACGCTTCCTGACCCAAGTGCCCATCGCCGAGGCGGTGCGCGAAGCGGACGCCGTGGTCAACCTGGCCAAGATGAAGACCCACGTCCTCACCCTCCTCACCGGAGCCATCAAGAACACCTACGGCTACCTGCCCGGGGGACTGCGTTCCAACCTGCACCGCAAGTATGTCTCCCCATCCGACTTCGCCCAGGTGGTCGTGGACGTGTTCCAGACCCGACCACCCGACCTGCACGTGGTGGACGCAGTGGTCGCTCTGGAGGGCTACGGCCCTTCCCGGGGAGGTGACCCGAAGCCGGTTGGCCTCATCCTGGCCTCCGAAGACGCAGTAGCCCTGGACGCTGTGCTGGGCTCTCTGATGGGGTATGGACCGGGGGAGGTGGTCATCACCAGGGCAGCAGCCGAGCGCGGTCTCGGCGTGGAGGACTTGGCGAACATTGACGTACTGGGCCTCGACCTCGAAGACGTCCGACCGGCAGACTTCGCCCTGCCCGAGCGCACGCTTCGAGCGGGTCGCTTGTTGGCAGGCCTGCCTCGACCTCTTCTTCGCGTTTGCCGGGGGCTGAGCCAAGCGACGACGGCGGTTCCCGAGGTGGTGGAGTCGGCGTGCATCGGCTGTGGGCTGTGCGTGCGTCACTGTCCGACGGGGGCGGCCCGCATGCTTGCTGACCGGAAGGTGGCCGGCATCGACCGCAACCTGTGCATCAGTTGCTTCTGCTGTCAGGAGTTCTGCGAGTCGGACGCCATCCGCTTGACCCACCGACCTGTCGGCGCTACGATCCTGTTTGTGGAAAAGGTGCTGAGGACGCTTCGCCGCGGGATCCGCTCCCTGGGGAGGTGGCTTCGGCGGAAACCGGCCGGCGGCAGTGAGTAGTGTGATGTGTGCCCTGGACTACGATCCCTTCGAAGACCCTCGTCGCCTGCGGATGCAAAGGCTTCAGCGCGCAGCCAGCCGGGTCTGCCAACTCATCCTCCGGGAAGACTATCCCGAAATCGACATCGAGATCGCCAAGGAGCACGTGCGCGAACTGGCCCAGGAACTTTACCCCGACCGGATGGGCCTCTATGACATGATCTACGAGAGCCGATTCCGCCGACTCTGGGACCAATGGCGCGCGCCGCTCGTGGAAGAAGACCCCCACGACGAAGTTGGCGCAGACTGGTAGCCTCCTCCGTCCAGGTCCCCTCCGACGTACAAACCGAACACAGAGCGCGCGTGGCGCCTAGCCTACTCCTTATCCTCCTGAGCCAACGCCCAGAGGGCGTAGGGGAGGGTGGTCATGGCGAAGGAGGCAATGCCGGTCTTGGACGTGAGTACCCGCAGGTCCCGGCCCCGCCACTGCGACCGGTCCGGGTTGACGATGTGCTTCTGGGTCGGCCAGGCCTCCACGACGGATTCACGGAGGTAGCCGAGGTACTTGGGGTCGCGTGTGTAGCGATAGGCCGTCGCGTAGGCGCGGAACAGGCAGTAGTCGTGCGACCAGGCGTGCTCTGTCTTTGACGTCCGGTAGCAACTGTCGGCCACCGCCACCAGCCCGCGTTTGACCTGCTCATCGTCGGCGAGGTCCGCATACTCCTCCATGGCCCAGAGCGTTCCGAAAGCATGCAGGAAGAAACTGTGGGGCGGGCCCGGGCGAACAGCATCGGTGGGCTTCCCCTGGGCGAAATCGAAGTGATAGACGCCGATGCCCTGGCCTGACTGGACCAGGTGCTCAGCAAGGTGCCGGCAGAGGTCGCGGAGCAGGTCCCGGTAGCGCTCCTCCCCCGTGCGCTCCCAGGCCACCAGCAGGGCGTAGAGGTGGGTGCCACAGTCCGAGCCTCCCCGCTTGACCCGCTGGAGGATGGCTCGCAGAGTCTCCTCCATGCAGTCGGCGGTTCGGCCGTCGCCGGTCATGTAGTAGTAGATGCGCTGCGCCGTGGGCACGGCCACCCGCGCGCCCAGGTAGCCGTCACCCCAGTGCTGGACGTTGTGGCGTTTACCTTCGCCCTGGGCGTTCTTGACCACCTGCTCCCGGTTGAAGTGTAGTGGGAAGTTGGTGACATACTGCTCGGAGTGGCAGACGTCCACGTCGCGGACGTGCCAGGCCATTGCTTCGGCGAAGCGGAAGCCGTCGGGTTGGCCGGTCCGCAGGGCTTGGAGCAGGAACCACCAGGTGATGTTGGCCTCGTCGTTGGACCAGCCCCAACGGCCCCAGTCGCGCTCGAAGCGCTGGTTCTTGTTGCGGTTGATATAGGTGTGCTGGATGTCGCCGAAGTTGAGCATCCCGTACCAGGAGAAGTTCTCCACGCTGGCCAGCATGAAGTCGGTGTAGTCGGTCAGGTTCTGCTCGACCTCGGGGAATTGCTTCGGGTCGAAAGGCTGAAAGCAGCCGACCACGTGGGTCTCGGCCAGGTATTCAGGTGCCACCATGATGAAAGCGGGCTGGCGCAGGTAGTTGGCCATCTCGGCGGAGCCGGCTTCGTCCCGACGTCCGCGGTGGAAGTAGAGGTAGCACTCATGGGTTTTGGAGATGCCTTGGGGTCGGCCCAGGCCGTGGGACTCGTCCTCGCCGGTGCCGAAGAGGTCGCAGTATCGGCGGAGGTCCAGCGGTGGCAGGCGGCTGGGGTAGAGGCCGATGGTTATCCGGCCGGTCTCGTTGGAGGCGGTCAGTTCCTTGGGGGCCAGTTGCCAGAAGTCCCGTACCCCGAAGGTGACCCCTCGGCGGTCATCGGAGATGTCCATCCAGCCGGGGGACCGTTTCCCTTCGACCATGACCAGCGGCGCGTTGTTTTCTCGCGTCGCCTTCCAGACCGTGTAGGAGCCCGGCTCGTCCTGGATGACGCCCCCGAGCCGCCAGAACGGCCATTCCCCACCCGGATTGGGGATGTTGGGCCCGTCCTGGGCGTGGTGGGGCTCAGCATAGAGCCATTCTTCGACTTTCCAGTCGCAGGCGGCTGAGGTGGCCCGCACCTTCTTGTTAGCCGACAGTTCCAGCGGCAGGGACAGTGAGATTTCCTGGACGAAGTCGTGGTCGGCCTCGCCCTCGTAGACGAAGGTGTGGAAGACACGGACGAAGGTCTCGCCGCTGTAGGCGTAGATGCGCAGGGTGTGCTCGGAGCCCCGGTTCTCCCACTTGTCGGTGGGAAAGGCCGAGCCCATGTGCTTGTTCTGGTAGCGGCCGCGCAGGCAAATGACTGCGCGCAGCGGCCCCGCTTCCTCCACCTCGATACTCGTGATCTCCAGCCGGGAAGGATCGGGTGCCCCACCACGAGGCCAGCCCATCCCCGGATAGTCGTCGGGGCTTTCCAGGTGCAGAAGGTCGTAGACGTTTCGCCGCTCCTCACCGGCACGCACCAGGGGCTCCCCGTCAAGCCACACCTCGTCCAGGAAGCCCGAGCCGTCTTTGCGAATGGTGAATCGAAGTGGACCCGTGTCGACCGTCGCTCTCCGCTCGTCGGCATCCACCGTGAGGGTGCCGGTGAAGGGCCTATTCGGCTGGTGCTCCAGGGTGTAGGACTCGCCGGGCGTTGCCAGGAACTGGCAGAAGACCCATTTGACGGAGCCGTCGGGCCAGGTGGCGAGCGCCCGCATCTGGGCGGGTAGTTGTTCTCCACTGGTGTTCCAGATGCTCACGTCTTCCGCTGAGTCCACCAGCCCCCGCGGCAAAGGGACGCCTCCGGCCACCGGAAGCGGCCGCTGTGGAATCGCAGTTTGGGGGAAATGGATGGTCAGGGGGACGGCAGTCACGTGCTTCTCACTCGGTGCTTTGCTCATGCGAGTAGCCTCCGGTCCTTCGAAGCCTGAACTCCGGGAGATGCTGCTAAAGCCAAGGGCCAAACAAACGGCGAGCATCATACGGGGATGACACACAGCGGTTCAACCTCCAATCGTGATAGAAGGAACTCTCCTCGGTGCTGGCGACCGAGGAGGCCCTCGGCTGGGCGTTGGTGGCCTTGCCGCTGCTACGGGCTGGGTGCTCCTCTGACCAACTCCGGGGTGACCGCGGCCAGGACTGTTTCCCGTCCGTCGGCCAGGCTCCGCCAGACCACCTGCGTGGGAGGAGCCTGAGGGGTGACTGAGCGCACGAAGAAAATGCTTTCGTCATCGGCACTGAAAATGGCTCCGGTTTCCGCCTCAGGTGTGTCCGTCACCTGGCAGAGGTCCTCCGTGCTCCCCTCCGCCACAGGAATGATGAAGAGGTCACCGGCTCGCTCAAAGATGAGTTCCAGTTGCCCATCCCGCTCCCGGAGGCTCTGAGCGGAGGCAAAGGACCCGTCGCCCAGAGACTGAATCGAAGAGATCGGAGGTCCCACCGGGTCCTCCTCGCCCGGCCGGTCGTGCGACTCGTATGAGATCAAGGCCAGTTCCTTCCTCTGGGGCTCCCCGGGAGCCAACGCCGGGCCACGCAACAACTGCACCAGAAAGCGGTCGCCAATCGGGACCGCCAACTGACAGACGTTCGCCTCGAAACTGACCAGTTCCGTCACCTCAGCGCTGGTGGTACTGGCCTGCATCAGGTACTGCGTGGGTTCCTGACCGGGCTCCTGGGGACGACTCCCGCGCGCGAAAACGAGGTGTTCCCCGGTAGGGGCAAAGAAGAGCGGGGAGACCGCCGCCGGCACCTGGAGCCGGGCGAAGTGATGTTCGCCGGTGCTGGCGTCGATGAGTGCGGGATCGTTGCGTCGGCGGACGAAGTCCGTGGCCAGGCAGGCGAGTCTGGCTCCGTCGGGGGACCAGCACAGTTGGCTGAGCCAGAGGCCGCCGAAGTCCACATTCACGGTGGGTTCCGGCTCCTCCACGGTCCGCACCAGGACCCCGCTGGTTTCCGCCACGCGGACGTAGGCCAGTTCATCCTTCGTCGGCGACCACACCGCGAAGGCGCTGCCAATGGTTGAGGGCTCCAGTGGCAGCAGCGGTCCTCCGGTCGAGGGCATCAGCCAACTCACCGACCAGGCGACCCCAGGGCCGCGCTCGAGCAGGCTCTCAAAGGTCAGCCACTCTCCCGAGGGGCTCAGCCCCAGATGCCAGACCAACTTCACCTCCAGGGCCTGGGGGACCGCTGGCCCGGTTGTCGGGCGGGCCGGTCGGCTGCGCCCGCACCGCGTGGCCAAAAGAGCAACGGCCAGTACGAGAGGCAAGGACACCCTGGCGGAGGCACCAATAGCTCGCATCAGTTTATGGGTTGCCAACCGTACTCCCCTTCGTAAGGCCGGCCCGTCGTGTCATCGGCTTGCTCGCCTTCTGAGATTCGGCGAAGCCTGAAGGCCCCGGTGATTGTATCGCCGGAGAGCGTCAGGACAAGGCTCCGGTCGGGGTCTCCGTCAAGGGAGCAGGTGCCGGCATCCTGTCTGTTGACACGACCCAGACCTTCCCGCAGGGGGCCCTCGTAGGTGAGGAATCGGCTGGGGTGGTCGAAGATGCGTCGGCACCGCTGCTCTCGGTCTGCGGGAGGCTTAGCGAACGACCAGGTGAAGCAGACTCCCTCACGACCGGCGCCGACCGACTCCACCAGCAGGTCGTAGTGGACATCACCGTCGGGGCGCTGGTGGGCGAGGATGACGAACCGGCGACTCTTCTCCGGGGGAACTTCCGGACTTCTCATCCGATCAGTCTAACTTCTTTTCCAGTTTCTTCACCCGGTCTTTCAACTCCTTGAAGTCGTCCTTCAGGTCGTCCAACTTCTTCTCCAACTTGGCCACGTCCTCCTCCAGGTCCTCCACCTTCTTCTCCAACTTGGCCACGTCGTCCTCCAGGCCGTCGACCCGGCGGTCGGAGCGCACCGCCGAACCGGAGCCCGAGGACGAGGTCCTCGAAGACCGGGCGGTTGAAATGTGGGCGAGCGCCGGGCGCAGCCCGCTCGTATCCACATCCACGTCCGGAGAGAAGCACCCCAGACCCAGCACCACAACGAGTAGCAGCAGCCACACCACCCTCATGAGCACTCTCCTCCGTAGATAGGGGCAACACGATCGGCCGACCCGTACTCAGGGCATGGTACGGGGACCGAAGGGCTGCGTCAAGCCAGACTTGAGTACGGGCGCAGCCCGCACCTCGGGGAAGAGACGGAAGAGTGTTGCCTGATCTGCTAGGCGGATCAGGCGAACGGGGTGGTCCTATTCGTAGTAATAGACGTGCTTGGGGCCGATGTCGTCGTTCAACTTGTCCAGGTCATAGGAAAGTTTGCACTTGTGGTAGAAGCCCTTAGCCCCCAGGCGATTGTTCTCAATGACGTACTCTCGATAGCTCCAGCAGCCTGTCCCAGCCGCCAGCATGCTCACCACGAGGAACAGTCTTACCAGCCGTTTCATCCTCGCCTCCTTGGGCGACCGTCGGCCTCTCCTGGCCAGCCCGGTCGCGGCCTCACTCCCGGGCCTCCGACCGTTCTTCCTGGGGGCCACGGTCGTCTGACTGACCGGGGTCAGGCACGTGGGTCGCCGGCCTCGGTCGGCGCCTGACGGTAATGACGACGCGCCTGTCTGTGCGCATGGTTTCCACCTTGATTGATCGTACTGACCTGCTTGCTCTTTCCTATCGGCCGAGCGGCGCCGAGACTACAGTGCAATCCGAGACGCAGGCGCGTGCGACAGGGCCGTCTAACGGGCACGGCCGTGCCGATGCCTGCGCGCCCCGCCGCGAAAGCAAGTGTGTTCCCTGTCTGTGTTTTCCGTGTAGTTCGTGGCCGAGGTCGTTGATCGGCGGGTGGCACCC
>CBDVDV010000166.1:0-7927 GCA_965372835.1 uncultured bacterium | reverse complement strand
AGGCACCTCCGTTATCTGCAGAAAGGGACCGTTTTTGACCTACACACGCGCGTGGTAGGGCCGCCGGTGGCTTCCCCTGGGCCTGGCCGGACTACTCAGTCGGCTCTACGCCTTCCTTCTCGTCCGCCTCCAGCCGCGGGTGCGCTCATCGGCAGGGGAGCACTCGGAACCCCCACCCAAAGACCTTACGGCCAAGCCGACGGATGGGTCTGAAGACCCATCCCTACAGGTGTAGCGAGGGGATGGGTGTGCCCCTCGCCGCGGGGCTCAGCACTGTTCTTCGGGTGAAGTAACCCTCCCCCCGGGTGCCCTCGTCAGCCCGGACAACCCAGGGGAACCGTACTCCTTGTCCCCACTCTCACCTGCCACTATACCACATTTCATCAAAAAGTCAAGTAAAAAATCACTACATACACAAAAAGGTTCTGCGCCTGGTTTCGTTGAGGGGAATGACTGAATGGGGGGCGTAACCTGAAGAGGGCGGAGGAGGCTACCCGTCCTCTCGGCTGGGGTGGCACGGGTGCCACGTTGAACGGATCCGTATCGAGTGGGCACAAAGCGTGGGAACCAATGCATTGCCTTTCCGATGCACAGCACACACCTTGAGAACGACTTCAAGGTGTGCCACCCGCGACGCGATTCAGAAACGTCCGGACGCCCATCACCGTTGTGGAGGAGGTGCCAGCCTCTGTCCAAGCTTCCTGCAGGCGGCTGTCGTCCGTCACGAACCAGTTCGCGTGGCAGGCATACACGAAGTGGTTGTGGTCGGCTCGGTCACCCAGATCGACTTTGCGGTTGCCGTAGACAGCTACCCAAGCCAACCAGAGAAAGAACCTAACCGAGTGGCAGAGGGAAGGGGAGGTGCGAATAGGGACTTGGACGTCGAGGGAAAACTCAGGCCTTATCAGTCTCATCCGCCTCTCAAAGTTCGGGTAGAAGCATTCCCTATGTACTACTTTCCCGAAGAACAGGGACAGAAGGTGCGCGAAGTCCCTCGGTTTGCGAAACCTCTTGAGGGACTTGCGTAGCTCCTTATGGTCGGCCTCCGCTGACGATTTCCAGTTCTTCTTTTCGGCGCGGGCCTGGTCGACGACTGCTCGAATCTGCGCTCGTGCATCAGCCGGTTGCTTGGCGATGAGCTCTAGTTTTTGCCAGACCTTACGCGCGCTTCGAGCGGGCCGCAAAAAACGAGGGCGCACGGAACCCCTGCCTCTCGAGGCGAACTCGTCAGCGACGAGTTCCCGAACGGGCCTGATGACGTGGCTCCCACAAAGGCGGTTGACAAGCGTGCATATGCCGGCTATGCGTATCGGGTTCCAGTCCAGTCCGAGCACAAGTTCCTCGCCGACCTCATCGCTCGAATAGAGTACCGACCTCTTCTTGGCTAAGCGCGCACACAGTTTCTGATGCAATTCTGGCCGGGCCTGGGTCAAGTCGAACAGTTTGTTCCAGGAACTTGTGTCGAAATAGATAAACCGCCGCCGCTTGCCGGCCGACATCTTATCTCCAGCCTATATCCTACCCGTCGGATGCGCGCGGCATTTCTCAGGTTACTTCCACCAGGTCGTACTGGGAGGAGCCCAGGCCGATGGATTCGCCGTGGGTGAACTGGACGTCGTAGGGGATGTCGGGGTAGAGTTTGCGGAAGAAGTCGCCGTGGGTGTGTTCGTTGATGACGTCTACGGTAGCCCTGTCGACAGCCAGGCAATCGGTCGAAGCCAGCACCGCCAGGCTCTTGAGCGCGGGCTCCTGGGGCGTGCCGAAGCAGTCGCATCCCTTGGTCACGTCGTAGACGTAGTTGATGAAGCCGATGCATCCCTGCTTGCGCGTCACCACCCCCAGGGCGTGCTCGGCCATCTTCTCCTGAAGCCTCTCGTTGGTTTCGCTCCAACTGAAGGTGACGGCGTCGTTGGGGCAGACGGCCAGGCACTCGCCACAGCCGATGCACTTCTTCTCGTCGATGTCAGCGATCTCGTCCACGGTGATGGCGTCGACCGGACACCACTCGGCGCAGGTGCCACAGGCCACGCATTTGTCCTCCTTGACGTCGGGCACCATGTCGGAGTGCTGGGAGAGTTTCCCGGCCCGCGAACTGAGGCCCATGGCGATGTTCTTGATGCTGCCGCCGATGCCGGCGCCGGGATGACCGGTGACGTGAGTGAGGGCTATGAGGGCGCGGGCGTGGTGGCCGGCGGCGGAGATGCGTACCTTCTGGTAGTGTTTCCCCTTGATGGGGACCTCGACCTGATCGTTGCCCAGGAGGCCGTCGGCGATGATGACCGGGGCGCCGACCTGCTCCATGGTGAAGCCGTGCTCGTAGGCGAGGAGGACGTGGTCGACGGCGTTGGACCGGCGGCCGCGGTAGAGGGTGTTGGAGTCGGTGAGGAAGGGCCGGCCGCCCGTGGCCTTGACCATATCGACGACCTTGCGGACGACGGGAGGCTTGAGGCGGGTGTCAGTGTCGCCCTCACCGAAGTGAAGTTTGACGGCCACGCTGTCTCCCTCGCGGAAGAGTTCGTTGAAGTTGCCGGCCTCGAAGAGCCTTTCGGTGGCGGCGACCAGGTGGTCGTAGTCAGCATCTGAGGGGAGCCGGTAGCAGTAGACCTTGCTGCTGGGTCTGCGACTTCTTGGATTCACGGTTCGCAGCTCCTTTCTGGACTATGGTGGCTTTGCTCAGTAGGGCTTTGCAGGAACGGGTTGTGGGTCTGTTCGGCTCCCACGGTGGTGGCCCGGCCGTGGCCCGGGTAGAGGATGGTCTCGGGGGGCAGGCTCAGCAGGACCCGCTCGATGCCTTCCAGGAGCAGGCGGTGCGAGCCGCCGGGCAGGTCGGTTCGGCCGATGCCGCCGGCAAACAGGGTGTCGCCGCAGAAGACCGCCGGTGGCGTCTCCTCTTCGGCCAGCAGGCAGATGTGCCCGCGGGTGTGTCCCGGGAGTTCCCGCACCAGGAGTCTGAGGCCGGCGGCCTCCAGGAGGTCGCCGTCACTCAGCAGGCGGTCGGGCTTGGGGCTCCTTATCCAACGGCCGAAGAAGATGGCCATGTTCCTGACCGGGGAGGGCAGCAGCGGAGCATCAGCATGGCCGACGGCGATGCTCAACTCGGGGAAAGAGCGTTTCAGTTGGGCATTGGCCCCGATGTGGTCGGCGTGGCCGTGGGTGTTGACGATGAGTTCCGGGCGGAGCCCGAGGTGACGCAGCCGGGCGACGATGAGGTCGGCTTCGCCGCCCGGGTCGATGAGCAGGCAGTCGCCCGCATCGCCTGAGCCGCGGGGCTGGGCGGCAGTGACGATGTACAGGTTGGTCTGGAAATCAGTGACGACAAGCGTTTCGGTAAACATGGCTCCCGCGAACGCAACGGTCGAGACTGAAGGCCGCCGGCCGGCGCCTCGACCGGTCTCGCCGAGAAAGTCGCAAATCACACCGGGGAACCGGAGCGGGCCTCGCCCCCGAGGTACGCTTCGATGATGGTGCGCACGTCGGAGGGACCTTCCTCCTTCCACAGGCCGAGCACCCGGCGCTCCCGCTCGGCGCTCTCGGGGCTGTCGGAGGCGTGGGCGCCGTTGCGCATGAGGTCGGCCCCGAAGTCGCTGCGCACGGTCCCCGGGCGGGCTGCCCGCGGGTCGGTGGCGCCGAGTTGGTCGCGCACCTTGCGGATGGCGTCTTCCCCCTGGTAGAGCAGAGCCAGACAGCGCTCGCGACCGGGGTGCTCCCGCTCCTGGGGGCTGCTGGCCGCCCGGGCCTCCACGCCGGTCATGTAGGCGACGATCTTGCGGAACTCGCACTCAGCGTGCAGCCCTTTGAGCAACTCGGTCATCCGGTCGTAGGCATCTTCGGGGACCGAGAAGTCGAGTGCCTCACCCAGTGCCTGTTTGAGTTGCCGACGGAGGCTGGGCTTGAGCCGCTCCCTGAAGAGGGCGCGCAGGGGTTCGTACAACTTCTCCCCCTGGGCGACGGAGAGCCTGAGGAGTTTGGCGCCCACGACGTAGAGCCCGGTCTTGGAGAAGATGTCGATGATGTGGCCGGGGGCCGAGCGGTGTCGACCCAGGGTCTCGGGCTTGAGGATGACCAGGGTGGTCTGGGGGGTGACCCCCGGGGGGTAGGGGAGGACGTGTTCCAGTATGCCACCGTCAGACTCGGCGTAGCGGGCGAGGATGTCGAGTTGCCTGCGGTTGGTGGTCGAGTCGGGGGGGATGAGGACGGCGGGCTCGAAGTACTTGACCTCGCCGTCGGGATAACTGACGAAGTCGCCGTAGGTGCCGCGCACGGTGTCACCCTTGATGCCGGCGGTGAGGGGGCCGACCACGTCGTTCTTGATCCGATCGACAGCGTCGGGTCCGCGGAAAAGCATCAGCAGACAGCGGTTGACGAGGCCGACGCGGTTGTCGGGACGGAGGTTGTCGTTGATATAGCCCAGGAGAAGTTGCTTGGCGCGGGGCTCCCCGGATTGTTCTTCGATGGTTTGGCAGTACTCGTCCAGGAAGGCATCGCTGGGTGCGTACAGGCGCACGGCCTCCAGTTCGAGTTCGCCCAGGCGCAGCAACCTGGCCAGGATGCCGCCGGTCCGCGACTTGAGCAGGCTGTAGGGGGTGATCATGGCGTAGGTGAGTTCGTCAGCCATCGTCCCTTCCGCCGGTCGAGGAATTGTGAGGACCGGCCCTTGCCCCGGGGCCGCCGATGCGGAGATGTCAGCCCTCCGCTTGGCCCACACCGCCGGTCTCGGAACCGTCGACGGTACCGACCTGGATGTCCAGTTCCTCTCGAAGGGCGATGCGGTCGACCTGGCCGTCACGAATCCAGACTACCCGGTCGCTGACGCTGAGCATCTTGGTGTCGTGGGTGGCGGTGAAGATGGTGACCCTCGCCTCATCGTTCATCTCCTTGAGGAGGTCGATGATTTCCCGACCGGTGTTGAGGTCGAGGTTGCCGGTGGGCTCGTCGGCCAGGATGATGGCCGGGTCGTTGGCCAGGGCCCGGGCGATGGCCACCCGCTGCTGCTGACCGCCCGAGAGTTCGAAGGGCTTGTGGGTGACCCGGTCACCCAGGCCCACCTTCTTGAGGAGTTCCACACCCTTGTCCCGGGAGTCGTCGGCGGTCATGCCGGCGAAGGTCATGGGCAGGGTGACGTTCTCCAGGGCGGTCATCACCGGGATGATGTTGAAGGTCTGGAAGATGTAGCCGATCTTTCGGCAGCGGAGCCAGGCCAGTTCGTAGGCGTCCAGTTGGGCGATATCGACCTCGTCGATGTAGACCCGGCCGCTGCTGGGTTTATCCAGTCCGCCGATCATGTTAAACAGGGTGGACTTGCCGGAACCGGAAGGACCCATGATGGAGAGGTACTCCCCTTCTTCGATCTGCATGTCGATGCCGCGCAGCGCCATCACCTCCACCTTCCCCATCCGGTAGACCTTCTTAATCTCCACCGCGCGCACGATATAGTTGACAGCCATCCGTGGACCCTCCTTCGCTCAGGGCCTTTCTGGGTTACTCTTCGACGCGCATAGCCTCCACCGGCTGCATCTTGGCGGCCCGGTACGCCGGCAGTAAGGCTCCGAACACCGACAGCAGAAAGCCGATGACGATGCTGATGACACCGTAGAAGAGAATCGCCCCCAGGGGAAACGTCTTCACCGTTACCCACCCATACACCAGCAGCGTACTCAGGAAAATGAGCGCGCACCCCAGCACCGTGCCAATGACGGTACCGGCGGTGCCCTGGAAGACGGACTCCAGGAGGAAGAGCCTGATGATAAACGAGTCCAGGGCCCCCAGGCACTTCATGGTGCCGATTTCCTGGTAGCGCTCGGTCACCGACATGAGCATGGCGTTGACGATGCCGACGACGGCCACGGTGAGGCTCAGGATGATGAGCCACCACTGCTGGGCGGTGATGCCGATGTCGGTGCCGGCGGCTTCGGACGCTTCCAGGCTGTCAGGCATGCGCTTGCTCAGGGTGGCTTTGAGGTTGTTGGTCTCGGTGCGCCAGGCCTCGACCTTCTCGACATGTTTCTCGGCAATCTTCAGTTCTTCGGGGTCCTCTACGACGCCGCGCTCCTTCTCCCGAAGCTGCCCTGTTACTGGGTCCACTTCTTTGGTAACCCAGTAATACGTGTCATCCACTTTGACATAACCTTTGAGCCCAAGGCCAGGTATGACCTCCTCGCCCCAGGGCGCCTCTGCTTTGGCGCGCCCCACCAGGGCGTTTTCAAAGGCGTTGGTCGTCAGGATGGTCATCAGGAAGGCGATGGCCAGCATGATGAGGCCCACGGTGATGAGCGACCGGCGGAAGCGGGTCCGCAGGCTCTTGATGCTGATCTCCACGGCCTTGGTGAAGGGCAGGGTGATCTGCTTGCCGATGGTGCGCCGATCCAGGCGCTCGACGACACGACGTTCAGACATGCCTTACGACCCCTTGCCTTGCTGGTGCGACTTCGCTTTTTCCTGCTCCACGGCCAGTCCCACGAACCCCTTCCGGGTCATGAGCCTGAAGTACTGGAGCGTCGAGATTTCGGCTTCCTTGCGCGTCAGTTTGAAGCGCTCGGCGAACCGCTGGATAATGGTCCGCACGTCCCTCTTCCCGTCACACAGGTCCCAGACGAAACTTCCCAGTTCGTCCAGAGAGAACGTCTTCCCTCTGGGGACGTAGAAAGCGCGGGAGAGCGCTTTCACCCAGCGGGTGTCCTTGCGGGGCACCCGCACCAGCACCAGTCCTTTCTCGTCCCGCTCCCACTGGAGCAGGGGGTTGCGCAGCGGGCGCGCCGACAGTGACGTCTCCCGGTCCAGCCGCTCGCGTCGCTGCCACGGCCAGCGCATCAGCCCCCGTCTCCCCGGGGACTCTCCCCGGCCGACACTCCCGTGTCCGTGGGCGCTCGGACTAAGTGCTGCTCCTGGGTCTGGTGGCAGGCCAGGCCGGCCGCCAACCCCTCGAAGACCTCGGGCTCACCCCCTACATACCACACGGCGTAGATCTTGTCCAGTTCGTCGCAGTACCACGCTCGAACCCGCAACGTCCGGGGCTTGCGAAAGAGCCGAAGCAGCAGCCCCCGCAGCCGCTCCCTCCCCTCGATGCCCAGGGCAATGTGACCTCGGTACTCGGTCCGGTCGCCCTGCCACCGGAAACTGCGCAGCGGTTTGCCGTAAAAGGCCTCGGCCCAGTGGACGAACTTCTTTCGCCGGAGAATGGACTCAGCCAGCGCCACCCGGGCCAGGGCCAGTTCCTCGGAGCCGCGGACGAACTGCAGGGTCACCTGCCCGGCCCGCAGTTCGCTCTTGCCCAGTTCCCACCCCGAGGGGAGTTCCGCCCGCAAGCCGAAAACACTCCAGCACTCCCGGCCTTCCTCCCCGTGGCAGCGGAACTCGGCAAAAACCTGCCGGGCATCCCGCTCCGGCCCCTGCCCCGGACGCCCGAACACGTACAGCGTGTAGAGTCGGCGACACTCCTGGCAGAAGAGAAGCATGACGTAAGCCGTCTCCTCCGCCCGCCAACTGAAGCAGATCGCCGCCCGCTCCGGTGGCAGGGACAATCGTATATCCCGCTTGACCGCAAAATCAACTTTTTTCTTGCGGGCATCTTTCTGCAGTCGTTCGATGTAGGAGTTGGCTTCGCCCAGCAGGTCCGGGGGTCGGCGGAGTCCTCGCCAGGTACAGCGCAGGCGCACGGCCTCGCCGTCATCCAGTTGGAGCGTCCCTGTGCTGCGGCTCCCGCTGAGGGTGTGTGGTTCCCAGAGCACAGGCACCCGCAGCGTGAAGCCCTGCCAGCCGATGACGTGAATGTCTTGCCGCGAACTCTCAGCCATGTCCTGACGTCTTCCGAACCATAGTCAAGTTTCCTGGATTGTACCGCTCTTGCCATACCAGGTCAAGCCGGCCCGGACGTTGACCCATCCCCAGTTTCGCGGCTCCTTGGGTGGCACACCTTGAGCCTTGCTCAAGG
>CBDVDV010000165.1:0-7931 GCA_965372835.1 uncultured bacterium | reverse complement strand
GGGCTATCCCTCTCACCAAAGTTCACCTCGGTCTTTCCCACGCTTCGCGCCCACCCGCCCGTCGGCGGGTGGGCCACCCGTGGGCAGTGGTTCGCTCATACGAGTCGCAGGACCGTGTGGCGAACCGATGCCCGTGCCACCCCCTGCGAAGAGGACGGTGCCCTGAGGGGGCTGTGCTACCCAAAGCGGCGAAAGCCGGGGATGATTCAGGTCGACCCCACGTTGACGGGACGCCGAACCGACGGTATAAGGCTGGGAGACCCAAGCCAAGGGAGGCACAGATGCGCACCGGACCGAAAGTTGCGGCATTGGCTCACGAGTGGGAGCCCGTCGAGCGGGAAAGTTTCCTCGAGTTGGCGGGGTCACGCTTCACCGTGATGGAGGTGGAGGGTCCCGAACTGGTCCGCTCTCGTCTGCCCTTCACCTTCCAGGACGCCGACTCAGAACGCGCGGCCCGCTTCCGGGAGAAGTACGGCGTCCCCGACGCAGTCAGTGGAGGCAGCAGCGAGGTGGAGCAACTGAAGATGCTCCGCGACTGGGTGGCCGAGAAGGTCCCCTTCGGTCGGCCGGAACACCACAACGTCGATCCCTTCTACATCATGGACCGCGCTGCGGAGGGAGCACTGCACAACTGCACCTTCAACTCCATGGTGTACCTCGCCGCGCTCGAGAGCCTGGGTCACACGGCCCGCAAACTCTCCACCTGCGGGCATGGAACCATTGAGATGTGGTGCAACGAGTTGGCCAAGTGGATCGTGCTCGACCCCAGTCGGCGGAACTGCTACACCCTCGCCGGTGAGATCCTCAGCGCGCAGGAAGTGCGCGAGCAATACCTCACCGACGGAGGCGTCTCCATGCATGCCGTCTACGGGCTCGACGAGCGCACCGAGCAGGTGACGATGGAGAAGCGGGAGGACGGCCATCTCAAGTACCGCCAGGACGGCTACGAATGGGTAGGCTATCACGACCGGAACGACTTCCTGGAGAAGGTCGTCGACTTCGAGAAGGACCGTTTCTACATCTACCGCGACCGGTTCAACCGCAATCAGGCGTGGATGTCGGCGGGCAAGGATGGGCCGCCCAAGGTCGATGAGCGCTACCGACTCGCCACCCTCACCGAGCGCCTCGAAGACATATACTGGTCGGTGAACGTCACCCGGGTGCACTTAGCGGCGCGGACGCGGCGGAGCCTCACCGTCCAACTGGAGACCATGACCCCCAACTTCGACACCTTCCTCATCGAGAAGGAGGACGGCTGGAAGCCCACCCGCGCGCAGTTCACCTGGAACCTGAAGCGGGGAGCCAACACCCTCAAGGTCCGTGCGCGCAACACCCTGGGCATCCTCGGCCCCATCGCCTCGGTCACGGTCGAACTCTCGCGCAGCGCGTCGACCTGAGATGACAGATGGCGGGTGGCACATCTTGGCTCCGCCAAGGTGTGCGCGAAGCGTCGGAAAAGGAGGGGGGTGGCGGAACTGTGGCTTCCGGTGCTCCGCACCCACCCGCCAGCCGGCGGGTGGGCCACCCCGGGGCTTGAAGGGACGGGCGCAGATGAAACTCACTAACGTGACCACGGGGATTGGGTCGGTGCCGTTCGCCGAGGCGGAGCGGGGGGTGGAGTTTGTGTTGGGGGCGGGGCTGGACATCCCCTTCTGGCCGCAACTCCCAAAGCGCGACCTGCGCGAGCGGATGATCCCCCAGTACAGCGAGCGCCTTCCCGGCTTCACCGTGCTACCCGGTGAGAACAAGGTCTTCTGCGACCTGTCAATCGGCCGGGAGGAGGCCCTCACCGAACTCGTGGGCGCTCTGTTAGAACTGTCGGCGCCGCCGACGTCCCAGGAGTCGGCTCCCTTTGCGCCCAGCGCGGAGTTCGCTGCAGGCTATCACGCCTTTCTCGCCGCCCTGGCCGGGAAGCCCAGGTTAGCGATGGCCAAGGGCCAGGTGACGGGGCCCTTCACGCTGCTTTTGGGTCTCAACGACCAGTTGGGCACCCCCGTGTATCACGACACCGACCTGCGCGATGCAGCCCTCATGCTGCTCGAGGTGCAGCTAGCTGACCAGGTACATCGGCTCAAGGAGGTGGCCGACGACGTCCTGGTCTTCATCGACGAACCCGTCCTTGGGGCCTATGGCACCAGCGCTTACCTCTTCCTCTCGGACGGCGAGGTGACGGCGACGTTGGACAGACTGTGCAATGGCCCCCACGACTTGTGTGCGGCCGTCGGCATCCATTGCTGTGGCAACACCGACTGGGGGATGATCGCCCGCTCCGCCGTCGATGTCATCAGTTTCGACGCCTGGGGCTACGGCGAGACCATCGCCCGGTACGCGGATGACATCGGCACCTTCCTCTCCCGGGGTGGGTACTTGGCCTGGGGCATCGTCCCCACCACCGAGGACATCGACTCAGCCACCCTCGACGATTGCCTGGGCAAACTCAATGCCGGCGTCGCGCTGCTCACCACCAAAGGCATCGACGAAGCCCTCGTCCGCGAGCAGATGCTCTTCACCCCGTCCTGCGGAGCGGGCTCAGTCTCCGAACCACAAACCCAGCGCGTCTTTGAACTGCTTGCAGAGGTGAAAGCGGCTGCGTCAGCAGCCTGAGGGCGGGGTGACTCACTGTGGAGGAAGGTGTGGGCATGAGAAGGTCGTTGTTGGTGCTTATGAGTAGAGCGCGGAGTCTCTCACCAGTGCTGCTGAGCTTTCTCGTAGCTGCCTTGTTCACTTCGGGCTGCGCGGTACCTTTGCCGCCGCGGATTGGGGCCACGCGATTTCTTGGCAAAGGCTACCATGTGGACAGGGTTTATGCGCGTTGGTTCGTCGTCCTTGGGGCGGAGGGTCTCACGATATGGGCGTGGTGGCTGTACGCGATGGAGGAGCGTGAGTACTTCTCGCGCACGGAGCTGCGATACCGGGCGCCTGGTGAGGGGCACAGTCACTACATTACCAAGCTCGAGAAGAAGCATGGGGGGGTCATTGTCGCGCCGCAGATGGTCGCTCCTGACGGCGGCGCAATCGTCTTCCTAAAGTGGCGAGACGACATCGAGCAGAGGCCGGGGGAGATGGGCACCTCTAGGGTTCGTGAATCTGTATGCGTCTGGCAACCGGGCTGGTCCAGGTACCGGGTCGTGGACAGCGTGGACCTGAGCCGCCTTTCCTGGTGGATTGCAGGCGCCGCTGGCAAGCCCTTGGTTTTCAGGTTCCACAAGTGGTCCGATGATGGGCAAAGTTTCCTGTACGAAAAGTGGCTGTTGAACCGCGAGTATCCCAGCGACTACTGGGAAGTGCCGTCGGTGCGCAACCCCTTGGCCGGCTGGCTCACGATGCTACTCTGGAAGCAGGTCGAGGAGGCGAACCGACGCCGGCTTATGAATTGCGAACTCTGGCGGTGGACCCGCGGGCCCGAAGGGGGAAAGGAACGTGTCCTGAACACGGTTGACTTGGAGGATAGTCCGAACGCTGCAGGCTCCGGGGCGCGCGAAAGGGAAGCACCGTGAAACTTGGCTGTGGGACGTATGCGTGGGCCGTGGCGGGGCGGGACTTGGGGACCGCAGTGAAAGAGATTGGGGGCTGGGGACCCGGTATGTCGACCATACCCGTTACCCGAGTGAAGCCGGCAGCGTTATCACCCCGTGTGCTTCTCCGGCCGACGGTTCGCAGAGACTAAGGGCCAATCTGACCGAGTCAGGGGTTTTGGCAAGGAGGGGAATCCGGTTCTGGGTCTTTTCCGTCTATTGTCTTGGCGGGGAGGGGTTCCTGGGGTATAATTCCTTTTGGGAGGCAGGCATCTTTCGGGGGGAGCGGTGAAGTACGAAGAGTTTCTGAACGATCTGCTGCGCCAGACCAAGCGTCGGCTCAAACTGATGGAGTTGGGAGCCGGGCTGGTCATCTTCCTCGCCGCCCTGGTCACCTTCCTCACCTTCGCCGTCATCGTGGATCACACCCTGGCCCTGGCCAAGGTGGCCCGCTGGGCCGTGCTGGTGACCCTGGACGGAACCGTGGTGGTGGTCCTGCTCCTGGCCGCGGTCTTCGTCCTCCGCCGACTGAACGACCTCTACGCTGCCAGGCTCATCGAGAAGCACTACCCCGAGTTCCGCAACACCCTCATCTCCTACCTCGAGACCCGCCCCCTCTCCGACATCCCCGCCGGCATCAAGGCCTTTCTCGAGGAACAGGCCACCGAGCGGGCCCTCGACGTACAGCCCGACTTGGTGGTCTCGCCGCGCCGGCTGGTGGTGGGCGCTTACGCGCTCCTCTTGGCTATCCTCTTTTTCTTCTTCTACGCCCTGCTCACGCCCAAGAGCGTGGCCGTGGCGCTTCACCGCATCTGGGAGCCTGGGGCCGACATTCCCCCAGCCACCGCCACCCGGATCATGCACGTCGAGCCCGGCTCGGCAGCGGCCCTCATCGGCAGCGACGTCCCGGTCCGGGTTGATCTTCGCGGCGTGGTTCCCGAGCGGGTGACCCTGCGCTGGAGTCGCGAGCAGGAGCTCTGGGACCGCCTGGAACTCACGGCCGACAAGGAGGGTCGCCGGTGGGAGACCGCCCTGGCCGACGTGGAGTACGACCTCTTCTACTACATCGAAGCGGGCGACGCCCGCAGCCCCATCTACCACCTTATCGTGGTGCCCACACCCCTGGTCACCCGCCTCCAGACCCACTATGAGTTCCCCGCCTACAGCGGGCTGCCCGAGCGCCTGACCCACCGGGGCGACGTCGACGCCCTGGACGGCACGGTCATCACCGTCCGCGCCCATACCAACACCATCCTGGCCCGGGCGCACCTGGCGGTCAACAACCTCGACCTGCCCGCTGCGATCCACCAGCCCGAACTCAGCGAGGAACCGGGTGACACCATCGAAGGCTCCTTCACCGTCAGGCGAACCGGCTCCTTTCAAATCCACCTCGAGGACCCCTACGGCTTCACCAACCCCGAACCGCCTCGCTACGAAATCCTCTGCCGCTACGACCAGTCCCCCACCGTGCGCATCCTCGAACCGGAGCACGGCGCCCGCGTACCCCTGGGCGAGCCCCTGCGCATCCGCTTCGAAGCCAGCGACGACCTGGGCCTCGCCGGCCTCGAGTTCCGCTACAAGATCCCCGGCGAGGAGGAAGAAAAGGGCGAAGTCCTGCCCCTGCCCGCCAACCTCAAGGAGGTCCGCAGCGAGGTGACCGTTCACCTGGATCGACTGGGCCTCGAGCCCGGTCATTCCTTAGCGTGCTACCTCCAGGCCACCGACACCTTCCCCGACGAGCCTCACGTCGGCCGATCCGACACCCTGGTGGTCCTCGTCCCCTCGCTCGAAGAAGCCACCGAACTCTACGCCCGGGTCGAGCCGGCCGAGCCGGAACCGCCCACACCTGAGCCCGCCGAACCCGAGGAGCAGCGGGTGATTGAGGCCGTTCCCGCCGTCGCCGGGGAGGTCGATATTCAGCCCGCCGACGAGGACCAGGAGCCCCTTGAAGCCACCCTGGAAGAACTGGTCGCCCGCGACTTCGTCATCATCGACACCATCCGCCGACACCTGGAGGAGGAAGCCCAGGCTCAGGGCCTGGCCGAACGGCCCGAACAGCAGCCCGAGCCGACGCAGCCCGTCGTCGTCGCTCAGGCCGCTGAGCCCGTCGAAGGGCAAGACCGCGCCCAAACAACCGGACCTGGTGAGCCGGCGGGTCAAGCCGTCGGGCAAGAACCGGTGAGCGGAGCTGCCCAGCGGGCTGCTGCCGATGCGTCCCTCCCCCCTCAGGACCGGGGGCCCGCAGGCGACGAGCCCGGCGCCGGTCACGGTGAAACACCTGCGGCCGAGGGTGCGGGGCCGGGCGAGCCCGCGGGAGGCGAACCCCGCGCCGGTGAGGGCGGCGACGAGTCACAGCCCGGGGTCGCAGAACCAGGTGCCCCCGGCGGCGAGGGAGCGGCCAGCGAAGCCGGGGCATCAGTAGGTCAGCCGGGCCAACGCCCGGGACAGCCCGGAAGTCAAGAGGCGAGTGGGCAGGGCCGGGGCCAGGGCGAAGGTGCAGGCGGCGAAGGCCAGGGAGGTCAGCAAGCGCAGTCCCAGGCCGGTCAAGCCGGCCCGGCGACTTCGTCTCAGGCACAAGGCTCGGGCGCGCAGAGCGCGGGTGGAGGTGGCGAGGGCGAATCTGCTAGCCCCAGGGTCGGCGACGACCGGGGCGAGACCCTGACCCCCGGGCCGCTTGAGCCGGGGGAAGGCGACGGGACTTCGCCGGGCGGGGGAGGCGGAGGCGGGCGGAGCGGCGAGGAAGCGCCCGAACTCCAGGCCCGCCCGGACTTGGAGCAGCCGACCGTGCACCCGGAAGACCTCGAGGTAGTGGGCCAGATCATCGAGGAACTCTTCAATCGACTGCTCCGCAACCAGATCGACCCCGAACTCCTGGAGGACCTCAACTGGGACGTCCAGGACCTGGCTGCCTGGGTGGTCACCTACAAAGCCAAACTGGACCAACTCCCCGAGGAGAAGACCGATGCCGGCGTCGCCCTGGGCGAGGCGCTGTCGGGGCTCCCCCCACCCGAAGAGCGGGTCATCGAGATGGCCAGCCCCGTCAAGCCCGTCAAGCCCGTCGTGGGCGATGAGGTCATCGACTTCTCACCCGACGAAATCAGAGAACTGCTGCAGGCTACCAAGGGCACGCTCTCACCCGAATATCGCCAACTCCTGGAGGACTACTACAAAGCCCTCTCCGACGCCTCAGCCGAGTAAGCGTGCCGACCTCGCCGTTGACCGAAGTCCCGCCGTCTGCTATCATTCGTAGAGACAAGGGTGTGTTCTCAGGGAGAACCCGATGGGGCGCGCGGCGACGGACCTGACCGTGCGGGACAGAGCCTTCGAGGGGATGAGTCGGGTCATCGGCCGGGAGCCGACCAAGTTCCTCTTCCGGGTCTACGACTTAGCGCGCTTCGACCTCCTGGGCCGACCCCGCTACGGCATCGGCTCCATCGACATCACCTACCGCTGCAACCTCGACTGCAAGCACTGCTACTTCAAAGAGTACGGCTTCGACACGGAACTCAGCGACGAGCAGTGGATCGGTTACTTCGAGGCCCTCAAGGACACCCCCTTCCCCTTCTACCAGGCCAGTTGGATCGGCGGGGAGCCACTGCTGCGCAAGGAGTTGGTCGGTAGGCTGATGAAGATGTTCCGCTCCAACGTGGTGGCCACCAACGGCACCATCCCACTGCCCGACTGGCCGGACTGCAACTTCTACGTCTCCGTCGACGGGACCCGCGAGTACTACCGGGAGATGCGCGGGCAGGAGTGGATGTACGAACGCATCAAGAAGAACGCCAACCGACCCGACCTGCGCATCATCGTCGCCATGGTGGTGGCCAAGAACAACTGGCAGTGCATCCCCGAGATGCTCCGGGAGTGGAGCCGGATGCCCGTCAAGGGCGTCCTCTTCCAGTTCTACACTCCCATCCGTGGTCAGCAGCAGGACCTGTGGCCGGGTTGGCGTCGGCGCGACCAGGTCATCGACATGCTCATCCGGCTCAAGAGGAAGTACGGCGACTTCATCATCAACCCGGTGAGCATGCTCCGCCTGATGAAGAGCGACCGCGCCCCCGGGGTGCTGGCTCGCTGCCCCTACGCCCGCGACTCCTACGCCGTGGCCCCCGACGGCTCGCGCAAACTCCCCTGCATGATGGGGGAGAAGGCCGACTGCTCGCGCTGTGGCTGCGTCCTGCCCTATCACAGCGAACTCATGCGCCAGAAGAGCCTGGTCTTCCGGGAACTGATGGGCGCCCTGCGCAATCTCTTCGCCACCAACGGCCGGAAGAAAGCAGCGGCCAGGCGCATCCCCATCACGACCGACGCGGACAGCAAGGGTGGCACGGACTGACCCACAAGGGTCTGTCCGTGGGTGTGGAGCCAGCGAAGACCGGAGTGGCCTGTGCCACGGCCGGTCTTGCCCGGCCGTGC
>CBDVDV010000164.1:0-8039 GCA_965372835.1 uncultured bacterium | reverse complement strand
AACTCAACGTCGGCACCGACGACGAGGTGGTCGAAGAGCGCAAACTGATGACGGTCGAGCGCTCCAACTTCAAGTTCGAACGTCCGCGTCGTCGAGAACCGTACGTCGTGGGCTGGGACGAGACGCACGCCTGGCGCGAAGAGGTCCGGAACTACAGGGACAAGCCCATCCGGATGGAGATCCGCCATCGCATCCCGGGCGACATCGAACTTGAGGCTGAGGATGCAAGGCTCCACGACTTCCAGACCGTGGAGTTTGTGGTCGAGGTGAAGGCCCGCCGGAAGTTCGCCTGGGAGTACACCTACACCAAGCACCTGGGTAAGAACGCTAAGCAGAACCGCATCAGGCTGAAGTAAGCCCACTACGCATCCGGCGCCGACCGACTGTCCAGCGCTGCGAATCGCTCATGGGCGTTCCGTTCGCACTGTTTCGCCCTCGACGACCAGCGAATCGACGGGCTTGAGTTCGCGGTCAAGTTTGATAGCAGCCAGGTCGCCGACAGTCGAGAAGCTGCCATAACGGAGTTCGGCCCGGCCGCGCGAGCGCATGAGGACGACTACCCGCCCCTCGCTCGTCTCTGCCTCCAGGGCATATCCCCCTTCGATATTCTCCAGGGCAGCGCCCGTCGGCGGTGTCTGGTCTGTTCGGTGCGGACGAATGACGGTGACGAACTCCATTCGCCGAGCTGGCTCGGGCGTTCGCGCGGTCAGGTGCCATTCCACGAGTTTGATGCGCGGGCGGGGAGGCGTGTCAAACTTGTCCGTCAAAGAGAGTTTCAGCCCGGGCGGAGCAAGAAACGACACTCGGCAGGCCGCGTTCCCGTTCACTACCTGAATCTGCTCTTGGTCGCGAACGACCATCTCGGTCGGCGAGTGAAGCCGCCAGTCGAAGAGCGAAGGCTCGGGCGCCTCGAGGCGATCGTACACGACGACCAACTCAGGCTTTGCGAAGAGGATGCTGCGCGTGAAGCGCTCGAGCAGGTCGCCGTAGGCTTGCCCGGCCTCCCCGGCGACGTAATCGAATGAGTCGGAAGTGTGAAATGAAACTATCTCACCGGTAGCCGACGACGAATGCCTCTGGCCCTCCCCATTCACCGTGATGCTATTGACGGACTTGGTGTGCCACATCCATTCCCTGTGGTGCTCACTCCCATGGCTTTCGCGTTGGCCAGTCCGGATTAGCAGCCGCTCGCCGAAGGCATACAGCAAGAACGCATTCTGCGATTCGTAGCCGTGGCTTTGCGAACCGAACGGGCTGCTCTTGAAGATGATCTCGACGTTCTCCTGGGCGTCGAGCAGGTTGGTGTTGAGCATGGCCTGTCCGGTGCCCCAAAAGCAGCGCGAGGTGGGCAGGTCGGTCGGCGGCTTCGCCTCCACCTTGGGCAAGGTGCCTCGAATGAACCCGATGTAGCCCTTTTCAGGACGCGGGCCGCCATGCGCCTCGACGTACCACTGCCAGTGGGGGTTGGCAGCCTGGGCTGCGAAGGTGGTCATAACACCCCGGTTGTGGCTCGACTTGCGACGTGCGTTCATGTCGCCGAACCCGCCTCCGTTGGTACCGGGCGGCTGCAGATACATCGCATAGTAGCCGATCTTGGAGAAGTAAGGCTTCCTGTACGCATCGACCTCCATGGCGGAGCGCATCACGTCCGCCCACCAGGTGAAACGATTGATGTAACTGGACCAGTACCCCACACCTTCGTGCCAACCCCCGTCGTCGTCACACCATACCGGGTAGACGTTGAAGAAGACGTTCATGGCGAACCACACCCACTCACCCGCCTCCGGGATCTCGTCCAGGAAGGCGACACCCACCTCGCCGAGGAAGTGCCAGGCCCGGTTCCGATGGCTCCCGTAAGGCCGCCAGATGTGGTCTGGCAAGAGATGCTCGTACATTTCCCTGCCCCGAATCGCCATCACCTGCCGACATTTCTCCTTCTCTTCTTCGCTGAGCAGATCGTTGACGAACGTGTAGGTTCGCGAGAAGTAATAGTTGTAGGGCATGCCCGCTTCATCGTTGTAGCGATAGCCGGTGCTCCCCTTGGGGTCCCACTCGGCCGCGGCGAGGAGCAGGCGCTTGGCCAGGTGACCGTATTCCTCCTTGCCACCGAGCAGCCGGGTGAAGGCAAGGGTCGCTGCGCCGTCCAGCAGTTTGATGGTGTAGGTGCGATTGCCCCACCAGATCCTCCGCCACGGATCGCTCCTCCGTTCCAGCCCCTCCGGATACTTGGGAGGCTCTTCCGTCGGGGGTGGGTTCTTCATCAGTGCTTCGCACTCTTTCACCAGTTCCTCAAAATGTCTTTTGAGGTCGCTCTGGGCGCGCTTTCTCAACTCTGGAAGTTGTTGGGGACGGACGAACAAACGAGGATGCTGCCGGGGAATGCGGCCGAGCAGTTCTTTGCGGGTGGGCATGGGGAACTCGATGGCATCGGTTCCGATGGTAAAGGATCGCCTCTGACTCCATTCTGATTGTTGGCCATCGCTGTCCGTGAAGCGAAATCGCCAGTGCCATGTCCCCTCCTCGAACGCCGTCGGCGGACAGTGGCAGTTGTAAGTGATGGCTTCGGCCCGGTACTCGGGCTTCCCAAACGACGGATCGCGAGCGCACTGTAACTCGTAGGTAACTGCGCCCTCCTGCGGGCGCCAGACAAAGCCAGGCGGATTGACGGGGCTTTCCTCGCCCTCGGCGGGGCGGAACCCCCATTCCCCAGGCCCCGCGGGGGTATCGTCCACTGACGGAGCCTGTGCATGCGCAGTAGTCCCCGCGCACACAACCAGAAGTATGAGAGTAACGCCAACAATGGTATTAATGATCATCTGTCGTGTACCCCCGAACAGTCAGGTCAGAACACTCATTCTCGTGCATTCTCACCCCAGATTGGCTGACAGGGTAATTGGAGATGGGTTGAGCGTCAAGGTCTCATCCTTGGAGACTCTGCGACGATCTCGGCGCCTGGTTAGCGTCTTGCGCACAAAAAGGCCGTGCCGGCGGCAAGTATGCCGCTGTGCTGCAGGGGACAGCCCGTTGGGGGCGGGTCGTGTTCCATGTACCGCGACCTGCTTGGGCACACATTGCGCTCTACGTCTGGAAGAGGTCCTTCGTCGAGAAGTTCGGCTCGCAGGTCAGGTTGACTCCCAGCCTTCTGAGCCCGGCTTCGTCCCCAGGGGTCGGGATGTGGGTCATGTGGACCTCGCACCCCCGAAGTCGGCTCAGTGTTTCCATGGCCAACTGGGCTGTGGGATTGGTCGCGGCGCTGATGCTCAACGCGATGAGCGCCTCTTCCAAGTCCAGGCTCACCGACTTCGACCGGAGGATGTTTTTCTTCAGACTTCCCACCGCTTCTATGATGCTCGGGGAAAGCAGATGTATCTGGTCGGGGATCTGAGCCAGTCCCTTCGTCGCGTTGAGTATCAGACTTGAGGCTGCATGCATCAGGGCGGAGTTCTTCCCGGTGACGATGGAGCCGTCCGGCAACTCCATCGCCGCCCCGCAGAAGATCCCCTTGTTGCCCTTCCCGTTTCTCCGGGCTTCCTCAGCCGCCCTTCGTGCCGGCTCCACGGGCCTCCTGGAGGAAGGGTCGACGTTCAGTTCCTCGATCAGCAGTTCCACCTTCTCCACCGTTTCGGCCTCAGCAAGACCCATGACATACTCGCAGGCGTAGCGGAATGACCTCCGTATCAGTTCCTGCCTCGCCGCCTCCCTGACGACCGCGTCATCGGTGATGGCAAAGCCCGCCCGGTTCACCCCCATGTCCGTTGGCGACCGGTATGGTGACTCGGCTTCGGTTATCCTCTCCAGTATCCGCTTGAGCACGGGGAAGACTTCCACGTCGCGGTTGTAGTTGACCGCGGTCTCGCCGTGGGCCTCGAGATGAAACGGGTCGATGAGGTTGAAATCGCCGAGGTCGGCGGTGGCGGCCTCGTAGGCGATGTTCACCGGATGCTTGAGAGGTAGGTTCCAGATGGGAAAGGTCTCGAACTTGGCATACCCGGACTCCACGCCTCTTCTGTGGTCGTGGTACAGTTGCGAAAGGCACGTAGCCAGTTTGCCGCTTCCGGGCCCGGGGCCGGTGACCACGACCAAGGGCTGCTCGGTTTCGATGTACTCGTTGGCCCCGTAGCCCTCATCGCTGACGATGGTATCGACGTCGGTTGGGTAGCCCTTGGTGAAAGGGTGCGTATAGACGCGTATCCGACGACGTTCCAGTCTGTTCTTGAACGACCTGGCCGCCGGCTGCCCGCTGAACCGGGTGATGACCACACCCCGGATACCGAGGCCCCACTCCCGCAGATCGTCGATCAGTTTCAGCGCATCGACGTCGTAGGTGATGCCGAAGTCCGCCCTCAACTTCTTTCTCTCGATGTCGCCGGCGTAGATGCACAGGAGTATATCCGCCTTGTCCTTGAGTTGCTGAAGAAGCCTCATCTTGACGTTGGGCTGGAAACCGGGCAGGACCCTGGCTGCGTGGTAGTCGAAGAGCAGCTTGCCGCCGAACTCAAGGTACAGTTTGTTGTGGAACGTCGTGACCCTCTCGACGATGGCGGCGCCCTGTTCGGCGAGATACCGCTCGTTGTCGAAACCGATCTTGCCGACCGTCGCATCCAGCATATGCACACCCGGGCTCACCCGACCAGCGGCTTCGTCTGCGCCCATACCCTACTCCCTGCGCTCATGTGGTCCAGGTCGGCGGCGAGGCTACCACTGACGGCGAGGAAGGTCAAGCGAGAAGCCGACTACATATGGAGCCCGCGGCTTGGGTGTGAGCCGGTGAACGTCGGCGAGTCGCCCTCGCCGAAGCCTTTTGACCGCGCCCCGGCCGATTACCTCGCGGTTCGCGCCTCCCCGTAGACCGAAGGCGAGCGGCCCGCGTAGGCGGCAAAGCGGAGGACGTTCTCCTTGGCCACAGGATCATCCACGAGCGCCACTTGGTCAGCGGACAGGCGGCTTCGTCTCGGCAGCGGGGGGCACGACTACCGCGAACTCCACCTCCTTCTCATCTCCTCCCACCTCAACCGTGGCTGGTCCGAACAGGCCGAGTCTCTGACCGTCCCTGCCCCGAGGTGTCAGTCGGTAAGAACCGGCGGGAACGCTCAACCGGAAGTGGCCGTTCTCGCCAGGCACTTGCTCCCTTCGGTAGGCCCCACCTGTGACCTCGACCGTCACCGTGGGCAGAAGGCCACCGGTGGCGTCAGTCACCCGGCCGTAGATGGTGCAATCAGGCACTGGAAGCACCACCTCCACACCAGTCGTTCTCTCAGGTTCGACTGTCACCTCGACGCGCTGGAAGACTCCTTCAGGTGTCCGCACGGTCAGGGCCTGCTCTCCCGGAGGGAAATCCTCCATCTGGAACAAGCCCTCGGCGCTTACGAAACGTCGGCGGAGGTCTCCGCTCCCCACATCAAAATCCGCCACCGCCCCTCCCCCCTGCCACTTCACCGTGCCGGCAACCACGCCACCTGGCACCAGCACGACCTGGACGTTCTGGAAGTCGTCCTGCTCTTTAGTCAGTTGAAACCATCTCTTGCCTTGCCCGGGACTTGGCGACGAAACAAACCATCCCTTGGTCTGGATTATGATATTCACTCCGTTCGCCGCGCGACCAGGGAACACGAACCTCCCGTCCGGTCCGGTCGTGACGGACGCCACTGAGCGGTCCGTCCGAAGCACGATGCCGGGCACGGGTTGCCCACCAGCGTCCACGACCCGTCCCGAAATCGTTGCTCCAGGTGGAGGCTGGGCCAAGGTGATCTCGACGTGTTTGCTCGTCTCGGCTTCTTCCAGCACAATGTCCCGCACCAGCGCGGCTTGGCCTTCTCGGCTCTCGGCGCCTATGGAATAACAGGCAGCGTCACCGGAGGTCCAGTGATGCCCGATCTTGAGATCCTCCTCGCTCTCCCGCACGACCCACATGGTCCACCGGCCCTTCTCGTCCGTAACGGTCAGGCACAGCGCGGCATCGCGCACGACGGCAAACCCAGCGTTCATCAACACGTCCGGATGCAGCTCCCGCTGCCAACTCTTCACCCCTGCATTCCCCGCGAAGAGCATGACTGCTGCGTTCGGAACAGGCTCACCCTCGGAATCACACACTGTTCCCGTGAAGGTTATGAGGTCGGCCGGCTCCAGAACCACGTCGAGGCTTACGTGTTCACCGTGCTTGGCCCCCAACGGGATCTGTTTGTAGTGGAAGAACCGGGCTTGGGAGTCAGGCTGCTGGACCGGGCGTCGGCTGCCCTCGCCACGCCACATGTGGAGGTCGCCCCGATGGGGGCGCGGTGCCCGAAACGTGATGGTGTCGCCCCTTCTGGGGGGAATGTGGAATGGCAGTTGGCCCAGGTCGAAGCGACCATCGGCATCGGTGGTGTGAGACTCGCCGGAAGACAAGTCCCTGCCCACCCAAATCCCTTCGAGGGGAGCACCCGTAGGGTCTCGGACTACGCCGCTTACCCGCGCGGCACCTGACAGTTGGATGTTCACGTCGTCACGGGTATCGCCTTCCTCTAACCCCTCCACGACCACGCGTCCAAGACCGTATCTCGACGAACACGCGTGAATCTCCTCACGTTGGTGAAGTCGACCGGTGCGAAGGACAAAGCGGCCCTCGTGGTCACTTCGCGTGGTGCTCCACCGCCCGCCCTTGTACGTGTCCCAGGTTGCTATCATGCCAACAACAGCATCTTCCACGGCTTGCCCGTCAGGGCCCGCCACACGGCCCTTGATAGTGGCCATTCGTGTCAGGTCGATGTGAACAAAGGCGTTTTCTTGACCCGGCCACAGGGGCAACTCGAAGGGCTGAACGGAGTCACCTCGTGTCGGCGGCTCGAAGTACTCGTGGCTGGTGACGACGACCTGGTACTCACCAGGGGGGACGTTGGCGAAGCCGAAGCGCCCGTCTCCTCCGGTCGTGGTCTCGAGCGAGAACCCACTGGCGAACTTTGGTCGGATGGTCACTCGGCAGCCAACGATGGGCTGCTCGGAGTCCCACTCCTTAACCACGCCCGACAAACGTGCCGGTAGGCCCAGACCTATCTCGGCGCTGCGCTCGCCGCTTCGTAGGAGCCGCAGCGGCGACACACCTCCGTCGGCTGTGGCAAGGAGGACGCCTTGACCGAAGTATTTGGGAACGTCCTTTATCTCAAAACTTCCGGACTCGTCTGTCTTCGCCTCTCCCCGGAACCCGCGTTCGCCGATGAGGGAGACGTCCGCGCCTTCGACGGGATTGCCAGTACCTGCGTCCCTCACGACCCCTGTGAGCACGCGGCCAGGAAGGCGTTCGAGGACGGCTTCGACCTCGTTCCCATCACCCGCCAGGACCTTCCCCGGTCGTCTCCTGATGCGGTACCCCTCTCTCTCAATGCCGAGCATGTAACGGACGTCTGGGAAGGGGGCACGTAAGTCGAAGCGACCGGCCTGGTCCGTGTGCGCCCGCGTCGCCGTTGCTTGCCTCAGCGGCATCTGAGTGCCGACCCACGCCGATACCCGTGTGCCAGCGACGGGCCGGCCTTCGGTGTCCACGACCCGGCCGAATATCCTGCTGCCTTCGGTCGCCTCACTCGGGGACGCTCCGACCGTGGCAGCATGCGGGCCTCCCCGCTGCGAAGAAGGCCATTGTGGGCACGCACATGACGATGCAGACCCAGTGACGCACTCGCTCTCCTTTCGCGCCACGCGCGGCACGAGCAGGACTTGGCCGCGGCCGCCTGGCTCTGCCCGGATTCCCTACCTAATCTCCAGTACCAGTTCCTCGGCCTTCCACTCGAAGGGGCCGGCGTCCATGGTGGGAGTCGCGGTGACCTTGCCGGTTACGTCACTTGGGACTCGCCACGAGCCCTGATCGAAGCCCGCTCACCCGAACCGGAAGGCAAAGTTCCACAACTCATTTCCCGCTTGGTCCCGGATCACCATCTTGGCGCCGGTCTGCCGCTCACCGTTGCGGCTGAATATGTAGGTTTTGCCCTCAGCGCTCTCCAACGTGATGTCGAAAGTGATGACCTGGCCGGCACGGTAGGGTCCTTCCGGCGATGCCTTTAGTGACACGG
>CBDVDV010000163.1:0-8112 GCA_965372835.1 uncultured bacterium | reverse complement strand
CCGGTGGGGCCTGCGGCAGTAGGAACTACGCCTTTGACCGCCATTGTCCAAAAACCTTTGCCGGGCAGCTTAGGAGATAAGAGCAGTCGTCACACCCAGGGCCCACGGGCGGGCCAGGCCGCTTCGGTCCGCACCAGTTCGTCGAGCAGACGGGTGTGGAGTGTAGACTGAACGTCGGCACACTCGGGAGCGCCATGGAGGTTCTTTCGCTCCTCGGGGTCATCGCGGAGATTGAACAGCTCGCCGTACGGCTCGCCTTGGTAGTAGACATATTTCCACTCGTCGGTATGTAACACCTTCATATTCGGCCCGCCAAAGGGGCGGAACTCGCTCAGGACGGCATCACGTGGGCTGCCGGGGCGGCCCTCGAGGCAGCCCTTTAGCGAGCGCCCCGGAAGGTATTCCGGGACCTCCAGTCCGAGGCACTCAAGAACTGTGGGAACCAGGTCCACGTGAGCCACCAGCTCGTGGCAGACCGCGCACGTCCCCCCGGGAAGCCGTATGAGGAGTGGGACGTTCAGAAGAGACTGGTAAAAGAAGGGCCCTTTGAGCACGAAGCCGTGGTCGCCCATCAACTCGCCGTGGTCGGTGGTGAAGATGACGAGTGTGTCCTTCAGAAGGCCACGCGCGGAGAGATCTTCGAGGATCCTACCGACGCAGTGGTCGACATGGGTGACCATGCCATACATCTGAGCCATCATCTCGCGAAGAGGCCCCCCGGCTATCGTGTGGGGGAAGGAGGGCGACCTGGCGTAGTAGTTCTCCTCACCCAGGTGATAGGCGCGATACACGGGTGGCATCTGATCCAACTCGTCGAGCGACCCGGCGAGCGGCTCGGGCATGTCGGCGGGGTCGTACATGGACGAGTACGGGGCGCAGGCGCTGAGAGGATGGTGTGGGTCCGGGAACGAACAGTGGATGAAGAAGGGCTCCCCGGCGAACCGGTCGACCATTTCGATGGTGCGGTCCGCGATCCACGTGTTGTAGTGGTGTTCCTCGGGCATGGCGTTCCGCCAGGTCTCAAAGTAGCCCTGGTCCAGGAGGGCGTGTTCGCGCCTGAAGAGCACCAGGCCCTCGGGGAAGTTCTCCTCCAGATAGGCCCCATAGTGGCCGCCCGAGGTCGAGTAATGTATGTGGCCGATGCTCAAATACACCTCCTGGAACCCGCAGTACGGCCCATGCCAGTCACGCATCTCCGGATGCTTGGCCCAGTAGTCGCGCGATTCCTCGAAGCCAGCAGGCGGATGCGGACCGAAGGTCGGTCCCAGATGGATTTTGCCTACGGAGCCGGTGCGGTAGCCCTGGCTCTGGAGCATGTCCCCGAGGGTGGGGGCGCCGACCTCATCGAAGCGGATCCCGTTGTGCCAGACGCCATGGGTGCGCGGGTAAAGGCCGGTCAGGAGGCTGGCCCGGGCGGGTGAGCAGAACGGGTTCTGGCAGTAGGCGCGCTCAAAGCGGACGCCCTCCGAGGCCAGGCGGTCCAGAGTCGGGGTCTGGACAACCGGGTTGCCGTATGCCCCGATTGAATCTTTCCGCTGCTGATCGGTGCAAATCCACAGAACACTCGGTCTCCGACCGCGTTCGTATTCGGCGCTCCGATTCGGATGGCTCACAACGGTCTCCTCTTCAAAAGGGGCTACCAGATATTGGTCGATATCTGCGACGAGTCAAGCTTGTGGACCCTTGTGGGAGCTGACGACTTGCGTTAGGCTGTGACGCTGTGGAGGTGGCAAAGATGAGCAAGGTCCGACTGGGGTTTGTGGGCGTCGGAGGCATGGGCCAGTGCGCGCACCTCTGCAACTACGTCATCAACCCCGAGTGCACGGTGGTGGCGCTGGCCGATCTGCGTGAAGACCTGGCGCGGAAGGTGGCCGACCGCTACGGCGTACCCCGGGTGTACGAAACCCACCGGCAACTGCTTGCGGGCGAGCGGGAAATCGACGGCATCGTCGCCATCCTGCCCTACCACATTCACGGCCGCCTGCTGCCTGAACTCCTGGCCGCCGGGGTGCCGGTGCTCACCGAAAAGCCTTTGGCACACTCTGTGGAGATGGGTGAGAGGATCCTCACTGCTCAGAGGGACAGTGGCACCCGGCTCTTCATCGGCTACAACAAGCGCAGCGACCCGGCGACCATCTTTGCCAAGAAGCAAATCGAGCGGTGGAAGCGGTCGGGCGAGGTCGGGAGGATGCGGTACGTACGCATCACCATGCCACCGGGCGATTGGCAGGCCGCGGGCTTCTCCCACCTTATCGCCGGGGCCGAGGAGTACCCCCAACTGGACCCGGATCCGCCTCCCGCTGGCATGGATGAGCCAGCCGCCAAACGTTTCGATCAGTTCGTCAACTACTACATCCACCAGGTAAACCTGATGCGGTACCTGTTGGGCGAGGAGTACCGGGTCTGTTACGCCGACGTCTCCGGTGTTCTGCTGGCCGGCGAGAGCCGAAGCGGCGTAACCGGGGTTCTGGAAATGGCCCCGTATCGGACGACCATCGACTGGCAGGAGACGGCCCTGGTGACGTTCGAGAAGGGCTGGCTCCGCCTGGAGCTACCCGCGCCGATAGCGGTGAATCGGCCTGGCCGGGTCACCATTTACCGAGACCCGGGGCAGGGAGAGACGCCGGAAACTCTCGTCCCAGATCTGCCTCACGTCCATTCCATGCGTCAGCAGGCAGTCCACTTCGTGCAGGCCGTTCGCGGGGAAGCGACCTGCCTGTGCGAAGCAGAAGAAGCGTTGGCGGACCTGCGGCTGGGCAGGGAGTACCTCGACCTCTGGCTCGCCGCCGAGGCTGGTGCCAAAGGGCGTCGCAGTAGGAATTGACCAGACCAGAACCACTATGCGGATAGGCGCTGGCGCGCGGTGCGTGAGCGCGTGAAGCACTTCGTTTCCGAGAATGAGGGGAAGGGCCGCGACCTGGCACTGCCGAGCGCTCACCCGGGAGGAAAGATCATTGCCGGCTGAGATCTGTCTGCGTCCCTGGAAGTTCTACGTCGAGCCGTTCCGTATTGCCGGCGGCCTATACTACGTAGGAAACACGAACGTCTCGTCGCACTTGATCGATACCGGCGACGGGCTCATCCTTCTGGACTCGGCGTTCCCGCAAACCGTCTACCTTCTTTTGGAATCCATTCGGCGGCTGGGCTTCGATCCCGAGGGGATTGCTTACCTCCTGCATTGCCACGGCCACTACGACCATTTCGGGGGAACCAAGGCAGTGGCGGAGTTGACGGGTGCAAAGGCGCTCCTGGGAGAGGCCGATGTAGAGATATTGGAGAAAAGGCCTGAACTTTCGTGGGCCCCCGAGTATGGAATGGAGTTCTACGAGTTCTTCGACGTGGACACACCATTACGGGATGGCGAGGTCATTTCATTGGGGAACACCTCTGTGGAGTGCGTGCACACTCCAGGACACACCGCCGGCTCGATGTCCTATTTCTTTGACCTTTACGAGAAGGAACAGAAATACCGTGTGGGAATGCATGGCGGCCCCGGCCTCAACACTTTGACCGACGAGTACCTGGAGCGCTACGGGCTGCCCCGAAGCAGACGGGCCGACTACATGAAGTCTCTGGAGAGGCTGAAAGGGAGGACCGTCGATATTCATCTGGGCGCTCACCCGGGCCAGAATGATACCTTCGGGAAGCGGGCCAGGATGACGGAGCACACCAACCCCTTCATCGACAGAGAAGCCTGGCCGACGTTTTTGTCCAACCTGGAAAGGGCAGCAGAATCGCAGTTCAAGGCTAACTGAGTTCTCCACCAACTCCAACGGCCCGAACCATGCGTCGCCTCAGCAGCCGGCCCGGAATCAGTCCCCGGCGTTGCCCACTTTCCCGGTCGCAACAGCACACAAGTTGCCAGCAGGACCCTCCGCTACCAGGATGAGGGCAGCTTTGCACACCGGCAGCGACCGCTTCGGCCACGACAATACCAGTAGTGAGCAACTTAACGTGGCCGCCACAGAGGTCAAGACACCGGTCATCTCGCCCGGCGCTGAGTCTCGCCGCCGGTTCGCCGTGTGTGGCTGTCTACACGAACAGTAAAACAGGATTGCAGCGCGGGCAACCGAAAGCCTATAAGAACGTTGTGCGAAGCAAGACGGGCACAAGTAGCAGGTACACGGTTGGAACGGGGGCGTCAGAGGCATCAGCCCGACACTATCGTCTGCGGGGAGTGCGACCTCTAACAAGGCAGGGCCGAGGTAGCGCTACGACCAGAGAGAAAAGGGGGGGCCACACTGAGTTTCTTGACCAGTGCACCGGTTGCTCTGGCAGGGAGGCGGTTGATGCATGCTATCGCGGGTACCATCGGGAAGTTCGTCCTGGTCGGTGTCGTCGCCTGCTCGGTTCAAGAACTCCAGGCCGGGGAGACGGTTACCATCGGTGGCGTGCAGGTGCCGGCCGACTGCGCGCTGGCGCGAAAAGAACATCCTCGCCTGCTCTTCACGAAGCAGGATCTGCCTCGGCTGCGCGAGCGGCTGAAGCACCCACGCATCGCCAAGGAACTGGCGTGGGCCAAGCAACTGGCCGCCGACGGCAAGGCCTCGCCCATCCTCCTCGGGGTCCTCTACCATCTGACCGGTGAGCAGACGTACCTCGAACAGGCCAAGGCCAAACTGAAGCCCACCTGGATTCAGACCTACCCGCTGGCTGCTGACTTGGTGATGGCCGCCATGACCCCCGAAGAGCAGAAGGCCGAGGCCGACAGAATCGTCCAGGTCATAGAGGAGAATCGCTGGCGTCCTCACGTGGTGCTGGCGCTCGCGGCCTGGGGGCATGGTCACGACGAGTTTCTCGATGAGGACCTCAAGAAGCGCTACCACAGCGACCTGGTGCGCGGAATCCAGTACAACAACCTCTGGTCCCAAGGCCGTGGCGGCAGTTCTATGAGCCACGGCTACAACGGTGAGCACTTCTACACGGAATGGTTCACCATGGCCGTCGCCTGGACCAACGCCACCGGTCAGGATTGGGTGGGGAAGTGCGATTTCGCCGCCCAGGCACCGGCGTGGTACCTCTTCCACTATCGACCGTGGGTCAAACGGCCGTCGTGCGCCCACGTCGGCGTCACCGCCATGTGCAACCATTGGCAAACGGTCACTCCCGCCAAGTTCCAGGGCGACAACCTGTCCGTCTTGGCCGCGGCGCGTTTCCACGACGGCCTGGGCCAGTGGTGGGTGGACGAGGTCATCTCGAAGATCTCCATGGGCTGGGGCACCAGCGCCCTGAGACACGGTGGCGTGTGGGGCAAACTCCTCTGGTATGACCCCGCCCTTCCGGTCGTCGAGCCCAGGATGCTTCCACCGGCAAGGCTCTTCCCTGAAAACGGTCACGTCGTCATGCGTTCCGACTGGACGGCAGAGGCCACCTACGCGCTCTTCCGCTGCGGCCGTTACGGTGAGATCGACGGGTACTGGGGACGCAATAACGCCGACAACCTCCACTTCCTCATCGGCAAGAAGGGCATCCTCGCCGCCGACACGGGCGCCGTCCACTCGCTCAACAACCACGCGCTCGGATTCGCCGGGACCGCCAACATGCGCGAATACGCCCGCCAAACCATCGCCCACAACTCCATCACCGTCGGCCGAGGGCCCATCACCCTCACCGGCTGGAAGGAGAGGCCGCTGGGCACCGTGCGTGGTGGGGGCCAGTCGCCCATCCAGGACAAGCCCTGGTGGAAGATGTGGGCCCTGACGGAGCCGAAGCAAGGAGACCGACCTTTTCGCGAGGGACGGATCGTCGCCTACGAGACTTCACCCCTGTTCGACTATGCCGTCGGGGACGCGACGTATTCCTACCCGCCCACCCGCGTGAAGTCCATCACCCGCCAGTTCGTCTACCTGCGCCCCGATACTTTCATCATCTTCGACCGCGTGGTTGCCGTCGAGGCGGGCCTGGAGACAACCTGGCACCTCCACTCGCTCTACGAGCCTGCGTGGAACGGCAGGAGGGAACCCGACGACTCGCTGCCGACCCAAAAGCAGTTGATTATCGCCGCCGATGGCAAGACGCTCTCGCCTAACCCCCACCCGGGCGGCCGGTACCTGCACACCGAGGGTGACACCTTTGTCATCGACGACAAATGGCCGGGCATGGAAGGGCGCCTTTTCGTCAGGCTCCTCCTGCCCTCAGCCGAGCGCCGTACCGTCCGCACTGTCGGAGGGCCCTGGCATGACTTTGAGGTCGAGGGCATCAACTATGGCCCGACAGAGGAAACCTACACGAAGCGCAGGGGAGGCAAGAACCCTCACAACCGGGAGAACACCATCGGCGTCGAGGGCTGGCGGATCGAACTTTCGCCGAAGGGCAATCCCGTAGAGACCCAGTTCCTCGCCGTGCTCTTCGCCACCGACCAGAAGACCGAGCACGCGCCGCGCGTGCAGAGGATCGAGGAAGCAGGGCAGGTGGGGGCGAAGGTGAGGGTCGGCGGCAGGGACTACACCGCGACGTTCGCCACTTCGGGGCCCCTCGGCGGCCACATCTCGGTCGTGGAAGCGGGCAAGAAAATCCTTGATAGACCGCTGACCCAGGACGTGGAGGACAACTACAAGGGCTGGTCGAGCAACCCACGTTACCACGAATGGATGACCGACCAGGCCATGCGCACGTTCATCGGCGCCAAGGAGCAGGACGAATACGCTAACCGGTAGCAGGGGTCTGCAAGTCACGTTTGTGGGCGATAGGCTGCCTGGGCGCAGGTGGCTGGGGCCACGCCGGGGCTGGGGTGGTACCCGCCCACAATCTTGACCTGCACCCCGGGGGACAAGAAACTACTTGCGGTGTCGCGTAGTCCTGACCTCATACGAGTCGCACGACGGCCTCTCCTTGGCTGCAGCGTGAGTGTCGAGTCTTTCCGGCCCAACGGGTCCGATGGAGAAAGGCGAGCGCATGCGCAAGGGGCTATCTGTTCTGGGATGTCTGATGTTGGTCTCAGTCCTGGCCGCCGGGGCCCGTGCCCACGTGTGCGACGACGTCTGGCGAGACGTGGACAAACTCGTCCTCAAGCCCGAAGTGACCAACCTGGTGGTAAGGGACCGGACCTCCTTCAAGGTCTACATGCAGAACAATATGAAGCGCACCCTCGTCCCCACCATGCGTCTCATTGGTACGAGTCCGGCCTTCCACGTCACCGTGACCCCCAAGCGGGGCTACGGCCCCCTGGCGCCCGGTGAGCGCTACGAGTACACGGTGACCCTCAAGGTCAAGAAGGGACAGTCCTCCGGGAAGTATCCTCTGACGTTTCGCCTGGTGGGGAGCGTCCGCAGGCACAGCCGCGCCATAAAGACACTCCGCATGGACGCGGTCCGGCAAGAGGCCCGCCGGCCGACCAGACGCAAGCGCTTCTTGGTGCCTGACCTGAAAGCGGTCGGGCCACCCACCATAGACGGTCGGCTGGAGGAGGCCTGCTGGCAAAGGGCCCTGAAGTGCAGCGGCTTCACCAGAGCCGGGGGCCAACGGGCACGACGGCGGACACAGGTGCTGATAGGGGCTCTGCCCCAGACCCTGTACCTGGGCCTGGGCTGCCAGTGGCGGGCCGCTGAAGCCGAAGACCTCCACGACGCCGTCACCATCCACCTGGCCCACCGGGACCCGGAGGTGGTGCGGGTGGCTATCACGGTGGAGACCGGCGGCAGAGTTACGGTGAAGGGAACGAGTGGGGGGAAGGAGCGGAAGCTCTCCCGGGCACAGACCGGGCTCCAGGTGGCAGTGTTGCGCACGCAGGGGGCGTGGTTTGCCGAGGTGGCCGTGCCCGCCACGTTGCTTGGCGGCGTGACTTTCACCGACGGCTGCCTTGTAGACTTCGTTCGGGAAAGCCGGATGGAGCCGGCGGAAACCACTTACTGGCAGGCGAGACCGACCGATTACGTCGAGCCAAGCCGCTTCGCCGAACTCCGCTTTTCGCGCTGACCCGGAGGGAGCGAAGAGACCGGAGAGGTCGGAGAATCGAAGAGGTCGGAGACCTATCTCACCCGTTGCCGTTGGTTGCCCCTCAGTGATCGGTCTGGGTGCGCGGGCGAACGCTCACCGAGATAGTCCTCCCTCAGGTCACGCGACTCGTATGAGCGGGTCGCGGGCTCCCCGGCCGTTGTCTCCGGCGCCTCCTCT
>CBDVDV010000162.1:0-8155 GCA_965372835.1 uncultured bacterium | reverse complement strand
CGAGGCCCGCATCTACGAGGTGCGGATGTACGAGCGCTCAGCGAGGGGTCAGCAGTAGGTGGGTTCGCCTGTTGGCCGACTTTCAGTCTCCGAGTGGGTTCCAGGAGATGGCACCGGGCGATTCGACAAGGGTGACCTCTTGCTCGCCCGGCTCTTCGGTGAGTGCATCCCGTCCCTGGTAGAGGGGGTGGTGGGTGCCTGCAGGCTCAATCCCGACCACGGTGTCGCCCCGCCAGTAGATGGTGAAAGTCCCCCCGCCTTTGCTCTCGGTGGTGGTGAGTTCGCGAACGGGAAAGGTGACGGCGACAAGTTGCCCCGGCTCGAGCGATGGCTTGCCACGCTGGCCAACGGTAACGTAGTTGCCTGACCATTCGGACCCGGTCGCCTGCCCGTCGATGGTCACCTCGACCTGGCTGTGGTCCACCCAGTCGGGGATGCGGACCTCCAGCGGTTTGGCCATTCTGACTTTGACCTCCACGCGACCCTCGTAGGGGAGCCAACTGCGCACGGAGGCCGACTCGGCGACGTGGTTCAGCAACAGGTTGACACGGGTGGTCTTCCAGTCGCCTCCCACAATCTCGTTCCAGGCCAGGTACAGGGCCCGGATGCCCGCGGGGGAGCAGCAGTTCATCAGTTGCCAGCGGTCTCGGCCGATGAAGTCATTGGCAGCGCTCCAGCCGGCGAAGGCGCCCAGGAGCCGGTCGGGCATGCCCTCGGTGCTGGTCCGGTCGTCGTCGGGTGACGATGGACCGGAGGGGAGCCAACTCGCGTCGCGGAGTTGGCTCTCGACCAGATGGTTGCGGATGACCCGCTCGGCCACGTCGTAGTACTCGGGCCAGCGCGTCTGGGCCAGGACGAACAGGCAGTCCAGCAGGTCCATAAGGCAGCAGACCTCACACCCCTCGGGCTCCGCTACAACCTCGGGCACCCAGCCGAAGGGGGTGGACAGGCCCAGGGCGAAATCGACCGCCCGCTTGCCTCTCTCTAAGATGTCGTCGCCACCGGTGAGCAGCCCGTAGCGGATGAGGCCGGCGGCGGTGGCCAGTCGGCTGTGGACGTGACCGCCGAAGGTGCCGTCCTCGGCGATGCCGTCTTCGGCCAGTACCCAGTTGACGAGTCCACGGGCCAGTTCGAGGGCTGGTTCGTAAGCCTCCATATCGTAGAACATCACCAGCGGGCCGATGTGCACACCACCCTCGTAGCAGCAGTTGGCCTCGCCCTTGGACCCCGGGCCGGCGTCGTAGCCCGGCGCCCAGCCGCTGCGCGGATACGCCGGGCCCGGGAAGCGCCAGACCTCGCCGTCCTTTTCGGCGATGCCGGCCAGCGCGTCGATATGCTTCCGGGTCACCTGGGAGGCCCGCTGGTCGGCCCCCAGCATGCACCAACTGACCAACGTAGTCAGGACCCGGCTCTGGTCGAAGAGCAGGGCATCGTCGCCCGACCAGTCGGTCTTGGCCCGGTAGTTGAGGCCGTCCTCCCCGAAGAAAGAGAGCAGCAGTTCGAGGAGTTGAGTTTCGGCCGGCAGCCAGCGGTCGTCTCCGGCCATCAGCCGGGCCATCATCAGGGCCTCTGCGAACCGGGCGGTCATGTCGCCCCAGTCGGGCCAGTCATGCGTGGCGACGGGGGGCTCCTTATCCAACAGCACACGGAAGTACGGGAGCCCGTCCTTGTGCGGGTCCATCATCCGGGTGAGAAAGTCGGCCGAGGCAGGCACCAAGTCTTCAAGTGTGAGGGTCTTGGGGTAGGTCCAGGTCTCATGAGTCATCGCCCTGCTCCTTACGCGTTCGCTGGGGTACGTGCTGAGTGCGGGCATCATACGTCGTGCCAGGGCCAGCGCAACGGTTTTCCCCGCATGACCGGGCCGGGCGCTCTGCTTACCCCGACAGGGGAAAGGATAGCGTGAAGGCCACCACGACCACCACGGCTACGTCGTAGGGAAGGGTTGCCCGTGGGTAACTCCAGAACACCACCCTGTGGGCCAGCCACCACCAGAACCACTGCAGTCTGCGCTGCGGGGCCTCGTGCCTGCGCCCCTCCAGACGGTCACGCGTGTGCAGCAGACGCTGGAGAGCCGTGACGTGGGTCAAGGTGCCGAGCAGAAGCAAGGCTGCCGGTATACTCCCGAGCAGTGCGCCCAGCAGCAGCAGCACCGTCCGTTCGCCCCGCTCCCAGAAGCCCACCTTGCAGGAGTCGATGACGTTCTCGGCCCGGGCCCGCAGATAGCTCACGGCGAAGGAGCCAATAAGAGCCGAGAGGGAAAGCGCCGCCAGCAGGTGGTTGCCCCGATGCGCCCAGTGTAGGAGCAAGCCCCCGAACAGGAACCCGTCGCTGTACCGGTCGAGGCCGGAGTCGAGAAAGCCGCCGAAAGTGGTGGTGCGGCCACCGAGTTTCGCCGCCGCCCCGTCGAGCACGTCACAGGCACCGGCGGCTACGACGAACAGTGCCCCGAGGCGAAAGTGCCAGGTGCCCGCGGCGAAAGCCACACCGGCCGCTGCGGCGAGTATCAACCCCAGGACGGTCAGCAGATTGGGGGCAACCCCCAGGCTCACCAGCGGACGGGCGAGCCGGTCGCGCAGACGGGCAAAGAGGCTGCCCAGGCCCCGGGTTAAGGTGGGCAGGGGGGCAGGGCTCTGCGGCCCGGTGTGGGGATCAGGTTGGTCGGCGTCGCTGCACATGGGGCCCTTGCTGGCAGCGTCAGGCACAGCGTGTCAATTATCAATCTCGCCCTGGATGAACTGTTCCAGGAGGGTCTTGGCCTCGGCGTCGGAGTACTGGCGGGGTGGGGATTTCATGGTGTAGGCGGAGACGGAATAGAGGGGTCCCCGCAGACCGCGCTCGCGGGCCAGCTTGACACAGCGGACGGCGTCGATGACCATGCCCGCGCTGTTGGGTGAGTCCTCCACCGAGAGGCGCAGTTCCAGGTGCAGTGGGACACCGCCACAGCCCCTTCCCTCCATCCTCAGGAAGCAGATCTTGTTGTCGTGAAGCCAGCGGATGTAGTCGCTGGGACCGATGTGGATCTGGTCCGCCTCCAGGGGGACGTCCAGCTGGCTCTGCACGGCCTCGGTCTTGGAGATGCGCTTGGAGCGGAGGCGGCCACGGTCGAGCATGTTGAGGAAATCGGTATTCCCCCCCACGTTGAGCTGATAGGTGGCGTCCAACTTCACCCCCCGGTCGACAAAGAGTTTGCTCAGGACGCGGTGGACGATGGTGGCCCCCATCTGCGCCTTGACGTCGTCGCCCACGATGGGGATGCCCCGCTGGGCAAAGCGTCGTTGCCAGGCCGGCTTGGAGGCGATGAAGACCGGGATGCAGTTGATGAGGCTGGCCCCGGCCTCCAGAGCGCACTCGGCGTAGTAGGTGGTAGCCTCCTCGCTGCCCACGGGGAGATAGTTGACCACGACCTCAGCGCCGGAGCGTTTGAGCGCCGCGGCGACATCGACCGGGCGCCTCTTGGCTGGCAGGAACCGCTGCTCCCGCGGATACTCAGCCATGTGCTCACCCACACCGTCCAGGAGTTCTCCCATCTGCACCTTCACCCCGGCCCCGTCCAGGTCCTCAACGATGCGCTTGGTGCAGTTGGGGGGAGCGAAGATGGCTTCGGCGAGGTGCTTGCCCACCTTTCGCCGGTCGACGTCAAAGGCAGCCACCACGTCGATGTCACCGGGGTCGTAGGAACCGATCCGGTAGTGCATCAGCCCCAGGCCCTGTTCGCCGGGCGGCTCCTGGCCACGCTTGTAGTAGGTGATGCCCTGGACCAGACTGGAGGCGCAGTTGCCTACACCGACGAGGGCAACCCGTATCGGCTTCATCACCTTCTCCACGTTGCAGAGGCCGCCGTCGCCTACTGCTCGAGGTCTACCCTAAAACTCAAAACCACGAACGATGGAAGTCTTCGGCTTGTCCTGCTCGGGCTCCGTTCCCTCTTTCGTAGTCGCGGCCGCCGCCCCCGTGCCCACTCCCCGCAGCATCAGCCTCAGGTCACCGGGCGCGTCGCTGAACTCCAGCGCCACCTCCGCCGTGATCAGCCCCTCCTGTACCAGCCGACTCAGGGCCTGGTTGAAGGTCTGCATCTGATAGTAACTCTTGGAGGTGGCGATGGCGTTTTGCAGTTCGATGGTCTTCCCCTCACGAATGAGTTCGGCGACGTGTGGTGAGTTGATCATCACCTCCATGGCGGCGATGCGGTCACTGCCGTCGGCCCGGGGCAGGAGTCTCTGGCTGAGCACGGCCATCAGGTTCAGTGACAGCATGCTTCGGTACTGGGTCAGCATCTGACTGCCGATGGTGTCCAGGATGCGGTCCACCGTCTGCTTGGCGTCGTTGGTGTGCAGGGTGGAGAAGACCAGGTGACCGGTCTCGGCCGCGTGCAGGCCGATCTCGATGGTTTCGGGGTCCCGCATCTCACCCATGAGGATGATATCCGGGTCCTGACGCAGTACCCGTCTGAGGGCCTCTTTGTGACTGCGGGTATCGGTGCCGACCTCGCGCTGGTCGATGGTGGCCCGCTTATCCGTAAAGACGTACTCGACCGGGTCTTCGATGGTGACGATGTGGCGGTCCTGATTCTGGTTGATGTGCTCGACCATGGCCGCCTGGGAGGTGGACTTCCCCGACCCTGTGGGACCGGTGACCAGGATCAGGCCCTGCTTGCGCAGCGCCAACTCCTTCATCACCTCCGGCAACGCCAGTTCGTCGATGGTGGGCACCTGCTCCGGAATGAGGCGCAGGGCGGCATTGACGTGACCGCGCTGGAAGTAGCCGTTGACCCGGAAGCGGGCCTCTCCCGGCAGGTGGTAGGCGAGGTCGATCTCCCAGTCCCGCTCGAAGCGCTGTTGCTGGCGCTCGGTCATCATGCTGAAGAGCATTTCCCGCACCTGCTCTTCGGTCAAGGGCGGATGCTCGGTGGGCTTCAGTTCTCCCTGTCGGCGCATCAGCGGCGGACGTCCGACCTTCAGATGCAGGTCCGAACTGGTGGTGGCAATCATTTCCCGCAAAAGTTCATCCAGCATCGCCATTCGCTCCCGCGGAGATCAGTCCTGGCCAGACAGCACCGACGTATGCTACGCCTGCCCCGGCTCTGCTGTCAAGTGAAAATGAACTGCCGGATTTGCATTGTGGGTGCCTGGGGGAGGGGAGTGGCAGGGGGTTCCTTCGTACCTATCTCTCCGGCATCACCGATGGCTCGGCCCTTTTGCCATTGACAGAAGGGGTGGATGGCAGGATAATTCATCCTTGAAGGGGCAGAGGTTCCCGTGGTTTTCACTTTCCGCCTGGCATCCCTTATCCGGGGAGTCGGTCCGCACGGGCGGAGGAAAGAGTGGGGAGGTATACTGATGAGATCGCCGGGGACGGTACTGCTGGCAGCAATAGTGGCTGCTGGGCTGGGCTGGGCCGTGGTCGAGGCTGAGGCCCCGGTCGGCAGCGGACATTCCACGGTTACCGTGGTCGGTAAGCCGATGGCGGAGGTGCCCCGCTTAGAGGAGGGGCAACTGGGGAAGAAACTGGAGACCCGGCTCTCGGTTCATTTCGCGGGCACACCGCTGGCCGACGTCCTCCAGTACCTCCGAGAGAAGGGCAAACTCAACATCATCCTCAACAGCGACGCTCCCGGCGTCCACCCCACCTTCCCCGTCATCCTCAAACTGGATGATGTCGCCTTGAGGAACGCCGTCGCCTGGGTGGCCAGGCTGGCCGGCCTGGTGTACGTGGTCAGGGACGAGGCGGTCTTCCTGACCACCGCCGCCGACCTGAGCCCTGAGTGGTCCCGGGAGATTCGGGTGCGGGACCAGACCCTCGACCGCCTGGCCGAGAAGACCTGGGTTCCCAAGATGGAAGCCAAACTGGACGAGCCGACCTCCTTCAGTTTCAAGGATACCCCGCTGAGGGAGACCCTGGGCTTTCTCGCCTCATATCACAAACTGAATGTCGTCTTGGATGCCAGGTTCACCCAGCAGGAAAACACGGTTACCATGCCCGTCGAGGACATGTCCGTTCGTAACGCCCTCGGGTGGATACTGCGGGTGAAGCATCTTGAGTACGCCCTGGTTGACGAAGCCATCTTCGTGAGCACGCCCACCCGCATTCGCTCGCTGCGGGCCGGCCGACGAAGCGTCTCGGGAGACCCTCGCTTCCGCACCGTCGTCGACGTGGAGTTCAGTGAAATTCCCATCCAGCGGGCGCTGGATGCCCTGAGCACGGCTACCGGCCTCAATATCGCCCTGCGGGCCGAACAGGTTCCATCTCTCAGGCTTACCATGAAGTTGGAACACGTCACCCTGGAGCAGGCCGTCAGGGAACTGGTGGCGCAGACCGGCTTCCCCTTCGCCTTCAGTTTCGAAAAGGACGGTCTGGTCATCTGGTTGCAGGAGCCTTCGGCGGAGCCAACCAAGGAGGCGGAGCAGGCTGAACCGCAGGGAGCGAAGCGACCGGAGAAGCCGGAGACCCAGTCCTCCGCCGAAACTGAGTGACCGGTCGTGCGATTCGTATGAGCGGGGGACGCCGATGAGACCTGCTCCGGTTGCCGGTTTCCTTATCGCTGTTTTTCTCGTCGCCGGGGCCCTTGCCTTCCCGGAGGGCTCACGTCCGCTCAGCCAGCCGCTGTCCGTGGACCTTATCGACGTCCCCCTCGCCCGCGTCCTGGAAGTGCTGGCTGCCCGCCTGGGTGTGAGCGTACGCCCGACGGAACTGGCCCAGCCACCGACCCGGGTCACGCTGCAACTCAAGGGCGCTTCAGCCGAAGTGGTGCTGGTGCTCCTGGCCTGGGAGAGCGAGAGCGACTGGCTGTTGGCGGGGGGTGTTCTCCACTGGGGACCAACCGACTCCCTCCCCGCTGACCAGTTGGAACGGGGTCGACGCCAGCGGGCCGCCCGCCTGGGGCGATTGGGGGCGCTCCTTGGCCGACGGCTCGATCAGCCTGTGCCTTTTCGCCTCAAGGCCCAGGGTGTGAAGTTGGCTGAGTTGTTGCGCTTCTTGGAGAGGGAACTCTCGGTTCCCTTCCTCCTGGACGCGCGCTGTGCGGAGCACCTTGATAGGGTGGTGGAAGGGGAGTTCGAGGGCCTGTCGGTGGCGGAACTTCTGCACAGGCTCCTCGCCCCGCGCCGGGCCCCGGTGGCTCTGGCCTGGACCGTGGTGGGGGAGGTGGTGGTGGTGAGCACACCCGAGCGGCTCCGCCCGCTGAGGGCCCTCGTCCGATGAGCCGCCGACGAACCCTCGCTGCATCGGTCGGACTGGCCGTTATCGCCGCCAGCCTGGCGGCAATGCTTCTCCGCCGACCTCCAGACCTTGCCGAGCGTCTGGAGGTCTCCCGCAGTCTGATGAGCACCTGGGTGCGCATCGTCGTCTACAGCGACGACCCCCAGCGGGCGTCCCGGGCCATCCAGGCGGCCTTTGAGCAAATGTCCAACCTGGAGCGCGAACTGAGCCGTTTCCAGCCCGAAAGCGATGTTTCGCGCATCAACCGCGCTCCAGCGGGCACGCCTGTGGCCGTGGGGGAAGGTACTTGGTGGGTTCTGGGGGCCGCCGAGACGGCCTGGCAGCGGACGGGCGGGGTCTTTGACGTCACCGTAGGACCGCTCATCAGCCTCTGGAGCCAGGCGGCGGAGCGTGACCAACTGCCCACGGAGGAGGAACTGGCCCGCGCCCGTGCCCTCGTCGGCTTCGACAAGGTTCGACTCCTGCCTCGAGGCCGCCAGGTGGTGCTCGCCGAGCCGGGCATGAGCATCGACCTGGGGGGGGTGGCTAAGGGATACATCGTGGACCAAGCCCTGGAGGCACTGGCGGAACGGGGCATCACCAGTGCTCTGGTGGACGCGGGGGGCGACATCCGGGTGTTGGGCTTACGGGGCGACGGTCAGCCCTGGGTCACAGGCGTGCGCAACCCGGGAAGCGAAGATGGTCGCCCTTTCCCTGCCACCCTGGCGGTGACCGACCTGGCCGTGGTGACCAGTGGGAGTTACGCCCGCTACGTCGAGATCGCCGGCCGACGGTACACCCACATCATCGACCCCCGCACCGGCTGGCCCGAAACGTCCGTGGCCAGTGCCACCGTCATCGGCCCTGATGCCACCAGCGCCGACGCCCTGGCCACCGCCCTCGCCGTGCTCGGGACGGAGGAGGGTCTGGCGCTCATCGAATCGCTGCCCGGGTACGAATG
>CBDVDV010000161.1:0-8244 GCA_965372835.1 uncultured bacterium | reverse complement strand
CCACTCGGTGAAGGCGTTAGCTAGGACCAGGAAGACGCCGACGTAAGCAGCGAGGAGATAGAAGCTTCTCCGCGTAGCAGCAGCGGAAGCGGAAATGGTCGCCCAGCGGGCATTGTCCTTCAAGTCGGACGGCAGAAACTCTCCGGCGCCGATCTCCTCGAAAAGTTGAATCCGGGTGAGCTGGGCCTCAGCCGAGAGCGGGCTCACAACCTTGACCAGGCCGGAAGGCAGGGGCAGCAACTGAAGAAGCACAAAAGCAAGCAGCGCCCCCAAAGCCAGGGTAAGCAAAGGAGCACGCAACCCCGCCTGCGGATCGGACACAAGTGCGAGAAGCCATGCTGCCACGCCTACGCCTACCAGCATGCAGATTAACAGGTAAGCCCAGGGCTCAGCGCTGCCGAAGAGCCAGGGCGACAGCACCACAGCAGCCACTACTGTTCCCCGAGCAATGCCTTGCAGTTTGTCGCGTATCCGCTTCACCTTGCTCCCTACGAGTCCGTGGCCCGGGTCTGCTCCCGTTGAGCCAAGCTAACTGCAGACGACTCCAGCAGCTCGCCTTGCACGATTTTTGCCGGGTTGGTCTGGAGAAGTTTCCGGGCCGTGTCTTCTCCCATCATGGAGGTGAGGAGACCGGCTGCCCGCCTGAGTTCAGGCCGCCGACCGCCAGAGGAATGGGCATCGCTCGCTACCACGTGGACCAAACCGGCTCTAAGGAACCTTTCCGCTGCCTGCTTGGGCGCGGGTCCGAAACTACCGAAAAGTGAGCTAGCTGTTATCTGCACCAGGCAGCCCCGGTCGACGAACTCCGTCAAGCGATGGGGCTTGCGCCAGAGTTCGATATTGCGTTCCGGATGGCTAAGGATGGGGGTGACACCACGCACCTCAAGCTCGAAAACCAGGCCTTCGATCCGAGGTGCGGTCTGAAGTGGAAGCTCTAGCAGGAGGTACTTTCCCGTCTCCGCCAGGGTAAGCACTTTCCCGGCGTCCAGTGTGTCCACGAGTTCAGGCTCAAGTCGCACATCGCCACCCGGAAGGACCTTCAGATCGACTCCCCGGCGCTGGCACGCCGCTGACAGTTCTTCGACGCCATGACGAACGTCGTCGGGGGTCACGCGGTAGCGAGGGTCGCACATGTGAGGCGTAGCCACCACAGTGCTCACGCCCTGGGCAACGTAGAGTTCGCACATACGCAACGACTCATCCATTGTGCGCGCACCATCATCCAGACCCGGGAGAAGGTGTGAATGTATATCAATAATGTCGGACTCCGCTACCACAGGGTCATTCCCCACAAAACTCGCCTCTTTCAAGGCTACGACTCAGCTTCTTCCTCTGCCTCTTCCTCGCTTGTGTAGTACGAGCGGTAGTAGTCACGGTAGTAACGGGAGTACCCGTAGTAGTAATAGTCTGAGTAGTAGTAGCCCAGGCGGGAGACGTGAACGTCGTTGAGGATGCCTCCCAGGATGCGGGCCTTGACGCCCTCCAATTGCTCCCGGGCCCGCCTAGCTAGGGCGCGGGTATTCGTAGCCGACTTGACCACCATGATGACGCCATCGGAGATAGCGCTGAGGATGGTTGCATCGGCAACAAAGAGCACCGGGGGGCTATCCATAATCACCCGGTCGTACTTTTGCCGCACCTCCTCCAAGAGTTTCCGCATGCTTTGGGAATCGAGCAGTTCAGCTGGGTTGGGAGGCTTGGGACCGGCAGCGAGGATGTCCAGGTTTTCTATTGTCTCGCCGTCGTGTTCGGCTTTCTGCACCGCCTCTTCCAGAGTAGCTTCACCCACCAGCACCGTGCTCAAGCCCACCTTGGACTCCAAGCCGAAGACCTTATGCACCATGGGCCGGCGAAAGTCGGCATCCAGGAGCAGCACGCGCTTTCCGCTCTGGGCGATGACCAGGGCTAAGTTGGTGGCCGTGGTGGTCTTGCCATCGCGGGGGCCGCCGGAGGTGACCACCAGCGCCTTGGTCTCCTCAGCGGGCGCGGAGAAGAAGAGGCTGGTGCGAATGTTCCTGTACGCCTCGGTCACAGAGGCGGTGGGCTCCACCATGCTGATGGAGCCGCGGTAGGAGAAGCCGTCCATCGCGACGCCCTTGGTGTCCATGGCAGGCACAAAGCCCAGCACCGGGATGCCCACCCTTTCTTCCAGATCCTCAGGCGTCTTGACGGTGTCGTCCAGGTACTCAAAGAAGAAGGCCAGGCCCACGCCCAGGAAGAGGCCCAGGAAGAGGGACAGAGCGACGGTTCGCGCCTTTTTGGGCTTGATGGGCGCCTTGGGGACGTCGGCGACTTCCACCACCTCCACGTTGGTCCTAGCGTAGTCGGCGGTGACGTCCACCTCGCGCATACGCTCCACCAGGACGTCGAAGAGCCGACGCTGCCGATCCACTTCGTTCTGCAAGCGGTTGAAGGACAGCGACTGCTTGGACAGCTCCAGGGCCAGTTGGTTCTGCTCGTCGTACTGCTGGCGAAGTTCCTGCTCCTGGTTGCTAAGCATCTGGAGTTGCGCGGACAGGGAGCCGACGAGTTGGGTGAGCGCTTCCTGGAGCTTAGCCTGGAGCAAACTCAGCGTGGCCTGGACGGCCTGCAACTGGGGATGCTCCGGCCCGTACGTGTCGGAGAGGGTGGCGACTTCCTTCTCCGCCTCCACCAAGCTCGTCCGCAGCGCCGACACCGTGGCGTCCCCTCGAACCGCGGGCAAGCTGAAGAGGCTTTGCTCCCCCACCCCAGCTGCTTCCCCCCCGTTCCCCAGCGCCTCCTGGACGACCATGAACTGGGCCTCAAGTTCGATGCGCTGGAGCTGGGCCTCGGTCAGCTGGTCGTTGAGCCGGCCCAAGCGGACCAGGACGGGGTTCCCCTTGTCGGACACGTCCAGCGAAACCACCTGGGCCTGCTCCCGGAACTGCTGGAGAGCTTCCTCTGCCTGGGTCAGTTGCTGCCCCTGCTTGGATTGCTTCTCTTCCAGGAAGCGAAAGGCCTCGTTCGTGGTCTGCAGTTTCCGCTCCAGGTGGTACTGCTCGAAGGAGCGGGCCACGGCATTGGCCAAGGTGGCCGCCCGCCTAGGGTCGGCGCTCTCGACCTTGACCAGGAGGAGGTGAGTGTCCCGCACCTGCTCCACCGTGAGGTACTTGCGGAGGCGCTCCCAGGGCTCGGGCGGGCTACCGGGCGTTACGCCCAGGACAGCGGCGATGGTCCTCTTGACCTCCCCCACCATGCCCCCCAGAAGGGAAGGTTTGCCCCTGCTCTCCCCAGTGACCTCGGGCAGGTCAGCTACCCCAGGCTGGGACAAAGCCTTTTCCAGAACGGCTCGGCTCTGCACCAGTTCCTGCTGGGTCTTGTAGTAATCCCGGTCGGAGGTCTGGAGCTGCACCACGTCCTCGAACTTGAGCAGGCGGGGGCTCTGCTTCTCGATGAGGATCCTGGCCACAGCCTGGTAGATGGGTGTGCTCCTGAAAGTATGGACCGTGCCCAGGGTAACGATGATGACGAAGGCGGTGATTACCGCCCAGATGCGTCGGCGGAGTATGCCGAAATAGTGCTTCAGTTCAGGCTCACGCCAGCGGCGCTCATAGCTGGGTGGGCCATCGTCGGGATACCCGGGTGTTTCTTCTGTCATCATGTTTCCCCTGAGAATGTATCCTGCCTCTGAGGACCTCGAACAGGAGCAGCAAAGCCCGGTTGTTGGCCAGCCCGTAGATCCACACCGGCTCCAGCGTTCAGCACCTTGCCCTTCACTGGCCCGTTGAGTACTGGATGCCTGCACCGACACTCGGGCGGATGAACTCAGTCATCTTGGCGATGGTGCTGGAGCCCACGACCAGCGTGTCGCCGGGCTCCATATAGAGAGGCGGGCGGACGCCGCGAACGATCTTGGTCAGGTCCACGCGTACCACCTTCTGTCCCTCAGCCGTCTCCCGCAGCAGAAGTGAGTTCTCCGCCCGGGCCGAGGGAGAAAGCCCACCGGCTAGGGCCACAGCCCGCACGGCGTCCACACGCATCCCATCCCTTATCTGGTAGCAGCCTGGCCGCTGCACATAGCCCAGCACATACACATACTGCTCAGCCCGCGGCGGCACGGTGATGACGTCGCCGCCGACCACCGGGAGGTTCAGGCTCAGGTCCCCCTGGTCCAGTAAAACCTTCAGGTCGATGGTGACGGACTTCGGTTCCATTGCATCGGCGGGCCGTGGATCTGTGCGGCGCTGACTCTCTGCTGTCCCGGCCGGCGCCAGTTCGACAACGGTGCCACCGGCGTTATCTCCGGGATTTCCCGGCAGCCGGCGGGAGTCCGCAGAACGCACGATGAGCAGCTCGTCGCCTGCCTCCTCCGCCAAGCCGCCCGCCTGGGCCAGAATGGCGAGCACCGTGCTCCGACTCGTGGTCAGGTAGTAGACCCCAGGCCTTTGCACAGCTCCGGTCACCACGACCGCGGCGCTCCGGTACTCGGTCACCGTCACCGTCACCTGGGGGTCTCTGATGTACCCGCCTGCGTAGGCAGCTCTGCTCCTCTCCTCCAGTTGCCGGGCGCTGAGGCCCGACGCCCCGATGCTTCCGACCCAGGGAAGAGTGATGTAGCCGTCCTGAGAGACGGTCCGAATGACGGTGCTCGTCGTATCGGGGGCCTCCAGGGCGAAGATGCCCACCTCAAGCTCATCCCCGGGGCCGATGAGGTAGTCGGGCGCCTCGAGCGGGGCCTCAGCCTGCCAGGCCGCCAGAGCCTGCGCCAGGCGCTCCATCCGCTGCTGAGCACGGGGCTTGTCTGGCTCAATGTACGGCCTGCCCGAATCAAAGAGGTCACCGACCACATCGGCCGGCCGGCGGAGGGCAGGTCGACTGAACTCCTGGTGGCTACAGCCCAGCACCGCACCCGCGGATATCAGCAGCAAGGCGCATCGGCACGCCGTTCTGGTCAGGTTCTGCATCTCAGCACTTTCTCTGCTCGAGCCGGCCAAAGGCTAGCTTATCTAAGGGCTGACGTGCGGCCAGTGGGGCCTTTTCCTTGTCCTTGTCCTTGTCTTCTTGCCGTGCTCTTCCCCCTTGTGTTGCCCCTGGTCGTCCCCCTCGTGGCGCCCCTGGTCGTGCCCGTCGCTGCTGGAACTACTCGCCGAAGCTCCTTCCCTCTCTTCCGGACCACCCACCGAAGAGACGGTGCCCACTGCGCTGACGGTCCCGTCACGACCACTGATGACGAGAGAACTAAGGAGTTTGTCTCGTCCGGGTTCCTCAGCGCCTTCCTCAGCGCCTTCCTCAGCGCCCGCGAGTACAGCCTCCATTTCCCCAGGGGCGAAGAAGGCTCGGCCGCGGGGGATGAAGACGTTGAGTGATTTAGCGGCAAAGGTTGCGTCCTTCACCATCCGGAGGTCCACAGTCACACGGTCACCGAAAACGGCGAGGTAATGACCGGGCTCGAGGGTGGGCAGCGCGTACTTTCCCCTTTTGTCGGCTGTGGCCTCGTAAATGAACTTCTTCTGGCTGGGGCGCCAGACCCGCACGGCCACCTGCGCAGCGAAGGTCTTCCCATCAGGATAGAGGACCTGGCCCTTCAGTTCCCCGGGCTTGATCTCCAGATACTGGGCGTAAGTAACAGCCGGTGTCCCCTCCTCCTCGCTGGCCAGGAGGAGCCTGGGGCTTCCCGGCCCCGCTACCAACAGCATCGCCAGAGCCGTCAACACCAACACTGCACCACGACCTCGCCCGCTCCTCATCTCGCTCCTCCTCTCCCACGGGTCTGCGCGCGCCCGTGCCGCTTTTCGTTCGCGCGCTCCCTGGCCTCTCTCGCTGCCCTGCGACGTTCGACCTGCCACAGGATCTGAAGTAGGTCCTGGTAATCTTCGGACCTGGGGATGCAGCGTGTCGCCCCCCTGAGCCGCGCTGCCTTTTCCAGTTCATCCGTCACTTCATCGAGAACGCACACAATGACGCTGGAGCGGTTCCAACGACGGGCCTCCTCCACCAGCCCCAAGGCCTGCGCCTCGCCCAGTGCCAGGCTAATGACCACGACTTCGAAGGGCCCCTTCAACCGCATCTGCTGCTCCGCCTCGCGGCGATGCGGAGCCGAGACCACGGTCGACATCTTGGCGTCGAGCGCATCTTCCAGCACAGCCGCGATCTCTCGCTCGGGCTCTACAACTGATACTCGCACCAAGCGTCACCCCTTTTGTGCGTGCTCAGCCTGCGCCTTCGCTTTGCACCCAATGAACGGCATGCTGGACTAGTTCGGCCGCGTTTTTCAGACTGAGTTTCTGCTTGATGTGAGCGCGGTAGCTCTCGACGGTCCTGACGCTCAGGTCCAGTTCGGCTGCTATCTGGCGAGTCCCCAGGCCCCGGCCGACGAACTCAAACACTTCCAGTTCCCGGTCGCTCAGACTGTCCATGGGGCCAACAAGACCTGGATTCCCTCTGTCGACGAACTTTCGCAGCATCCGACTGGCTATGTCCTCACTGACCCAGATGTCGCCGCCAAGGACCCGGCGGATGGCCGTCAGCAGCGTCTCTGTTGCTTCCTGTTTCATGACGTAGCCTTTGGCGCCTGCTCGGAGCGTCCGTTCCGCGTAGAGGGACTCCTCATACATGGAGAGGACCAGCACGGGTAAGTTGGGGGACTGCGCCTTGATGTCCTTGATGAGTTTGACGCCGTTGGCTCCCTTGAGCGAGATATCCACAATGACGACATCAGGCTTCGACTTGTCGATAGCCTCCAGAGCTTGAGCTGTGCTCTCGGCCTCGCCGCAGACCGTGAGGTCTTCCTGCCCCTCGATCAGGTGCATGAGCCCATGCCGCACAATGGGGTGATCCTCGACGACGAGAACCTTGGCCTCCTTGGCCTTCTTCGTCACGGTGACTTTCCTCACTTGCCTTGAGGAACGGCCGGGCGCTCCACCCGATTCCGACACCGGGAGAGGCGACCAACAAGCGACCCATAGGCTAATGCTGGACAGGACTCTCTGCAACCGGTGGCGATACCAGACTTGCCACCAGGAAAGTTCCCTGTCTTTTCATAGGGGAATCCCGTAAAGCCGGGTGAGGGGAAACACGACGGGAGAATGCCAAGGCCACATCGCCGCTCAAAACGAGCGCCGGGAATCGACGGAACGCTCAAGTGAACGGGAGGGCGTGCGCAGGGAACCAAGAGCGGAGAATGCTCTGGGATGTCGCTGCCAGGAAGTGTTTAGCCAAGCGCACCTCCGACGGAAAGAGCAGCGAAGCAGGAAAGCGATTCGCCGGAGATCAGCTTGCGGGTGCTCCCTCCACCCACTGAACAGCGTGGCGGAAGAGCTCCCTAGCGTTTTTCAGATTGAGTTTCTGTTTGATGTTGGCGCGGTAGTACTCGATGGTTTTGACGCTCAGGTGCAGTTTCTCAGCGATCTGGCAGGTGGCCAGCCCCCAACCGATCAACTCGAGCACTTCCAGTTCCCGGTCGCTCAGACGCTCCAGAGGACTGAGGGGAGTGGGGGGCGCGCCCGAAGTGAACTTGCGCAACATTGTCGCCGCTATCTCATCGCTCACCCAGATCTCGCCTGCCAGCACCCGACGGATGGCTGCCACCACCTTTTCCGCGGCTTCCTGCTTCATGATGTAGCCTTTGGCGCCGGCCCGGAGGGCCCGCTCTGCGTAGAGGGATTCATCGTGCATAGAAAGGACGAGGATGGGCAAGCGGTCACACCGTGCCTTGATGTCCTTGATGAGTTCAAGGCCACTTCCGTCCCGGAGACTGAGGTCCACGATGACGACGTCAGGGTTCAGGCTGCCGACAGCCTTCAGGGCTCCTTTGACGCCCTCCACCTCGCCGCACACCGTGAGGCCCTCATGTCCGCTGATCAGCCGAGACAGCCCATCGCGCACGATAGGATGATCGTCGACTACCAACACCTTGGCCTGCTTCACTCGGCTCCCCTTTGGGGGCCTGGGGCTGTTGTTACGCTTTCCCCGCTATTGATTCGCCGCTGCATCTGATAGCGTGCAGGTGACCACAGTGCCTCCGTCGACGCCGCCGCGGACAGCAAGTAACCCACCTATTATCCGGGCGCGGTACCTCATAATGTGCAGCCCTCTGCCGCCCTTCTCCGTCACGTCAGGCAGGCCGACGCCGTCGTCCTTCACCTCGAGGGTGGTTCTGCCATTTGAACGGCTCAGATCAATCGAGACACGGCTAGCTTTCCCGTGTTTCACGGCATTATTCACCGCCTCCTGAGCGATGTGGTACAGATGCGCTGCCACCGTGCCATCGCCGATGGTGACCAG
>CBDVDV010000160.1:0-8279 GCA_965372835.1 uncultured bacterium | reverse complement strand
GTCTTAGTATTGAGCCATAGCCTCGAACATAGCCCGGGCTTGGTGGCGGAGGGGGTGGATGGGGACGGGAAAGGGGCAGCAGAGGAGTGGGGACGACCACCATCCCGCTGGCGCAGAGGTGTGTCGGACGGGTCAGTCGGGTGTGTTGAGGGAGGTGGGGGGGAGAGGTTGCTGGTCGGGGACTTGGAGGAGGCACTCGAGGGCGCCGGTGAGGATGAACCAGTAGCCCAGGAGTTCGCAGCCCTCTTCGACGGTGCGGGCGACCAGGCGGATGTACTGTTCCCCCAGGAGCGCTTTCCAGAAGACCTTTTGGCCGAACAGTCGGGAGAAGATGAAGACCACTACGAAACCACACCAGAGGAAGCCAAAGGCCCTGGTCTCCATGAAGGCGCGAAACTCCACCTTTATGCGGGCGAAGTTCCGCCAGGTGATGTACCCAGCGTAGAGCAGCAGCAGGCCGACGATGACCTTCCACGAGTTGTCAAAGACGTACGTATCCAGGACACCATCGAGTTCGCGCGCCGCAGCGACCAGGGGCAAGACGAAAAAGAGGGCGAACAGTCTCCTGTACGTAGGAGTCCTCTTGGCGGCCCGGTAGAAGAGCAGACTCGTGGAAACCAGGCAACCGACCTGCGCCCATTCCACAACGCCATTTTCTCCCACGAGAACAGACCCGTAACCGGCCCAGACGCACAGGGCCAAGACCTCCAGAACCAGCCCCGTGACCACCAGGTAGAGGAGGAACCTCACCTTGAGGCCAACCCAAACCAGCCCTGCTAACAGGACGACGCAGACGGCCACCATGGACACGACGGACCACATCTCCTCACGTCCTCCACCGTTGTCTGTCGGCCGGCTAAGGTCCTTCTACTGAGTCATGGCTTCAAAGACATCCCTGGCTTGGTGCAGTCTGGAGATGATGTCGACGGAGAAGGGGCAGCGCTCCACGCATTCCTCGCATTCGATGCATTCGGAGGCCTTGACGGGAAGCGCTGCGTAGGCCGAGCGGGCCGCCTCCAGGCCGCCCCGCTCTGCGGTCGCGACCGCGCGGATGGTCTCACCCACGTTGATGCCCACGGGACAGGGCAGGCAGTGGTTGCAGTAGACACACGTCCCTTCCTCGACCTCGTGGAACTCCGTCAGGACCGAGGAGAAATCCTTTTCCTCATCGCTCGCATCCAGATACGCGAGGGCCTGGCGCAACTCCTTGACGTTGCTCAGGCCCGGGACCACGGTGCAGACGCCCGGCTGGGAGAGGGTGTAGTTGAGGCACTGTATCGGCGTAACGGATTTCTTGCCCGTCTCCTGCAACAGCCCGCCACCGGCGAAGGGCTTCATGGCCACCAGACCCACGTCCCGCGCTGCGCACTCGTGAAACAGGTCCTTTCGGCCGGGGGTGGCGTCGCCCTGGATGCTGATGCTGTGCATAAGGACGTCGATCTCGCCGCTCTGGCTAGCCTTCAGGGAGACGGGGGGTTGATGGCCGCTGAAGCCGATGAAGAGCGCTTTCCCTTCCCGTTGAAAGCGCCGGGCCAGTTCGAGTAGCCCGCCTGAACCCATCACCTGCTTGTAGTCGTCTTCCTCGTCGCAGTTCTGGAGGAAGACGACGTCCACGTAGTCGGTTCCCACCCGGCTGAGGACGTCGTGGAAGAGGTCCTCGCACTCGGCGACATCGCGGGTCCGCCGGTACTGGCCGTCGGTCTCGGCTGAGCCCAGGTGCCCGGTAATGAAAACCTGGTCTCGTTTTCCTTTGAGCGCAGCGCCCATGTTGTCCAGGTATTCAGTGTAGGCGAAGAGGACGTCAATGTAGTTGACGCCCTGGTCAATCGCCTCGTGTACGACGGACACGACAGTGTCGCCGGGCTGACCGACGAGGTATTCCGTCCCCAGTCCGATGACGCCGACCTCCAGGCCCGTCCTTCCGAGTGTGCGCGTCTGCACGAACTCCCGTCCTTTACTCGTCTACGAGACCTGGGCGCAGGCCCATAGGCAGGGCCGCCGGTCGCTCGCACGTGCTCTCCAAGATGACGTGCTTGCCTGAGTCGGAGGCGTCGTGGAAGGCATGCATCAGGTCGAGCACGTGGTAGGTGAGGTCGCTGCCGGCCCGATGGGCCCTCCCGGAGCGGAGGGCGTAGGCGAGGTCGGCCACACCCAACCCCCGGCTGTTCTCGGCGTAGCCATGGGTGAGCGGCACCTCAGCCCACTCGCCATGCCCGCGCTTTACGGCGACCGGGCCGCCGAAGGTGTTGGGGTCGGGGACGCTGAGGGAGCCTTCGGTTCCGTAGATTTCAATCCGAGGCAGGCGCCCACCCCAGACATCGAAACTGGTGACGATGGTGCCGATGGCACCGTTGGCGAAGTCCATGACGCCGACAATGTGGGTGGGGACTTCCACCTTGATGACGGTGCCGTGCTTGGGTTTGCTGGTGACGAGACGTTGGGGGAAGGTGATGCGGGTGGAGCCGGTGACCCGCCTGACCGGCCCGATGAGCGAGACCAGGGCGGTCAGGTAGTATGGTCCCATGTCGAACATGGGTCCCCCTCCGGGCTTGTAGAAGAACTCGGGGTCCGGATGCCAACTCTCGTGGCCGTGACCCATCATAAAGGCGGTGGCGGCGACGGGTTCGCCGATCCAGCCATCGTCGATGAGTTTTCGGCAGGTCTGAAGCCCCCCGCCGAGGAAGGTGTCGGGGGCGCCACCCACCAGGACGCCTTTGGAGTTGGCTGCCTTCAGCAGTTGCTTGCCCTGCTCGCGGGTGACGGCGAGGGGTTTTTCGTTGTAGACGGACTTCCGGGCCTTGACCGCCGCCAGGGCCACCTCGGCGTGGGCGTTGGGTACGGTGAGGTTGACCACCACGTCGATGGCTGAGTCAGCCAACAGTTCCTTGACGGTGACGGCCTTGACGGCTTCGAACTCCTCGGCTTTGGCCTTGGCCCGGTCCGTGATGAGGTCGGCGCAGGCCACGACCTCGAGGATCTCGAACACCCCCATCATGTTCTTGAGGTAGATGCCACTGATGTTGCCACAGCCGATGATGCCCACCTTCACCGTTTCAGCAGCCATGGTGTCTCCTTACTTCCTTGCTCCCTTGGGTTTCCGGTTGGCTTACTGCTCGATCTGGGAGACGAGTTGGCGGAAGCGGCCCAACCGTCGGCGAAAGACCTGGACGTCGGCCATGAAGACGATGCGGATCATGTTGTTGTTGAGTTCGATGCTCTCGGCGGCGAAGGCGGCCTTGAGCCGGTTGGTGAACTCGGTCTTGGCCACCCAGTCCTGGGTGGGGAGGGTGCGGATGATGTAGCGGAGGAAGACGTCGGGCTGACCCTGGTTTCCCACCTCAACGAACTGAGGGACCTTGAGCACGACTTCCAACTCCTCGTCGAGCTTGCCGGCCAGGTCGTCGATGATGCTGCGGGCTTTGGGGACGTCCTCGTTCTTGGCCAGGAAGATGTCCACCTGGGCGTCCGCGTACCCCTTGGGGAATCGGCGCACGGCGGTGATGCGCCCATTGGGGAGGATGCGGACCTCACCGCTTATCTCGCGGATGCGCGTAGTGCGGATGCCTACCTCCTCCACAAAGCCCACGGAGCCGCCCGCGTCCACGAAGTCGCCCACCACCAACTGCCCTTCCATCAGCAGGAAGAGCCCCGTGACCAGGTCGCGGACCAGGTTCTGGGAACCGAAACCAACCCCCACGGCCAGCATCCCCGCCACCGCCGCCACCACGGGCGTAGTGTTCACTTCCATCTTCTTCAGGACGAAGAGGAAGCCGACAAAGTAGATGATGTAACTCAGGGCGCTCTTGATGAGCCCACTGATGGTGTCCATCCGACGGACGTCCATGCGGAAGCGCTGAAGCGTCCGGGTGACCGCACCCGTCAGATCGAACACTGCCCGCACCAGCAGGGAGGCGAGTTTGCAGGCGATGAAGGTAAAGATGATCCAGCCCAGGCCGGGGACCATCTTTTTGCCGATTCGGCTGGCTTGTCGGCGGCCGCTGTCGTACTGGCTGCGGAGGTAGTCGAGTGTGCGGGTCCAGAAGTTGGCGCCCAACTCCCGGGCCCTCTTCTCCTGGGCTTCGGCGCGGTCCTCACTGGCCTTGACGGATTTGCGCAGCGCCTCGGAGCGGGCCATCAGCAGGCCCTGGTGCTGCTGGAGCGTATCCAGGTTCTCTCTGACCCCGCGGACCTGCTCCTGACGCTCGGGGTCGCCCGGGGCCTCGGCGAGCGCACCTTCGACCTTTTCCAGGTCCTTCCTGGCTTTGCCGATGCGATCGTAGAGCCGATCCAGTTCAAGTTCGACCTGTTCGCGTTTTCGGCTGTAGGTTTCAGCCTGGGTGCGAGCCTCCTCAGCGGCTCGGCGGGCCTGCTCGGCCCGGTCGATCCGTTCGGCTTCCTCGACGCCGGTGGCTTCCTCTTCCAGTGTCTTGAGTTCTGCTTCGTCGGCTTCGACTTCCTCCTGCTCGGCCGCGGCCCGCTCCTGGGCCAGTTCGGCCTGGGTCTCGGCGACCTCGAGTTTCTGTTCGAGGGCCTCAATGGTCTTTTCGGCGGGAGCCCGTTCCTCCTCAGTGGTGGCCTGCTCGAGGGCAGCCTGAGCCTCGGCGAGTTGCTTTTGCAGTTCCTCCTTGGTGACGGCGACTTCTTCCTTGACCTGCTCGGCTTCGGCTTTGGCTTCTTCGGCCACAGCCCTCTTTTCCTCTACCTGCTCAGCGGCCTGCTCGATGTCTTCCTGGGTGACGGTGATAAACTCGGCGGCCAGTTCGGCCTGCTGCTGGGCCAGGTCGTTGGACAGGCGATGCCCGTCGAGTTCCACCTGGGCCACCTCGAGGTCCTTCTTGGCGAGTTCCCGTTGACGCTGCATGGCCTCGACCATCTGCTGCGCCTGGGAGGCGAAGGCCCGCTCAGCAGCGAGTTGCCTGTCCAGGAGCGCTCGGGTGCCGTCGTCAGCGGCCTGGGCCTTCTGCTCCTGGACCGTGGCCTCGACCCCTTCGGAGCGTTTGAGGGCGGCCTGGGCATCGGCCTGGACGCGGGTGAGTTTGCTGTCGACGCTCTCCAACTCTGTTTCCCGGGCGGTGAGTGTGGCCTCAGCGGCCTTCAGGTCGGCCTCGGCTTCTTTGGCCTGCTCCTGGGCCTGGCGGGCTTCTTCAGGGGTGAAGGTGACGGTCCCCTCGTCGGCGCGCTTTTTCAGGTCGGTGAGGGCGGTCTCGAGTTCCGCCTTCTTCTTTTCCGCCTCTTCCAGCGCTGCGGTTTGGGCGCTCGCTTTTTCCGCCAGCGCGATCTGGAGTTCGAGGTACTCGACCCGGCCGGCGTGGAGTTGCTTTTCCCTGGTGAGCACTTCCTTTTCCAGTGGGTTGGTTGCCTGGGCCAGGTCGGCGGTGGTCTGCTCCAGGGCTTCGCGCTCGCCGGCCAGTTGTTCTTTGGCGTCGGGTGGCGGGGGCTCAGTGTCGGCGGACGGCTCCTCCTGGGCAGACACGACGCCAGCGAGACCGAAGACTAAGACCAACGCCAGGACAGTCCACCATTGGAAGCGTGTATCCGAGTGCATCGGTTCGTACTCACTCCAGAGTTCGGGCGCCACTGGCGCCGCAACCGAGCGGAGCCGCCACTGGCGGCCGACGCTTTCAATCCACCACCATAGCCCCGGGGCGCCCCCGAGTCAACAGGTTGTCGGTGTGCTGCGGTCCAGATTTCGCTTGACGGTGAGGGTCGCCGGCGGTAGCGTGACCCTCACAGAAGCATCTGGACGTGGCTGGAGAAGTAAGGTCCCGCGTGGGAAAGGAGCACACCATGGCGCGGTTCGCAGGAGGTAGGATGTGGGGGCTCTGGGCCGGGCTTCTGGGAGTGGTGTTGGCCGGCGCCTTGGTGTCGGTGTCCGGAGTCTGGGCCCAGGGGGGAGCGGTCCGAGGGGTCTCTCCGGGGACGGAACTGACCCTCGTGGAGAAGGTGGTCGAGAGCCGCCAGCAGTACGAGAGAGCGCTGGTCAAGTTAGAACGCTACTACAACCGGACTGGCCAGAACCTGAAACTGCGTCAGGCCCAGGATGAACTCGAAGATCTGCGCAAGGTGACCACCTACGACTACGTGGTCCTCGTGGACGTGTTGGCGGTGACACCCAGGCCGGTGAAGTCTATCCCGGAAGCCGACGCCCTCTTTGCCGATGGCATGACCTACAAGAAGCACCCGGCCGACCTCTTCTTCTTCGGCAAGAAGGAGAAGTTGGAGGTGGCCCTGCGCAAGTTCAAGCAACTCATCACCACCTACCCGGAAAGCAACAAGGTGGCCGAGGCCGCTTATCGCATCGCGGAAATCTACGGCGGCGCTTCTTTCAACGACTTCCTGCGAGCGGCCAAGTACTACGAGGTCGCCTGCCGCTGGGACCCCAAGCTCCCCTTCCCGGCTCGCTGGCGCGCGGCCCAGATCTACGACAAGAAGTTGCAGCACTACTCCGAAGCCCGCCGACTCTACGAACTTTGCGCCGACGAGAGCCCGTCACCCGACCTGCGGGGACGAGCCGCACGCCGGGCCCAGAACCTCAAGGCCCGAGGCTTCTGAGCGGAGTTGAGGTCGGCCCGGCCCGGTTCAAAGGCCGACGACGGTTCGGAGGCAGAGCGGTATGCGTATCGGTCTGGGCTTCGACATTCACAGGCTGGTCGAGGGCCGACCCCTTATCCTCGGGGGCGTGCGTCTGGACTGGCCGCTGGGCCTGCTGGGACACTCCGACGGCGACTGTCTGCTCCACGCTCTGGTCGATGGCCTGCTGGGCGCCGCGGGCATCGGAGACATCGGCGAACTCTTTCCTGAGACCGAGCCCCAGTGGAAGGACGCCGACAGCAGCATCTTTGTCGAGAAGGCTGTGGCCCTGGCAAGGGACCGCGGCCTGCGTCCCGGCCAGGTCGATGCCACGGTCCTGGCCGAGGAGCCCAAACTGGGACCGCACAAGGCGGCCATTGCCCAGCGCATCGCTGGGCTCCTGGGCCTCAGCCCGAAAGCGGTGACCGTCAAAGCCAAGACCATGGAGGGGCTGGGCCCCGTTGGCGCCGGCGAGGCCATCGCCGCTCACGTCCTGGTCGTCTTGGAGGAAGCGCCCACGGAGGGGCCTCACACCGCGGCAGTGTGAGACTGCTTCCCAGGACGAGGTGCGGGTTCGCTATGCTCCCTCCCCCACGGGCTGCCGGCACGTGGGTAACGCGCGGGTCGCTCCCTTCAACTGGCTCCTTGCCCCTGGGTCGGGCGGTTGACACGGAGCGCCTGTCGGCGATAATGGAAGCAGTGGCCGGTGAGTTGTCGCGCCTGGCCGAGGTGGCCGAGCGGGTGGAGTTCTGCTTCCGGGCGCCCGAACTGTCCGACGAGGTACGTCGGCGGCCGGGGCGACACCCTCCTCGTAGGGGCGGGGCTTGCCCCGCCCTAAGCCGGGGGCGCAGCAAGCGGCGCCCGTGGGAGAAGGTCAAGACAGAGGAGCACGGGAAGGAACGGCCTTGCGCGTATACAACACGTTGACTCGACGAAAAGAGCCCTTCGAACCGGTGGAGCCGGGCAAGGTGGGCATGTACGTGTGCGGGCCCACCGTCTACATGTACAGCCACATCGGTCACATGGTGGGGCCGGTCGTCTTTGACACGGTCAAGCGCTACCTCCAGTTCAAGGGCTACGACGTCACCTTGGTCATCAACATCACCGACGTGGAAGACAAACTCATCAAGCGGGCCCAGCAGGAGGGCCGCTCGGTGGAGGAACTGGCCCGCGACGTCGAGGCCGACTACATGGAGTGCCTCCGGGCCCTGGGTGTCACCACCGTGGACCACTTTCCCCGGGCCACCGAGCACATCGACGACATTATCGCCCTGGTCCGCACGCTCACGGACAAGGGCTACGCCTACGCCGTCGACGGCGACGTCTACATGGACACCGCCAAACTCACCGACTACGGCAAGCTCTCCGGCCGCAACGTCGAGGAACTGGCCGCCGGGGCCCGCGTCGAGGTGGACGAGCGCAAGAAGAACCCCCAGGATTTCGCCCTCTGGAAGTCCTCCAAGCCCGGTGAGCCGGCCTGGGACAGCCCCTGGGGACGGGGTCGGCCGGGCTGGCACATCGAGTGCTCGGTCATGAGCACCCACTACCTGGGTGAGACCTTCGACATCCACGGCGGGGGGCTGGACCTGGTCTTCCCCCACCACGAGAACGAGATTGCCCAGAGCGAGTCGGCCACCGGAAAGCCCTTCGCCAAGTACTGGATGCACAACGGCCTGGCCCAGTTCGCCAACGAGAAGATGTCCAAGTCC
>CBDVDV010000159.1:0-8476 GCA_965372835.1 uncultured bacterium | reverse complement strand
TCATCCCCTCGGCAGCGTCGCCATCTGCCGGAAGAACCGCTCCGGCGACGCCACGTCCACACGACCCAGAGGCCCTCCGTAAAGCAGCGGTCCCCACCGGCGAAAGTGCTCCACGTCGCCACTGACGAAGATGTAGCGACCCCCCTTGCCGCCGGGCGGCCGCGACCGGGCCGTCGTCGCCAGCATCCGCTCCACCTCCCCGGCCAGCGCCTCCGCCACGTCCACTACCCGCACGCCGGCACCCAACAACTCCTCCACCAGCGACCCCAGGCCCCCCAATGACGCCTCGCCCAGGAGCACCACCTCCACCTCGGTGCCGTTGCGGGCCGCGGCGTCGCAGGCCGGAGCAAGGCTCCGCTCCAGCGCCGCCCGCAGCGCGGCCTCGGAGTTCGGCGCACGACCTTCCAGGGCCTCGAGCAGCCCGGTCGCCGGGCAGCAGGCCAGCGCGACCTCGCGCAAGGCCTCCTGGTAGAAGCCCACCGCCAAGGCCGTCTCACTGGCCAGCAGGGCCACCACCCCGGTTGTCGTCTCGGCCGCCGCCCTCTGGCACAGTAAGCCCGGGCCGAGAAACACGGGCACGGGGAACTTCTCGCGCAGACTCTCACCAGCCACCGCACCGGCGGTATGACACGCCACCACCAGCACCTTGGGGCCGAAGCGCAACAGGAAGTAGGCGCACTCCTCAGCCCAACGACGCACCTCGGCCATAGGCCTGCGGCCGTAGGGTCCCCGACCCGTGTCCGTCAGATAGATGATGTCTTCGGCCGGAAGTTGACGGGCGAGCGCGGCCATCACCCGCAAGCCGCCCACACCCGAGTCCAGTATGGCGATCGGTTTCTCCATGGTACGTCAATCCTCGGCCCACAGTGGGTCACCGGCTGCTTGGCCTGGTGCTCAGGGACCACCGGCGGAGAGGGCCAGTTGCCGGTCGAATTCGAAGATGGCCTCGGCGATGGCCTGGGCCGTCTCTTCCCGGTAGTCCGGCTCAGCCAGCCGCGCCTCCCAGGCGGGATTCGATAGAAACCCCACCTCAATGAGCACCGCGGGAACGTACGTCCACTTGAGCACGGAGTACGCCGCCTCCCGAACGCCCCGGTCGGGCTGCCCCGTTCGCCGGGGAAGCCGACGCTGGACGGCCTCAGCCAGGAGTCGGCTCTCCCGTCGGTACTCGGCCAGCATCACCTGCCAGAGGGCCAGTCGCGCCACCCTCCCCGTCGGCTCCACCCCCACGTGGGTGGGGTTAAGGGCGGCATCCTTGGCAGCCAAAGCCGCCCGCTCGGCCGGGGTCACGGTCCGCTGACCCGACCCCCGAAACGCTTCTTTGACCAGGTACGTGGTAGCCCCCGCCGCCGAGGCCCGGGGCGCGGCGTCGGCATGGATAGACACGAAGAGATCGGGCTGCTCGCGGTTGGCGATGTGGGAACGCTCAGCCAGGGGGACGAAGACGTCGGAGGTGCGGGTGAGCACCACCTCGATGCCCCGTTCGCGGAGCCGTCGGGCCAGCCTGCGAGCCACGTCCAGGTTGACGTCTTTCTCCTTGAGACCGCTGGGGCCGATGGCCCCGGGGTCCTTGCCTCCGTGGCCGGGGTCCAGGACCACCGAGCGCACCAGTCCGCTCGGGCGCCCTCGGGGGGAGACGATCAGCGCCGACCGGATTGCCTCCCGGAGTTCCTCAGCCACCAGCACCTCCAGGCCCCGGTAGCGGGCGGGCCGGGGCAGACGATGGAACTTATCGTTGACCAGAGCCGTCTCCAGCCCGGGGCTCACCACCACCTCCACGGTCCCCCCCGGCCGCTCGCCGCGGAGCACCACCCGCCCCACCAGCGGGTCACGCTCCACTTCCAGCCCGAACTCCCGGGCCACGTCCGCGGCCCGGACGTAGCCCTTCGTCGTCGGCGCACACGACGTCAGCACCAGGAGCGCCAAACAACCCAGCGCCTTCAGCCACCGAAACATCGCCAACTCAAACCTCCTCTGCGCGTGCCTGCCGCATTGTAGTGCTGGTGGGCAAACAATCAAGGCCCTTCCCTCGGACCCGGTGACCTCAGCCATCGAAAAGCATTTGCCCCCGAGACCCGGGCTCCTATACTTCAAAGTTTCCGGCTGCCACCCGAACCACTACCTGCGCGCAAGGGAGAAGCCAGGATGCTACAGGACGAGTCCTACGGATCCGTTGGATTGACGGACCTCCTCTGCGAGTTCATCCGCATCAGAAGCGTCACCGGCGAGGAACAGGCCCTGAGCGACCGCATCGCCGAGGTACTGAGCGACGCCGGCCTCTCACCCGAGCAGGATGCCGACGGCAACGTGGTCTGCTTCGTGGGCGAGGGGGAGAAGACCTTAGTGGTGAACGGCCACCTGGATACGGTCCCCCCGGGCGAAGGGTGGGAGACGGACCCCTTCGCGCCGGTGATCCGGGGTGACCGCATCTACGGCCTGGGCTCCTCCGACATGAAGGGCGGCTTAGCGGTCATGGTGACCCTGGCCAGGACCGTCCGGCCTCGCCTTCGCCTGGCCTTCGCCTTCACCGTGAACGAGGAAGGGGGCTCGGTCAGCAGCCGCAACGGCGCCCGCACCTTCACCGAGCGCTACGACTTCGACTGCGCCCTGACCTGCGAGCCCACCTACGACGAGGAGACGGGTCGACTCAGACTGGGCATCGGCTGCCAGGGGAGGACCCTCGCCGACGTCACCGTCCACGGGCGGGCCAGCCATTCCGCTGCCTTCGACCAGGGCATAAACGCCATCTACCGGGCGCTTCCCGTCATCCAACGGGTCTCGCAGCGGGCCGACGCCATCCAACCCGTCCAGGTGGCCCCGGGCATCACCGTCAAACCGGCCCTTTCGGTGACGGTCATCAACGCCGGTGAGGCGGAGAACGTCATCCCCAGCGCCTGTCGGCTGACCATCGACCGCCGACTGGCGCCGGGAGAGGACTTCGACACTTTCGCCCAGGAGTTGGAGGAGTTTACCGCTGACGTGGACTGTTCCGTCGAACAACGTCGGGGGAGCCTCCCCGTGCTGGCCGACCTCGAGGGGCCACTGGTGAAACTCGGCGAAGACATCCTTCGAAAGCGCTTCGGGCAGGTGGACTACTACTACAACCGCGGTCGTGTCGATCTGAGTTACTTCGGGAAGAAAGCCAGAGAGATTCTCAACATGGGTCCCGGTGTCATCAACAAACCCCACAAGGCCAACGAGTACGCCTCCATCCCAGCCCTGCTCACCGCCTACGAGGTGCTCAAAGAACTCCTGGAAAGCCTCGAAGCCTGACCGCTGCCATCGCTTCACGAATTTGCTTGACAGCGCTGCTGGCGTTCGGTATAGAGGCTCGGACGATTCTCGGGCGCCGACGTAGAAGTGCGCGCCGCGGGGCTTCGCCGGTCACTTCGCGCGAGGGGAACCATGGCCAAGCGGGCCAGAACCGCAACCAAGAAGAAGCCAGCCTGGACGCGCCGACACCTCTTGGGTCTGGAGGAACTCTCAGGCGAAGAGATCCTTGCCATCCTGGACACGGCTGAGAGTTTCAAGGAGGTCTCCACCCGGAGCATCAAGAAGGTACCCGCGCTCCGGGGCAAGGTGGTGGTGCTGCTTTTCTTCGAGCCCTCCACCCGCACCGCCACCTCCTTCAACCTGGCGGCCAAACGGCTCAGCGCCGACGTGGTCAGTTTCAGCGTCCCCACCAGTTCGGTGAGCAAGGGCGAGACGCTCAACGACACGGCCCGCAACATCGAGGCCATGGGCGTGGACATCGTGGTGGTCCGCCACAGCGCTCCGGGCGCGGCGCTGCAACTGTCGCGCATCCTGGACGCGAGCGTCATCAATGCCGGTGACGGTTCCCACGAACACCCCACCCAGGGGTTGTTGGACGTCTTCACCATCCGCGAGGCCAAGGGCCGGATCAAGGACCTCAAGGTGGCCATCGTCGGTGACATCCAGCACAGCCGCGTGGCCCGCTCCAACATCTGGGGGCTGAAGAAGTTGGGAGCCGAGGTGACGGTGGTGGGCCCGGCCACCCTCATCCCCCGGGACATCCGCCAACTGGGCGTCGAGGTCAGTTACGACCTGGATGCGGTGCTCCCGGAGATGGACGTGGTCAACATCCTGCGCATCCAGTTGGAGCGCCAGGGTCGCAGCATGTTCCCCTCCATCCGCGAGTACGCGCAACTCTTCGGCATCACCGGAGAGCGTCTCGGACGGGCCAAGCCCGACCTGCTGGTGCTCCACCCCGGACCGATGAACCGGGGCGTGGAGATTACCCCCGAGGTGGCCGACGGCAACCATTCGGTCATCCTCCGCCAGGTGACCAACGGACTGGCGGTGCGGATGGCCGTACTGTACCTGGTTTCGGGCGGACAGCCCCGATAACGGCTCGCCGTCCCCGTCGATGCACGGACCAGGCCGACACTCACACAAAGGGCAGCGTACAGGAGCGCCATGAGAACCATCCTCATCAGAGGCGGCAGGGTCATAGACCCGGCGTCCGGTCGGGACGAAGTGACCGACGTCCTCATCGAAGGTCCGCGCATCGCCCGTGTGGGCCGGGCCACCCGCAAGGCCGACGAGGTCATCGAGGCCGACGGGCTCATCGTCGCGCCCGGCCTCATCGACATGCACGTCCACCTCCGCGAGCCCGGCAAGCAGGAGGAGGAGACCATTGCCAGCGGCTCCGCCGCCGCCATCGCCGGGGGCTTCACCACCGTCGCCTGCATGCCCAACACCGAGCCGGTCGTCGATAACGAGGCCTCGGCCGAGTTCGTCTTCCTTCAGGCCGAGCGCGCCGGGCTGGCCAACATCTACCCCATCGGGGCCATCACCAAGAGGCAGGAGGGCAGGGAACTGGCCGAGATCGGCCAACTGAGCCGGGCCGGGGCCGTGGCCTTCAGTGACGACGGCTTCTGCGTGGCCGACGCCGGGCTCATGCTCCAGGCCCTCGACTACGCCAGGATGTTCGACAAGCCCATCATCGACCACTGCGAGGACGTCAATCTCTCCCTGGACGGAGTCATGAACGAGGGCTACTACTCCATGGCCCTGGGTCTGCCGGGCATCCCGTCCGCCAGCGAGGAGGTGATGGTGGGTCGGGACCTCATCTTAGCGGAGATGACCAAAGGTCACCTGCACGTAGCCCACGTCTCCACCCGGGGCTCGGTGGAACTCATCCGCCAGGCAAAAGCGCGTGGCGTAAACGTCACCTGCGAGGTCGCCGCCCACCACTTCGCCCTCACCGACGAGTGCGTCACCACCTTCGACCCCAGGTACAAGATGAACCCGCCACTCAGGACCGCCGAGGATGCCCACTCCCTCCGCGAAGCCCTCGCCGACGGCACCATCGACTGCATCGTCTCCGACCACGCCCCCCACGCTACCGAAGAGAAGCAGGTGGAGTTCAGTCACGCCCCCTTCGGGGTCATTGGGATGGAGTCGCTGCTCCCGGTGGTCGTCAAGACCCTCATCGAGCCGGGCGTAGTCACCTGGCCCCAGGCCGTCGCCGCCATGACCATCAACCCGGCCCGCATCCTTCGGCTGCCCAAGGGCGCCCTCACCCCCGGAGCCGATGCCGACCTCACCCTCATCGACCCCAAGGTCTCCTGGACCATCGACGCTAGGCAGTTCCGCTCCAAAAGCCGAAACTGCCCCTTCGACGGCTGGCCCGTCACCGGCCGAGCCACCACCGTCATCGTCGCCGGCGAACTCAAACAGGTCTGATGAAGCCCGGGAAACCGTATTAGGCCCCCGGTTCTTGGTAGGCACCCCGGATTCAGTTCGGGGGCTGGCGTGCACTTTTGGGGTTGCTTTCTATCACTTCCTGTCATACACTGATAACCATGCCGAAGATCTATCGAAGACGTTGCGACTATTGTGGACGCTACTACGAGGGCCGTGGTCGGCACTTCTGCTCCAAGTCCTGCCGCATGAAGCAAAAGAACGCTATAGACAACCCCGCTTGGCGACCCGAAGTGCGCTCCAAGCTCTCGCAGGCGGCCAAAGGCAACAAGCGCTGCCTAGGTCGCAAGCTCTCGAGTAAGACGAAGGCCAAGATTTCTGAAAGCTTAACGGGGAAGAAGCAGCCACGCGAGGTGGTAGCCAAGCGTGTCGCGTCGATGCGCGCGACCATGGCCAAGTATGGCGGGTTGACGCCGGCGCAGCGTCGCCACTTGGCGACACTGCATAAATCCGGCCCTGAGCATCCCAACTGGAAAGGGGGATACGCTGCCGAACGACAAAAGCGCTACAACGACCCGCAATACCGGCATTTCGTAAGTGCGGTTCTGCGCCGCGACGGGTATCGATGCCAGTGGTGCGGTGCTCGCAATGGCCACGGTGAGAATGTTCTACTCCAGGTGCACCACACCGTTCCGTATTGTGACCGGCCCGACCTGGGCTACGTAGTTTCCAACGGCCTGACACTATGCATTGAGTGCCACAGGAGCGCGCATGCCGGCCATCCCCGGCCATCCGACCCCAACTATCACGGGAGACCTCGTACGTGCCAGGCCTGCGCGAGACAGTTTCGAATCAAAAACGGCAGAAAGTATTGTCCCCAATGCCGCGAGCGTTATTGCTGCCCTGTCTGCGGCTCGACGAACTGCCGACATACGGCGAGGAAGTTCACTCGTGAGAACCTTCCGGCAGCCTGACCCATTCATGAGTGGTCAGCACGAACAGCGGAGAGAATGGAGACACAATACCGTTTTCTTTGACAGCACTCTTGGGCTGTGTGAACAATGGGCCTTGGGCGGGCTGGTTCGCACACCTCGGTAGGGCGTCGCTGGACAAAAACACTATTATGTCCCGGTTTTCCTGAAGACTCCAATCGTAAGCATTTAAGTTGGGAAAGGGCCATTTCTAATGTTAGAGAGGAACTGGTCACCAGGGGTTGGGACTACCTACTTCGTCGTCACGGATATCATTACACACAATACCCGGTTTCACTGTGACTTTCGCAAATGCAAAGGAGCTTGTTGCAGAGGTCCGTACGCACGAAGTGTTGGAGCTTTGCGTGCTCTGGACATCAGCCGCCTTAAGGCCGCCCTTGGAAAGGAGTATAGGACATACATAAATGTCACTTCCTCTGGCCACTTTCTGAAGGTGCGAGATGAGCGGTGTCTTTTCTTGTCCCCTGGAACTTTCAAATGTAACGTTTATCCTTTCCGTCCGGGCACCTGCCGAACATATCCGCTACATCTTGAGAGACGTCCCGAGAGCTTCTTTCAGGACCACTATCACAGAAAACACTTCGCTCATCCCAAGAAGCGCATTCGTGAGGTGAAGTCGCTTTTCCGCCAAGAGGTTTCAGCACACCTTCCACGTGGTGCGAACTACTACTTTCTCTTTGTTTGTCCAGACTGCCCTGAGAGAACCGAACCGGGCCAGGGACGGTTCCTGCCAAAAGAAGAGCTTAGGGCCTTGTGGCTAAAAGACGAAATAGAATTACTGACACAGCAACCTTGCTTGATATTGACGCTTTCGCGCGTCAACAAATACCTTTACAGGGCCGACTACACCCTAGTCAAGGCCGACCCATTGCAGCTGGGGACCGTACCGGAGGGCACGTACCGTATAAGCAGCGGAGACACCTGATGAGCGAGCGGTTCGCCTGGGCTAGGAGCGAGACCGTCACGCTGGCCAGGGACTGGGTGACCTCTGCACTAGGTGGTATAGCTTTTCTTGTACTCTTATGGGACCGGCTTTTAGTCCCACTGCCTGGTCATTCGCGCATTGTATCTCTAGCAGTGCTCGGCCTTGTATTGCTGCTCGGACTTCGGCGACTGAGAACCGCACTCACTGCGGGACGTCGCCAGGCTGAGCTTTGCGAGGCTATGTTCCCATCTCTGTGGGCAGCCTACCAGTTTTTGGAGCCAGACCCGCTCTCGGAAGACGTACGCCATTTTTACAATGAGCAAACGTGGCAGTTCGAAATCGACGGCAGAGATGGCGTATACAGGGCCAGTATTTCGGTCACAAACATGCATACGGACCCAACGGAGTTCATTCCAGTTAAAGTAAGTGGGGATAGCCCTGTCCTCTTTGAAGACATAGAAGCCTATTTTGTTGACAAGAAAACGAATACTAAGTATCCCGTCGATAAGGACGACATGATATACGACAAACCCTACGTAAAATGTTTCCGCGTGAATTTCCCTTCTCCTCTGCAGCGCGGCGACACTTTCGAGGCCGAAGTGGTCTGCAAGTGGCCTGGCACTTTCTCGAAGCGGGACGATTTCGTCTTTATGGCTTTTCAGAGATTTACACAAGGGGTACGAAGAGCGACGGCTAAGGTGATACTTCCGAGCCCTCCGAGGTTTTATCGCGTTGCTATTTGGGAGAAGAACAAAGTGCCCAGGCTTGCAACTGGCGCCGAAGGAATACGCGCGCGTCTCGAGGGGAGTACCATAGTCTGGGAAAAAGAGGAGCCCAGGCAAGACTGTGTATACATAGTCGGATTCAGGCGCGAGGACCTGCCGCGAGCGTC
>CBDVDV010000158.1:0-8546 GCA_965372835.1 uncultured bacterium | reverse complement strand
ACGAGTCATCGTCACGTTCCAAGAATTCCACCTCTGGGTACCACGAGTCATCGTCACGTTCCAAGAATTCCACCTCAGCTGAGGCGTCACCCCCAAGTCCGGTAGAGCTGGTCGAACGTGGCGCTATAGTTATCCTGCGGGCAAGAAACTCGTGTTTCCCCTGTTCGTCCACAAGGACGATACGCATGGTAATCATATAGCTCTCATCTGTGTCGATCTCGCTCTTCCAGCGTATGAATCCAAAAGCGCTGCTCCCCCTGAGGTAGACCGGGCGGAACTCAAGAGAAACACGGATCGTCTTGCAGACGACCTCCTCGAACATATCGATGCGCTCCTCCGTTGACAGCACATCACGAAGCTGGAAGAGATAGCCCGCGCACAGCCCGGCAAAGTCACGGTCTGAATCGTCGAGAGCGTCCAACAGATACGGCACGGATACCGTGCCGGCGTTTAGGACCACCCTCTCGGCCTGCTGCTCAAACCATCTGTGACGGAGCGCCAACAAGGCCAGTGGAACTCGGAAGAGAAAGAGCAGCGTAGCCGCAACAGTGAGGATGAGCGCGACACTCAACCACCGAACGAGTCGGTTTCCACGCCTGCTGGCTGCCTCGCTCATCCGAGGAGCGCCTCCAACGCCCGCAGCGCCTCAGGCCGGCCGGGCGAGCCCTCGGCCACAAGGCTACCAGAGGCTTGGCTCAACAGAGCCACCTGTCGCCGAGTAAAGACAACGGGTCCGGCATAGTTCTGAGGTACCTCGCCGAAGAGCCGGGAGCCCAGCGCCCGGCGTAAGTCCTCCAGCCCCTGACCGGTCACGGCCGAGGTGTGGACTGGCGTGTCGCCAAGCAGCCCCCGAACCTCCTCATCCTCAAGGATTTGGGGAAGGTCGTACTTATTGACCACCGTCAACCTCGGCGTGTCTCCCAGCCACCGGACGAACTCCTGCTCCTCCGGGAGCAGCACCTGCGACCCGTCCAGAACCACAACTACCAACTCGGCCTCTCTCAAGCCCCGTCGGCTGTGTTCCACTGCCAGGCGCTCGACCGCATCCTCAGTTTCCCTGATTCCTGCTGCATCAATGAGTTCCACGGGAAGTCCATCAACCGTGATGAGACCGGGAAGCAAGTCGCGAGTGGTGCCCGCCTGTTCATCCACCAGGTAGCGCTCAACCTGGTGAAGGGCGTTGGCCAGGCTGCTTTTGCCCACGTTGACCCGCCCACCCAGAACCACCTTGGGAGGCTCGGTGAGCGACAGGCCCCAGCGCCCGGTCTCCAGGAGCCCCGCAAGGCGGTCGATGACCTGGTCCAGCCGGCGGGGCGAGCCCTGGCAATCGGTGGTCAGGCTCTCAATAATCCCGTGCACTTCGCGCGACAGTGCTCCCCTCCACTGGCACGCAAGCACCTGGGCTGCCCGCTGACTGGGAGCGCGGACGAGGGCCCCCAACGCTTCCTCCTGAATGAGATCCACGGAGGGCAGAAGATGCGACCGCGTAGGCAGGTCGCTCCACGAAACCACCTGCACACCCAGCGCAGCCAACTCCCGAAGCACCAACTGGGAAGGAACGATGCCCCCGTGACAGTTCACCTCGAGGTGCTCGGCCTCAGTGTCCAGGACGGCCACTAACACCTCGTCGATGACGTGTCCGTCGGTGTCCGTGAAGTGTCCGTAGTAGAGTCGGCCTGAGCGGATGCGCTCACGGGGTATAACTGACCTGGGCCGAAAGCGCCGCCAGACGACCTCCAGGGCCCCAGGCCCCACCACCGAGATGACACTGATGCCGCCACGGCCAGGCGGGGTGAGGAGAGCGGCGCGGGGACCAGCCGTGGGCGTCACCCTTACCCCCCCCGCGTCGAGTAGCCTTCGACCGCGAGGCGGAGTCCTTTCAGTGTAAGGTGGGGCACCACCTCGTCGATGCCCGGCAGATGTGAAGCGACGAGCCCGGCGTCGCCCCCGGTGAGAAAAACCTTCGCCGAGTCGCCCAGTTCGACTTTGAGCCGCCTGAGCAGACCAGCCACCATCTCCACGCCACCCCAGAGAACACCGCTCCGGATGGCCGAGACGGTGTCGCTGGCCAGCACCTTTTCGGGGAGCACGAGGTCGACCTCAGGCAAAAAGGCGGTTCCCTCCGCCAGGGCCCGCGCCGACATCCGGAACCCCGGAGCGACAACTCCTCCTAAGAACACCCCCTCGGCCGAGATGGCATCGATAGTGATGGCCGAACCCAGGTCCACCACCAGGCAGGCCGACCGAGCCCGATGGTAGGCGGCCAGAGCGCCGAGCAGACGATCCACTCCCACCCGCCGACGCTCGGCCACAGCGTCGGGAATGCGCACCGGCAGGTTCTCCTCAGCCAGGAGCGGCTCGGTGGGAAAGTGCTTGCGTGCCCATGCCAGGACCACCTGTGCCGCCGACGGGTTCACCGAGGCCACGGCCACCACGTCCGCAGGGCTCTGTGTGACATCCTGCAGGCCGAAGGCTTGACCCAGGTCCAGAGAGGCCAGTTCGGCGCAGGCCAGCCGGGTCGTCCCCACCAGTCGCTCGCCCGCGAACCGACCAGCCGTGACGTTGCTGTTACCCACATCGAGAGCCAGGAGCACAACCCACCTCACAAATGCTCGGGTCCGCGGGGCTCGGTCCCCTCCACCCCGAGAGGGGCCCGCTCGGAAGTGTCAAGTGCTTCCAGTGCCTCCACGATGGCGGCCACCAGGCCCCGGAGACCTTGCCCGGTCACGGCCGAGATGACCAGGACGTCTTTGCCGGAGGCCCGCTCCAGTTCGACCACTCCCTCCTCCCGCCCCCCCAGGTCGGCCTTGTTGGCCACCACCAGTTCAGGCTTCCCGGCCAGTTCGCTGCTGTATTGGACAAGTTCGCCGCGGACAACGTCATAGGCCTCACCGGGGCCGGGCTGACCGGGCAAAGGGACGGCATCAATGAGGTGCAGCAGGAGCCTGGTACGCTCGATGTGCCGCAGAAACCTGTCCCCCAGCCCCGTCCCCTGGTGAGCTCCCTCGATGAGTCCGGGCAGGTCAGCCAGCACAAACCGGCGAAAGGAACCTGCGGCCACGATGCCCAGGACGGGCGCGGTGGTGGTAAAGGGATAGTCGGCGATCTTGGGTCGGGCGCGGGAAAGGCGGCTAAGCAGCGTGCTCTTGCCGGCATTGGTCAGGCCGATGATGCCGACGTCGGCGATGAGTTTCAACTCCAGCAGGACTGTCCGTTCCTCACCGGGCTGGCCTTCTTCGCCGTAGGTCGGGGCCTGGTTCGTGGAGGAGGCAAAGGCCTTGTTCCCCCGGCCGCCCCCTCCCCCATACGCCACCAACACACGGTCACCGGGGCGGACGAGGTCCCGGAGCACGTGTCCCCGCTCGGCGTCGCGGACAATGGTTCCCGGGGGAACATGGATGACCACGTCGCGCCCGTTCCTCCCGTGGCGCTTCTTGCCTTGGCCGTGGCCTCCGTTCTCGGCGAAGTAGGTGGCCCGCTGGGAGATGTCGAGCAAGGTGTTGAGGCCGGCCCTCGCTGCTATCGAGACGTGGCCGCCACGACCGCCATCGCCGCCGTCCGGGCCGCCATGGGGGACAAAACGCTCGCGACGGAAACTAACACAGCCGTTCCCACCACGCCCCGAACGAACCACGATCTTGGCCTCATCAATGAACACAGCACCGCCTCCAACCTGGAAAGGCCAGCGGCCCGAACCCCAGAGCCCGCCCAGGCGCACCGAAGGCCCACGGGAGAGGGGTACCGCCGCGGGCCTTCACGAAGGTCAGTCGCTCCGGAGGATCTCCAGCCGCCGACCGGTCACGAACTGCACCACGCCGTCGGCCCTGGCGAACAGTGTATCATCGCGACCCCGCCCGACGTTGCGCCCAGGCTTGAAGCGGGTCCCACACTGGCGGACCAGGATGGTACCGGCGGTGACGAACTGTCCTCCGAACCGCTTGACACCCCGACTTTTGGGCCGGGAGTCACGTCCGTTCCGTGAAGAGCCTTGTCCCTTTTTGTGTGCCATGGTCCCTACTCCTGTGGGGCAGCAACCCCCTTGTGCGCGATTTCCGTAATCCTCACAGCCAGGTAATGTTGACGGTGCCCCCGACGGGTTTGCGAGCCTTTGCGTCGGCGGAAGCGCAGCACGATCAGTTTCGGTCCCTTGACCTCCCGCTCGACTACGCCACGGACCTCCACATCAGAAACTATGGGCCGACCGACCCGCACCCCCTCTTCGTCACTGCAGAGCAGCACCTCCGGGAAGGTCACCTCGGTGCCCGGGGAGGCGGCGCGCAGGTCGACCTCAATCAGGTCCCCCTCAGAAACCCGGTACTGATGACCTCCGTCTCGGATGATAGCGTACACGGCAACTCCCTGCTGCGTCACCCTGCGTCACAAAAAGTAGTTTACCAGAACTTGGGTTGCCAGGTCAAACGAAAAACCGACAGGGCTGTGCTGGAACTGGCTGAGCCACGAGCGCTTGCCTTGCAGGTGACGCCGTCACCGACGGCTGGGCTGTCCAGATGGCTTCACCGATGTCAGGTGTGCTGTCACAGCCGTTGGCCTCTTCGGTAACCCAGTTGACCCGCTTGGCGGTTGTGCTGCTCCCCCAGGGGGACGCCCAGGTGACCCAGAAGGGGTTGCTGGTCTCACCCAACTCGGTCCGGGCGCCCACGGTGCGGAATTGCCAGGTGCAAGCGTGGGCGCCTTTGGTGACAGGCAGCTACTGGTCGCGATCCTCGACGATCCCGATTCTTCTCAGGTCCTCGATGGGGGTTCGGGCGGTGTGTTCCCTGGTGTCCTCCGAGAACCACTTCCCCGGGCCAGAGGGCCAACTGGAGCGCCCGGCAAACTTGTAAAAGGTGAACACCACAGTCTGCCCGTCTGTGGTGGCCCCGAAATCGGCGAAGGCGCGCCCCAGACGCCCGAGGCGGTCTTCGTTCCAGTAGACGACGTCCCAGGGGTTGCCCGGAGCACCTGAGAGCCTGACCGAAAGGCCGCCGAAGCCTGCGGGCCAAGGTCCTTCTCTGATCTCTATCGCCTTGGGTACTTCGCCTTGGCGGACGAAAAGGGTCTCGGCTACCGCCAGCGTGAGGTCGAGTACCGAGTTATGTGCCGGGGTACGCCAATCCTGCCAGGCAGGCTCTCGCACGGCCCTGTGGCAGTCATGTACCGGGACAGGGGGCACTGCAATAGGCTTCAGCCCTACCACCTGTGTTCTGACAACCAGTTCGGTGCTGGTCTGATGAGCCCAGATGGCCAGGTCATCTACGCGGTAGCGCAGGTCGATGACATTGCACGGGCTCTCGGGTTTGCCGACGCGCCGCAATACGAAACGCTCCTGCAGGTTGGGGGGAAGCAGGTCCGGCTTCACGATGAGCCGAAGGTACTCCTCCGCGTGCCGACGAGCCCGAGCCGTCCCCGGTGACTCAGGCACGCTCTGCTCCTTCAGAAGCTCGGGCGATGGCCATAGATGCGCCCGTTTCTCGCCAATCTTGAACCTGTGCATGACGATCGTTTGAGGGAACTCTCCGAACTCGCCAGCCCTGCCGGCTCGGTCTCGGCGGTAAGCAAAACCACTGAGAGCCAAGCCACAAACACAAAACCAACACAGACGCGCAACTGTACACGTCTCATTCTCCTTCTCCTTCGCTCAAGGCAGCGGATGACTTGCGCACGGCTTCATTATCCATTCCTGTTCGGACTCGTCGAAGTACCAGTAGTGCCAGGCCAAGACTCCGCTATTTCCCTGCACGCAGTTCCGCTGAAGCCCGAGCGGAGTGTTGCTTTTCCCAGGCGGGAGCAAGCAGTAATAGGTGCCACTCACAAAGCAGAAGCCAAGGAATGCGTGCGCATCCGGGTGGCCCGGAATGCGGATGCCCAGGTATTCAAAGTGGTCTCCCGGCCTGGCAAAGTGAGACGGAGCGTAGCAGACCTGGGCCTGTATGGCCTGTCCGAGTGCTCGGCGGTCAGGACCTTGCATGTCTGCGTCCCAAGAAGCAAAGACCATTCCCAAGGCACAATTCACGCCGAGCATCTTGAGACAATTATGCATCAGAGAGGCCTGGTTGTTGCACGTGCCGGCCCACGGCTCTCCGTCGAGCAGTTTCCACTCGCCGGTGGTGGTCAGTCCCGTGCCGTCCCACGGTTCGAGCGGGGGGTCCTCGGTCTCCTGCAATGCACTCCAGACAGCGTCGGCAATCTCCGGGATGTTCTCGCAGCCATTGGCCTCTTCGGTAACCCAGTTGACCCGCTTGGCGGTTGTGCTGCTGGCCGAGGGAGCCCCCCAGGTGACCCAGAAGGGGTTGCTGGTCTCACCCAACTCGGTCCGGGCGCCCACGGTGCGGAATTGCCAGGTGCAAGCGTGGGCGCCTTTGGTGACAGGCAGCTACTGGTCGCGATCCTCGACGATCCCGATTCTTCTCAGGTCCTCGATGGGGGTTCGGGCGGTGTGTTCCCTGGTGTCCTCCGAGAACCACTTCCCCGGGCCAGAGGGCCAACTGGAGCGCCCGGCAAACTTGTAAAAGGTGAACACCACAGTCTGCCCGTCTGTGGTGGCCCCGAAATCGGCGAAGGCGCGCCCCAGACGCCCGAGGCGGTCTTCGTTCCAGTAGACGACGTCCCAGGGGTTGCCCGGAGCACCTGAGAGCCTGACCGAAAGGCCGCCGAAGCCTGCGGGCCAAGGTCCTTCTCTGATCTCTATCGCCTTGGGTACTTCGCCTTGGCGGACGAAAAGGGTCTCGGCTACCGCCAGCGTGAGGTCGAGTACCGAGTTATGTGCCGGGGTACGCCAATCCTGCCAGGCAGGCTCTCGCACGGCCCTGTGGCAGTCATGTACCGGGACAGGGGGCACTGCAATAGGCTTCAGCCCTACCACCTGTGTTCTGACAACCAGTTCGGTGCTGGTCTGATGAGCCCAGATGGCCAGGTCATCTACGCGGTAGCGCAGGTCGATGACATTGCACGGGCTCTCGGGTTTGCCGACGCGCCGCAATACGAAACGCTCCTGCAGGTTGGGGGGAAGCAGGTCCGGCTTCACGATGAGCCGAAGGTACTCCTCCGCGTGCCGACGAGCCCGAGCCGTCCCCGGTGACTCAGGCACGCTCTGCTCCTTCAGAAGCTCGGGCGATGGCCATAGATGCGCCCGTTTCTCGCCAATCTTGAACCTGTGCATGACGATCGTTTGAGGGAACTCTCCGAACTCGCCAGCCCTGCCGGCTCGGTCTCGGCGGTAAGCAAAACCACTGAGAGCCAAGCCACAAACACAAAACCAACACAGACGCGCAACTGTACACGTCTCATTCTCCTTCTCCTTCGCTCAAGGCAGCGGATGACTTGCGCACGGCTTCATTATCCATTCCTGTTCGGACTCGTCGAAGTACCAGTAGTGCCAGGCCAAGACTCCGCTATTTCCCTGCACGCAGTTCCGCTGAAGCCCGAGCGGAGTGTTGCTTTTCCCAGGCGGGAGCAAGCAGTAATAGGTGCCACTCACAAAGCAGAAGCCAAGGAATGCGTGCGCATCCGGGTGGCCCGGAATGCGGATGCCCAGGTATTCAAAGTGGTCTCCCGGCCTGGCAAAGTGAGACGGAGCGTAGCAGACCTGGGCCTGTATGGCCTGTCCGAGTGCTCGGCGGTCAGGACCTTGCATGTCTGCGTCCCAAGAAGCAAAGACCATTCCCAAGGCACAATTCACGCCGAGCATCTTGAGACAATTATGCATCAGAGAGGCCTGGTTGTTGCACGTGCCGGCCCACGGCTCTCCGTCGAGCAGTTTCCACTCGCCGGTGGTGGTCAGTCCCGTGCCGTCCCACGGTTCGAGCGGGGGGTCCTCGGTCTCCTGCAATGCACTCCAGACAGCGTCGGCAATCTCCGGGATGTTCTCGCAGCCATTGGCCTCTTCGGTAACCCAGTTGACCCGCTTGGCGGTTGTGCTGCTGGCCGAGGGAGCCCCCCAGGTGACCCAGAAGGGGTTGCTCGTCTCACCCAGGTCGGTCCAGCCACTCCCCGAACGCACCTTCCAGGAAAAGGTGCGGGTACTGTTGCTCACCCGCTGGGGAAGGGCCCAGGGTTTCAGATTAAAGGCAACCACCTCGTCTTCCATATAGGCCCCGGTGCCCGAGCCCAGCCCCAGTGCTGGGCCTCTCGCTACTCAGCGGCTTCGCCGGCGCCTTCCCCGGCGCTCCCATCGAAGCAGACGGTGCGAGCCCGGCACCGCCCTTGACCACCGCTGGGAGGCCTTACGCGTTCGGTGCGCAAGCACCCTCAAATGCACGGTGAAGGATTACTTGCCTCGAGACCGAACGCTCGCCAACCCCTGTCTCCTATTGCTTCTTCTTGTACTCGAACAGCCGTCACCGTGGTCCGGGCGGCCGGGCCAGTCAGGGGGCGGGTCGTCCCGGGTCACCGTGACCCCCAACACGTGGTGCCCGAGCGTGCTGAACACCTTGTAGGTCCGCCACTTCTCCGAAGAGCCTTCCGGAGGCGCCTGGGGGGGCGCGCCCGGACGCGAGTGGATGTGGTAGTCGTACTCTGTGCCTCCCGGAAGGCTGCCACTGTCCCAC
>CBDVDV010000157.1:0-8743 GCA_965372835.1 uncultured bacterium | reverse complement strand
GCCGTACGTGCTGGAGCCTATAGGCCAGCCTAGAGGCCGTGGCTCCTCACTCCCCCCATCATCCCGCAGGTCGTCGCCGATGCTGTAAACGACAACCAGTTCATCATCACGGATGTACCGCAGCATGTGGCCATCGAATGGATCCACAGGGACGACCGGAAGAACGCCGGGAACCAGCTCGTTCAAGGAATCGGGATACCGACCGTGCTTACGACGGAACAGCGCCAAGGCGACGCCCGCCCGGGCCGCGACAACCCGGGCTTCCGCCCGAGCTTGAGAGCCGTGGTCGCGACTTCGGCTCCGGCAGAAATTCCTGGCCATAATCGCCAACCGGGGCAATTGCTCCACCCAAGCGCGTGTGCGTCGTGCCGACACCTGCGCCTGGTGGTAAGGCTGGTCAGCGACCTGAGCCAGTTCTACGGACACGCGGAGGGCCTGAGCCGCGTCGTACTGCCTCAACGGCCGACCCAGCCAGGAGCCCCATAGCCAGGCTCCGGCGCGCAGGGCCCTGTTCTCCAGCCGCCGAGACAATGGTAACTGACCTTGCCAAAGGCCTACGTAGTCCAGCAAGACCCGTCCCGACCAGCCGGCGACGAACTTGGCTCCGAACGCTCCCGAACGCAGCCTCTCAGCATAGCTCTTGCGACCTTCGAGTCCTTCCAGCGAGGCCAGAACTGTTTCGAGTTCTCCATGACCCAGAACGCCCTTCCGGATCATTCCCTGCAGTCCACTCATATTCGCCAGGGTCCAGTAGGTGCACTCTCTGCGGAAGGTGTCCATGTACCAGTTTCTGTTGTCCTGAAGCCCCCGCAGCAGCGCCGCCGTGTCCAGCCAATAGCCCACGGCCTCCTCAGGCCGCTTCTTCTCGGCGGCCATCAGCATGGCCAGCGCCAGCAGTCGGACAGAGGCGCGGGACCCCTGATCCGGGCGGATGCGTATCCAACTCTCCAGGTCACCAGGGAATCGGCAGCGCGGCCTTTGTGCCGCTTGCCTGAGCAGGCGCAGGGCCTCTGCGTTGCGGCTCAGTTTGGCCTCGAGCGCCTCCAGTTCATCAGGCTTCAACCCCCGAGGCTGGATCGGGAGCATTGAGTCTTCGGTGGTGTCCCAGCGGTCTGCGGGGACCTCTGTAATAAGAGGAAAAGCCTGTTCGTAGATGAGCGCGGCGTTCTCCTCGTCCGGAACCGCTTCCACATGGAGCTCTTCGCGGCTCGTGGGCCAACCCAGACCCTCGACCTCGGCCAAGGCTGCCCTTAGGTCCTGTCGGGTGACTATGTCCAGGAGCACCCACGCACCCCCAGTGAGGAAAAGGAGCGTGCCAACGAGCATCAGCAGGAACTTCACCCAGCGGGGGAGGAGGGGTTTCTTTGCTGGTCGCGGTACGGTCGGGTCGTCAGCCATGGCAAGGCTCCGCTGGATGAGGGGTCTCCCTACGGAATTATACGGTCTTGGCAAGGCTGCGCAGTGCAGATTCAGGGAAGATCAAGGGCCCTCGGGGAAAGTGGGGACGCAATACTGCTTTTGGGGCGTATCGTCGTGCTTTAGTCACAGACCTTGACGACTGTCAGTTCGTCGTCGACCAGAACGACAGCCCACGCGTACTTCCAAAGACGACCGTGGCTACCGAGAGGGTGGTTCGAATAGCGGAGAACGCCTGGGGGAGGGCCCCCGGCCACCAGGACAAGCCCGAGCCCCGGCAAGACTGCCACCAGCAGGAGCCTCTCGGAGCGGCCCAGGTCGGTGATGAGCATGTCGGCTAAGCCCGTGGAGAGCCACTGCCACTGGGCCCCGGGGCTCCGGTTCTCGAAGTACATCACCGCCAGGGCCTTGACTTCTGCCGGCGGGGCCGAGCCCTGAGCGTCGACGGCCCCGGCGGCGGCGCCAAACACCACAGCAACCAAGACTGCTGCAAGTCCGGCGGCAAGTACTCCCGTCGCGCTGTTTCCTCGGGATCCCATCATGTCATTCTGCCCGCGATTCCTTCTGCGCTTCATCTTTGCCTTTCTGCTCTTGGCTGCTCGTCGGGTGTTGCACCGACCACACCCTGATCTGGTCGCCGGTGTACAACGCGACCTGCTCGCCGGCACGTTCGAGGGCTTTCCGGGCGGCCCCCTCCTCAGTGCGGCCGAGGGAAAACCCTTCACCCATGGTCTGGCCCATCTCCAGGCCGGTCGCCCGGTCGAAGACCTTCACCGTCACCCGCGAGTCGCAGATGGCCAGCCTGCCGTAGGAGCCGTGTTTGGGGGTGGGCGAACTCCACCCGTGACCGGCAACGACGAGGTCGGCGCCCTCGGTCTCCGGAGGGAACTCCCCCAGCGTAGCCTGTATGTCCATGAGGCCCTTGGCCCACTGCCGGGACGCGGGGGTGCCACAGGCGTAGGCGTCGAGGCCGACGTCCAGGAGGAACTGGGTCACCGCCGTCTCGCAGATGGGTGTGGGGAGTTGCCGACCCAGGTGGCTCTCCGACATGATGACGGCAACCCGGGGAAGTACGCAGTTCTCCGTCGACTTCGTGAGCCATTCCTTCATCCGTCGTACGCCTTTGGCTCGTTGCGACGGCAAGTGGTAGGCGGGCGACCCGCTGCTTCGATCGTGCAGGAGGTCGCTGAGTCTCTGTGCCGCGCGCACGGCCAGAGCGGTCTGCTCCTCGCCGAGCCACCCCTTGACGATGACACCACTGAGCGTCAGGTCCTCGGTGTTGACGATCTTGGCGATGAGGTAGCGGGAGCCGTCGGAGGCAAAGGCCCGGCCGAAGACCGCCAAGCCGGCCCCCAGCAGGTGCCCCGCCTCGATGGCCGGGACGCGCTCACCGGGAGCCGGGGGTCCGAGGCCCTCTTGCTCAAGCCCCTCGGTGATGCCGGTTCTTGGAACCACCCGGAAATCCTGCTCTTGGGCCAGGCGGGAACTCAGTGCGTCGGCGATCCGGCTCCCCATGTCCTCGTCGGCGTCGTCTTGGACTTTGAAATCGAACACCACCAGGGCGATGGGAGAGCGGCCCCCGTTGCCGACCTCGGATTCTTGGTATTCCTGCGGCGCCTGGCCCGGTACCAGGCCAGGGCGCACCAGGAGCAAGACCAATACTGTGACACCGGGAAGCATCAAAGGTAGCCTTCGCATGCCCTTCCTTTCGTCATCGAATCTAACGCGAACGCGACCCCAGCAGCCCACACTTGAGATTCTGTTCCCCTGCGAGCCCGCCTATTTGCTCCATTCCCTGATGGCGTCAGGGATGAGGCGGACGGCCAGGTTCTGAGCGGCTTTCTGCAGGGCCTTTTTGCCCGCAGCGTGCTCGCTCAGGTCGATGGCGGCGGTGTTGCTGCTGCCCACCGCCAGGATGGTACCGGACTTCTTCTCTACGATCTTCACTTCCAGTCTTGCCTTGCAGGAGTGCAGTTCCCCGAATCGCCCGGCCGGCTCACTGAAGGCCTCGCCCACGACCAGGAGGTCCGCCCGCTTCACCTGGGTCGGCACCGCACCCTCACCAGTTCTGAAGAACACCTTGGCCCACTCACGGACCATCTTGCTCCTGGACTCAAAGACGGTGCACCCGACACCTTTGAAGATGCTTTGCAGTTCCGTTTCTGCGGCGGGGTCGATGATGGCCTGGGCCAAGTGCTGTTCGGGAATGGCCACCACCACTGAGGGGAGCCGGTCTGCTTTCAGGTCCTTGAGTGCCTGGCTGATGGTCTTGACCGGGTCGATGCGTGCGGCCGTCACCCCCAAAGCAGCTCCCCGCTTCTCAATGGTCTCAACCAGCTTCTCGGCGAGGGCGGCCACGGCGTCGGTCAGTTCGTCGCTGAGTTTCACCTTGACCAGGGCGCCAGCCACCCGGCTGGTCTCGGTGCTGACCACCTTGGCGAGGAGGTACAGGTCCCCCTCCAGGGCGAAGGCGCGGCCGAAGACCATGAGCTTGGCCCCCACCAACCGACCCGCCTGGACCGCCTGCGCGGGGTCGACGGCCCCCGACAGGCTCAGGGCCTGCTCGCTCAGGATGTCTTTGAGTTTACTCCGCTCCACCATCTCGAAGTCACCCATCGTAGAGAGATAGATGGTCAGAAGGTCGGCGATCTTGGACCCCATCTCCACGCCCCCGACCTCCTTGGCCTCGAAGTCGAGCACGGCCACGGTCAGGATTTGGGGCAACGGCTTTTCAGCAGGCAGCGCTTCGTTCCCCTCGGGTCCCGACTCTTGCTGGCCCCACAGGGCGGCCGCCAAGACAACAACCACAACACCAGCCCCCAGTAGGCTGCGACTCATGCTCCTTCCTCCTTCGCACAAGGGATGGGAAAGCCCTCTTCCGTTCTATCACTCCCCCGGCTCAGCCAGACTCACACCAAGGTTCGTAAGCATCTGTGATAGCAGGCGCGACGCACCCTCCTTGTTGTCCGCCAGCCCCCAGAATGGGATCTGTACCAGCAGCACCTCGCCCTCACCCCGTGAGAAGCGGGCCACAACAGGAGGCTCGGTTACCGCCCGCTCCTTCTCTCCACGCTCGAACTCGGGGATGTCTATGCTCTCGCAGCCCCCGACAAGCTTCTTGAGCGTCTCTTGAGGGACACCCCAGAGGAAGGACTCTCTGCGCTCGAAGAGCACCTGCTCCACCTTTGCGGCCCGGAGCGACAGGCGTTCAGGAAGCAGCGGCCGATAGTCGTTCAGTCTCTCCTCAGTCAGTCCAAGGATGAGCGCTAGGCCTCCGCCATGCACGAAACGCTCCAGTGCTTCAAGCATCTCTGCCTCGTGCTTGGGAAAGGCCTTTGCCGGTGCACAGGAGCCATCGACAAGAAGCACGTCAACTTCGCCGAGGTTGACCGCGTTCAACTGAGCCTGGACACCCAAGTCACCGAGCCAGCGAACCGGTTCGCCCTCCGGGTCTCCCCAGAGGGCCGTTCGCTTCCACTTCGTTACAGGAGCGGTGGCCAGGAGCAGCAGGTTCCGCATCATGACACGAGCCACGGGTTCTCCATCGTACGCAGCCACCACGGGGAGCGTGGTCAGCAGCATTCGACCGTCACCGACCAGGTATTCCATGAGGCACGACCGACCTATGCCTCCGCCCGGAACGCTCAGATGCAGCCTGAAGTTCCCCTTGACCGGTGCCGGAAACGCCCGCCAGGAAGCCAGTTCCCAGAGACCCTCCTCCTGGGGATGCGTCCTCAGTCGCCACCTCGAGAGGTCACCGGGGAGGAGGCCCCCGATGAGATCAGGATGGGTGGAGAGGCGCGCAGCCAAGTCAAAGTCCACCTCACCCGGTGGAGATAGCCAGGGGGGCCGAAGGTGTCGTGGGGGCCAGCCTGCTTGGGCTAAGACCAAGACAGATGCACCTTTCCGCGCCCGTTGCACGGCCAGGGACAGACTGGCGGGCGCCCGCGCGAATGCTCCACCTTCACCCACGATGATAACGTCGCCGCTGAACGCTTGCAGGCCCAGGTGAGATGAGAGGGGTGTGAATGCTACTCCCATCCGCGCAAGCACCCGCGCCGTGGCGCCTGATGGGTCAAAAAGTCCGATCCTGGCCTTCTCACCCCTGTCCGAATCGAGCAGGACGGGCTTATCCGGAAACACAGTCTCTTGAATTTCCTCTCCAGCCACGGCCTGGTCGCCCGCGTACACCCGCACAGCGAATGTGAGAGGGAGGCGTTGAGGGACATTGGGCATGGTGGTGACAAACTTGCCGTGGGCGGTGCCTTGGGCGGGGGTCAGTTCCAGGGAGCCGCTTTCAACGACCTGGTCGTCGAAAAGAGCAATCCCCCAGCGGCAGACAACTTTGTCCCCGGGTCGTCCGCCCAACCTGTAGCAGAGGTGTCGCTGGAGCTTCTCACCGGCGAAGTACCGCCCGCCCGCTGGCACAACATGGACTTCTCCGTCGCCTCCCAGGGCACCGGCCGAAGTCAAAGGCGTGAGCAGCAAGAGCGCACCAGTGACAACCCATGTTCTCATGTAGCCTGCCCCTGACGCTTTGTCGGCGGTCCAGCGCCGGGCCTTGCCGCCCGCTGACCAACGACTTGAACGGTGTAGGTGCGACCGGCGACCACGAGTGAACCGGGCTTAGCGACAGTGCCCGGGAACAGCGTGACCTCCGTCGCCAGCACCGCCGGCGCCGTGGCGGAGATGTGCTCCAACTTCAGCGCCACGGCCAGGCCGTCTCTCCCAAAGGCGGTGGGCACACACTCCAGGCGCCAATGGCCTTGGCCCACGGAAAGCTCCTCCAGCTCGGCCGAGATGCGCCGCCCGGGGCGAGTGACGATCCGGACGGTGGTTGAGGCATCTGGGTCCTGCTTGTCCGCAATGGTCACCGCGAGGAAGAGGAGGTCTGCTTCTGCTTCGGACCTGGGGGCCACTGCCGGTTCCAACCCCAGCTTCATCTCCACGCCCCGGTCCCCCTCGACCACCCAGAGAACAGGCAGCCGATAGAAGTCGGCCAACTCCCAGTAGAGCCTGGTGCTGCGCTCCAGCTCGTCGACGGCCAGAGTCACCAGGGGCGCTCCAGACGCGGCTACGTGGGCTCGCAAGTCTTCGTATTGCTGCTGGAGCTCTGTGTGGTCGTCCTTGAGGCCATCCATGTCGCGCTGAACTCCCACTCCCCACCGCCAGAGGCTGAGGGCAACGAGGATACTGGCGGCGAGGGCGAGACCCGTGCCTGCCAGCGCTGCCCGCATCCAGCTGACTGACCGCCGAAGCGCCGAAGCAGGCTCCCCGAGGGCATCGGAGACTCTCTGCCAGAGCTCCGTCGGGTCACCGGGCCTGGGGTTGGCCTGACGTTCCCGCTCGAAAAGCTCTTCCGTCTTCTTGAGTCCGCTCATCAGCAGGCGGCAGTCGGCGCAGACTGCAAGGTGCTCCTGAAGCTGGCGGTTCTCCGCTGCTGCAGGTTTTTCGTCCTGTCGTCGTATCAGCAGGTCCTGCGCATCACGGCAGTTCACGGGAACACACTCCTTTCAGGCATCGCTCCGGCCGCGAGCTCCACCGGCCTCAAGAAGCCTACCCAGCCGCCGAGCTAAGAACTTTCTCCCTTCGTGCAGCCAGTAGTACAGCGTCCCCTCCCTGGCCGACATAACCTCGGCCGCCTCCCGGCAGGACATCCCGTCCAAGTACACCAGCGTCACGGCCACCTGCTGCTCTTCTGGAAGCTCCCGCAAAACGGCCTGCAGCAGCGCTCGCTCCTCTCGAGCACTGGCCACAGCGGGTGGACTGGTGTCCGCTGCCGCCGTGGGGGCCACTTCACTGTGCGTCAGTTTGATGTAGGTGCGCGCCCGTTCCTTGGCGCTTTTCCGAAAATGGTCGTAGGCAACGTTGAGCAGAATGCGGTAGAGCCAGGCGTGAAATGAGCTTCGGTGCTCGAAACCCCTTATAGCCGAGAAAGCGCGGACGAAGGCCTCCTGGGTGATGTCCTCAGCATCGGCAGTGTTGCCAGTCAGCCGATAGGCGGTGGCGAAAACCGACTCGACGGACCGCCGGAAGATCTCCTCGTAGGCCCCATCGTCGCCCCGCTGGGCCCGTCGAATCACTTCCTCTTCAGGGCCGCTCATGGAACGGTGGCGCCTTCCTGGTAGTGAGAACCCCGCATCTGCCAGGGGCCAGCGAATCCACGCCCTGAACTTTTGACGAACGAAAGAGCAACGGCCTTGGCGAATTCTACCTTCGCAAGCCAAAGACGACAACCGCGCTCACGCTACTTCGTCTCCTGCGGCCCATCGAGAAGGAACAGCGGAGTGCGCGGTTCCCAGTCGTCGTCGTAGTCTGGATTGAGCACCAACCTGTCCTTGCGCTCCAGGTACCACTCTCGGCAGGCTTGGACGAAGGCATCACCGTCACCTTTTCGAGGCACCATAGGGAACGCTCTGGCCAACAAGAACTGGCAGTTTTCCTTAACGTCCGGGCGTTCCGCGCGCTCGTAGGCATCAGGCAGCAGGAGAATCGGATCCTCCAACCAATCTCCGTAATGCTTCACGAGGAACCAATCGAACGTGGGCACGTGCAGACCCAGCCACAGAGGACAGTAGAACGACAACAGGTCCACCAGCGCCTCGCGGTCGCCACCTGGGAGGAGGCGTCGGAACAACTTTCCATGCATTTCCGCCTCTATCCCGGTGAACCATTCAGGGCGCTTCGAACGCGCTTCAAAGAACGCCAGCCATGCCTCGTTCGAATAGGCATCCATCCGCGCGTCCAGCAAGTCGGAAAGGATGACCGACAGCTCCCAATACTGGCTCTTTGGCCACTCAAGCGCCCCTCCGCTCCACAGGTATTCCCACCGGCCGCGCCTGTGATCTCGTTCGATGCGGCGAAGCATCACCCGGTATTCCCTCAGCGGACCGGGAGGCGCACTCAGCGACCACACCCGCCAAGCGAGGCATGCAGCCGCCGACGCCACAACCAGCAGGGCCACGATCAGCCCGAGCACCCGCAACCTGGGGCCACGCGTGGACACCAGGCAATACACTACCCACCCCGTCAGCAAGGAGGCTGCCACAAGCACCACCGCAGGGACGAGGAGCATGTTCCATGGAACACCCACCCACAGGCCCCAATGCGGGCCTCCGCCTATCCACACGTAGAGGGGCTTCATGGGCAGCACAGCGACCCTCCCCACGCCGCTGCGCAGGAACCAGGCGCTGTCCCACCAGCCCAAGAAGGTCACAACGAACAGGTACGATAACACCACGGCCGGGGGCAACACCCCAAACCACCACTTCGAGATCTTCTGTTCATTGGCCATACTCGCCGTCTCCCCCACGATCCGGACACCGTC
>CBDVDV010000156.1:0-8770 GCA_965372835.1 uncultured bacterium | reverse complement strand
TGGGTGCTCCCGGCCGATACCTCACCGGGGCGCTCCACCGGCTGAGCACCGACACCGGGGCCCGCAAGGACGGCCTCCTCTTAGCGATGGCCATGCTCACCGCTGCCTTCCTCCTCTTCGGCCAGAAGGAGAGGACCCCGGGCCGGCGCAAGTCGCCATCCCTCGCCCGCAAACGCGCTTGACGCCACCGCCCCAGCGACACATGATAGTATGAGCTTTCTCAATTTCGCAGGAACCTTTCTGCCGCAGCGTCGTCCAAGTCCGTGAAGTGGCCGAGCGCAGAGGAGGGGAGCGTGTGAGCATTCGAGTCCTGCGGGTCGCCCTGGCGTCGGCTCTTCCTATACTTCTCTATCTGGCGGCTCCGGTGCTAACGACGGAGCCGGAGGCGGCAACTTCCGAAGCCGAGCCTGGCGAGGCACTGCGCCTTCTTGACGTACTAAACATATTCTGGCAGCCGCAGGAAACGCGAGGAGCCGACATCGACGTGGCCATTCAACAGTTGGCCCAGATGGGGGACGACGTTATCGGCCCCCTCATGAATGGGTTCGAGCAGATAGGAGACGCGAGGCCGTTTCAAGACCGGGCCATAAGGGTCCTTGAGGCGATAGGATCTGGCAAGGCAAGGCAGGTCCTTCTGGACATAGCGCTTGGACGTACCGCGCCGGTCCCCGAACACATTCGCTCAGCCGCCGCTCGCGCCTACGTGAAAGCGACGCGAGACACAGCACAGACCAAGGCGCTTCTTGTCTCTCGGGAGACCCCGGTGCTGACTGAGGCATTAGCCGCCTTACGTGGGCAGCCTATCGACGGGCGCTTGCTGAAACGGCTCGAAGAGCTGGCAATGTCCAGAGACCTACAACTGCGATGGGCGGCCCTGTCGGTGATGGCTGATGACCCAGGCACAGTACATGCAAGGGAGAAGGCGGAACTCATCCTCGCCGCAATCCGTGAGGCGGAGTCCGTGCCAAAGGCCAGCGGGAGCTACTGGGAAAGCCACTACACAATGGGAGAGTTGACGTACCTTCGCTGCATCCGCACCTTGGCAATGATGCGCGCGCCTACTGCGCTTCTCAAGGAAATGTCCGCGCCGCTTTTGGGCAAGGCGCGGTACTGTATGGTACTCGCCAGGGCTGAGCGTGGCGACGTCACGATAAGGGACGATCTGCATAAGATACTGCATGATCCGGAAGCGGGCGTCATGCGGGCCTGGGCTGCCCAAAGGCTCGGTTACATAGGCGCCACTGAAGACATCGAGCTGCTGCAGAAAACTGCAGAGTCGGACCCCCTCGTACGTGAGCGTGGGTGGTTCTACGGGCCGCCCTTGAACGAGGAGGAGTTCTTTCCCGTCCGGGAAGCCGCGCACAACGCCGTTATGCGACTGTCCTGCGGTCGGAAAGCCGCCGGCCAGAGCGTCGCTCAGCTCCGCAGGGAAGAAGATGACATCCGGGAAGCTGTATTCCGCTATCAGTTCGAACACAACGCTTCTGCACAACCGCAGGACGCCGCAGCCTACTTTCTTTCTCTCGACCCGCACGAAAGCGGCTTCCTATTCAACGAGGATCCAACCGATGATGTCATGAGAAGATTCGAGGGGCACAAGCCGCCCTGCAAAAAGGTGTCGGAGTGCTCGTCTCACAGGTTTGAAGGCGTCAGAGACAGAGAAACCGGCGAGGAAGGCCTGATTTTTACTGTAGGAAACATCAGGTGGATAAACGAAGACGAGGTAGAGGTTAGCGGTGGATACTACGCGGGCAGTTTGAGTGCATCGGGCAACATCTACTCGGTGGTCCGAGAGGGCGATCGATGGATTGTCAAAAAGGACAAGAGGCTATGGAGTGCCGGAGTTTGTCCTTATGGAGGGCAGCGGTCCTTCATGGCTGACTTGAGGTGTTCTTGAGGTCCGCCAATTCTGACGGCGGCGCCGTCACATATACGAAATGGCGACGAGCACATGCTGATTGTGACAACGCCGACCATCGAGGGGCTCGATGGGCTCAACACCCGCCTTCGGCAGGCTCACAGAGCCGCGCGTCACGTCGAGGAATGACCAACGTCGAAGGGCAAGCCCACTACAGGCAGCCCCGTCTACCCCAGCCGACGCGGGACTTCCCCCGAAGGCCTCAGTCGGCGTAGGGGGTGCAGCCGAAGCGGTCCTTGTAGTTGACGAGCAACTCAGGGATTTCTCCACCGGCGTCGTCCAGGGCGCGCTGGAGCATCGACTTACAGACATCCGGGTGCTCCGAGGCCAGGTTCTTTTCCAGGTCCGGGTCTTCCTTCACGCGATAGAGCAGGGGCCCCTCGTTCCACAGGTTGTCGTTGTACCACCACTCGTCGTCGATGACGGTGACGAGCCCACCCCACGCCACGGTCACGTAGTCGCGCACCCGCTCGACCTCACCCCGGACCACGGGCCAGATGTTGACGCCGTCGATGTCGTGCCCGAACTCCTCACCGGCGAGAGCCAGCAACGTCGCCGTCAGGTCGTGGTCGTAGCAGAGCACGTCGCTGGTGGTGCCAGCAGCCTCGCCTCCCGGATGGCGGATCATCATCACCAGGTCAGCCACCGCGTGGGTCATGGGGTGGCCCTGCTTGCTGATGAGACCCTTGTCGCCGGGGTCGTGACCTAAGTTGTGGCCGTGGTCGGAGATGATGGCCACGACGCTGTCTTCGAGTCGGCCGCTGGCCTTGAGCGCTTCCATGAAATGGCCGAACCAGCGGTCGACCATGGTCACCTCGCCGGCGTAGTTGGCCTGGATGCGCTTGACCTCCCGGGGTGTGAGGACGCCTTCCCAGCGGCGGTAGGGCGATTGGATGACGTCCACGCAGTCGTCCGGATCGTAGAGTTTCCGGTAGTAGACGGGCGGGTCCCAGGGCTCGTGCGGGTCGAAAGAATCGACGACGAAGAAGAACTTCTCGGCGTCGTGGTTGTCGGTCATCCAGCGGGCGGCCGCGGTGAAGACGCGGGCCGGGTAGTAGTCGGACTCGTTGACCCGGTAGGCGTTATTGGTGAGGTATCGGCGGAGGAATCCCCAAAGGCGCTTCTGCTCCTTGAGGCCTTCGGGGACATGCTTGGCGATGACCTCATCGGGGACTACCGGTCCGCTCAGGTACTTGTCGCTCTCCTGTCCGCGAATCCAGGTCCACTGGTCGAAGCCCCGGTGGAAGTTCTTGGACGGTTTGAACTGGTGGTAGGTGTCGCTGATGAAGGCAGTGCGGTAGCCCCGGGCGCTCAGGTGCTCGGAGACCGTGGTCTGCTCCTCGGGGATGGGACCCCAGCCGGGGGCGCCGGAGAAGTCGCCCTTGTAGTCCTGGTGGTCACGGAAGGGGTAGCACCGCAGCCCCGTGTGGAGCGCTCGTCGAACGGGCAGCGTCGGAAGCGACTCGGGGTAGCAGCGGGCGAAGACCGTCGCTTCTTTGGCAAAAGCATCCAGGTGGGGCGTCACGATCCAGTCGTTGCCATAGGCCCCCACGTGGTCCCGTCGCAGCGAATCCACAATCACCAGCACAATATTCACGGTAGAACTCCCTTCTTCACACGCTTACTGAAGCGGAATCTCCATGCCGTCCTCACCGACGATGACCTCGCCGGCGAAGCCCTCGCGCACGGCCTCGCCCAACGAGGCGATGGCCGATTCATCTTCCATGACGAAGTGCTCGAGCACAATCTTTTTCACACCCGGCCCGCCCGGGTCTCAGCAGAAAACGTACCACCGAGAAAGAGCCGCCCCGCCCGCCGCCTACTCCACACTACTGGGGTTGGCTGGCTCTCACCTGGCTGAGAATGGGTGCGACCGTTCGCTTCATGCGGGCCCTCACAATGGCGCTTCCCGGCCAGATGGACATCCATGTCATGAGGAACGCTCCATCCCAGGTGGGGCGATACACGTCGGAGGCTTCATCCAGATACATGTAGCCGGCCTCAGCCGCGCCGGTCAGTTCCTTGGTCATGGAGGCGGCCAGCTCCGATCTCTCCTCCCCTGGTGCAGGCAACGTCCCCTTCCTACCTGGCGCGAAATCCTCCAAGGCGGCGCGGTGGACTTTGTAGAGCAGGGAGACATCCTCCACGTCCGGAAGCTGAAGCAGCTTCTTATCTGCTCTACGTGCGAGTACGTTGAGAATGGCACAGTTGTTGGTGTCGATCTCGCTCCCGTCCAGGAATTCCGTAGCGAACTCCACATAGGAGCTCTTGAGACGCGCTGCGTCCTTGGTCCTTTCGTACACGGCAATGGCCGCAACTGCATCGCCCCGAGGACGGTTCAAATGGAGTTCCACAACGAATGCCACATTCCGCTGAGCGTGAGCCAACCGGTCCGACGGGGTGAAGCCCTCGGCGGCGAGGCTTTCGGCGGTCCGTTGGAAGAACCGCGACACTTCCGCAGGAAGGTCCTGGCGCTCGACGGGCCGGAGTTCGGGGTGGGCTGGCTGTTTCTGGATGAAGCGGACCAGAACCGGCCCGCCAACGTAGACTATGAGTGCAGGGACAGCAATGAGGACGGGCCAGCCCAGGATCGGCCCGACAGCGTGCAGTAGCAGCAGGACGAGAAGAACGGTAATGACAGAAACGACACCCCGGCTCATGGCTCCCTCCTCCCGATGCTGTTTGTCTCACACCGGGTGCACTTCAGGCCCCAGGTGCCTATCTTGAACGCACACCCTCCTAACTTCATGAGGGCAAGGGCTGAACCAAGCACGGCCCGGGCGCTCCATTGGGCGCGGTCTGCCACCATTGCATCAATGTCCTCGTGACTTCGACAGGCGAGGACAAGAACGTTCGCACCTCAATCGGTCAGATCGATGGCTAGGCCGTCCCGGCCGACGAGGACTTCGCCAGCGAACTCTCGGCGTACCTCCTCGCCCATCTGCTCGATGGCGGCTTCATCCTCCATGACGAAGTGCTTGAGCACAATCTTTTTCACGCCTGCTCGGCTGGCCAGGCGGGCGACGTCGGCGGGGGTCATGTGCCAGGCTCCCCAGGGTCGGCTGGGATGTTCGAGGAACTCCTTCGTCCCCGAGCACTCACACAGCAGGAGGTCGGCCCCGGCGACGAACTCCGTCAGGTCCTGCCCGCGGGCCACGTCTCCCAGCACCACCACGACACCCTTGGGCGATTCGACCCGATAGGCTAGATTGGGCATGCCACCGTGCTCGACGGGCAGGGCGATGACCCGATACCGTTCGGTCACCAGCACCTCGCCTTCCTTTCCGATCTCGGTGACTTTGGCGTCCAGCCCGAAAGGGGCCCGCCCGTGACCGAAGCGTGAGCGGAGGTCCTCTTCATAGGCTCCGCGCACCGACGTCTCTATGAACTGCTTCGTTCCGGGCGGGCCGAAGAGTTCTACCTCCCGCTCCCTGCCGATGACCCAGGTGGTCAGCACGAAGTAGGGCAGGTCGCTCACGTGGTCGAAGTGGAGGTGGGTGAGGAACACCGTGTGGACCGTCTCAGGCGGAATGCCCGTCCGGCGAAGCCCGGTCGCCGCGCCTCGCCCACAGTCAAAGAGCAGCGGCTCCCCGTCCACCACGACCACCTGGGCGGGGCCGTCCCGTCCGGGGACGGGCCTGACCGCTCCGCTGCCCAGGAGTACCACACGCAACGTCATCTGGGTTCCTTCCGCCGACGGCTCCGGGCTTTCTTCTTCGGGAACCAGTAGCCGGGCAGTAACTTCCGCTCCCGGCGGAGTAGTTCCTCAATCAGGTTCTCTGCATCCTCCAGGTTGTAGGTAAGGGCGCTGGCGACAAAGGCTTTCATCAACGTCTGCCTATCGCCCGTAACGGCTGCTTCGACCGCAAGTTCGTGCTCGTCCAGCACCCGTTGGAACATGCCCAGAAGCGGGCGGGGCATGGGTCCGTAGGGCAGGGGCCTCACGTCGTTCAGGCTCACCTCGGAGAGCAGTTCCAGGAAGGCGTCGTCGGTCATGTTGGCAACCGCGCCGCCGTTCGGATTGTTGATGTAGAACTTCTTCCTTAGACCGGCCCACATGGACTCGATGATGTTGCTGGCATGGTCGGCTGTGGTGTTGGCCAGGAAGTCGGCAACGGGTCGGCGGCCGGAGGCGATGTTCCGCATGTCCTTCCAGTTGGCGCGCATCCGTTTTCGGCGGACTTCGACGTCCCAGGTCTGGATTTTGAGTGAGTCCCTGGTGTCGATGCCCCGGCCCTGGAAGAAGGGGACGTACTCACGGGTGTGGTGGATGCACATGGGGATGGCGCCCACCGTATCGGTGAGCCTGACCACCATCTTCGAGGTGACGCGCGTGCGCTCGTCCTTCCCTTCACCTGACTGTCCGACGTACCAGTCTCTCACCGCGGCCATGAGGTCTTTGCCGCGGTAGGACATGGCCGTGAGCCAGTTGAAGTGGTTGATGCCGCCCGAGCGGATACAGACGTTCTGCATCAGTTCGTCGTCAGGCACCTCGCCCCACTTGGCGAGCCCGGCCCGCCAAATGAGCCTGCGGTCGAAGTGGGGGTTGTGCGGACCGTCGCAGATGGCCAGGCTCCTGATGTGAGGCGCGTAGCGGAAGGCGCAGATGCCCATGGCCGTCGTGGGGTTGACCCAGTTGATGACCCAGGCATTGGGGCAGAGCCGGTCGACGTCGGCCAACACCTTTAGGGTCCGGGGCACCTCGCGGAGCGTGCGGAAGATACCTCCGGGGCCGATGGTGTCGGCCGAGCACATGATTATGCCATGCTTCCCTGAAACCCGAGCGTCAACGCCGCGCAGAGTCACGCCCTCCACAGCGAACGCCAAGATGACGAAGTCGGCACCCTTGAGCACCTTCCGTCGGTCGGGTGAGACTTCCAACTTCAATGGCACGTCCCTGGCCTTGATGGCCCGCCGGGCGATCTTGGCCATGGTGCCGAGTATCTTCCTGTCGGTGTCGACCAGGGCCAGCGTCCCCGAGGAGAGGGCCGGCTTGGAGACCATGCTCCAGATGGTCTGCCGACCGAAAAAGACGCTCCCTGCACCGATGAGTACGACCTTCGGCCCCTTGATCTTCTTTCCCATCAGTCACACTCCTCCTTGGACGCTGATGCCTACCCGCGGGTTATGGTGACGACTCCGAAGACCATAGACCCAGTCGTGCCTTCTGTCAACCCATCGGCGCTCTCAGGTAGGGGCGGAGATTTCTCGATAAATGCTTGACGGGGGTGCCTGCAGGCGGTATTCAATCAGTGGGCATGCTTGGGCGGGTGGGATTCCAGAATCTGTCGGAGGAAGATGCCCGAAACAGCACTGTCATCTGGATTGTCTACACTTGCCGGGGGAGTTGAGATGATGAGGCGTGGTTCACTCCTGGCTGTTGCCGTCGGTGTTCTCGCGTTCCTGGTGCTGGCCCATCCTCTGCGAGCCGACGTCATCCACTTCAAAGATGGCGGGACCATGGAGGGAGAGGTTACCAAGGAAACCGAGGACGCCGTCACCATTAAAACCCAGTCTGCCACCTTGACCGTACCCACGTCCCTTATCGAAAGGATAGAGAAGAAGAAACCCCTGGCGAAAGCTTACCAGCAGAAACTTGCTGTGGCGAAGACGGTGGAGGACTTCCACGCGCTGCTCAGCTGGTGCGAGGAAAAGTCGCTCGACACCAAGGAGGTGCGCGCCAAACTCCGAGATGCCGTGGCCGCTCGCCGGCGGGCCGAGCACCCAACCACCTACTGCAAGGTCTGCCAGGCATACGGTGATGTAACGTGTGAGAAATGTCAGGGAACCGGCGCCGTCAGCAAGCTATGTGGCGCCTGCGCAGCCGAGGGCAAGACCGTCTGTGACCTGTGTGCTGGGAAGGGGAGAGTTGGATGTACGCGCTGTGACAGCCGTGGGAAACGCACGGTTCGTTGTTCGCGGTGTAAGGGGACGGGCACCGCCAGGTGCAGCCGGTGTGGCGGCGCCGGGCGGGTTAAGTGTCGGAGTCATAAGAGGCGGTTCGGGTCGAGCAGGGAGTACCTGCGCTGCCCCAACTGTGGGAGCTCGGGACCTCCAGGCCGGGTGACCTGCCCCAAGTGCAATAACAGCTATTATCTTCGAACCTTTACGTGTCCGAAGTGCTCGGGGCGTGGAAAAGTTGACGTGACCTGTTCTTCGTGCGCGGGGAAGGGGACGGTCCAGTGCCTGCGCTGTGGTGCCACCGGGTACCGGAGTTGTGCTCAGTGCAAAGGGAAGGGCGAGGCGCAGGCCACCTGCGACTCCTGCAAAGGTGGCGGACTCGTTTCCTGCAAGACCTGCGCCGGCCGCGGGCTAATCACCCCACGGGCAGTTAGAACCAGGTCTCGGTAGCAGTCCTGCTGATGCCGCTGTACGCTCGCGGTTACCCACTCGATCCGTTCCTCGGCAAAGGTGCTCTCGCTGCGTGCGCCGGGGAGTGACACCCACAGGGCCTAACGGCTCGGCTCAAGGTAGAAGAACGGTGTTGACTTTTGTCTCCACGCCGGTAGCATACGATGTTGCGGGGGTTTTCGATCACGTAGGCCGGGATGGCGGAATTGGCAGACGCGCTAGGTTGAGGGCCTAGTGGGATTTATTTCCTGTGGGGGTTCGAATCCCCCTCCCGGCACCAACTGATCGGCCAGCGTCCCGGGCAGTCCCGTCGTCTGCGGCCCCGGTATGCTCACTCCAACTTGAAGCCTTTCTCGGCAAAAAGCCTCAAACAGGCATCCGCTACCGGAGGGTCGTAGAGTACGCCCTTATTCTGCGAGATCTCCTCCAGGGCCATATCCAGGCCCCGGGCCGGTCGGTACGGCCGGTGAGAGGCCATGGCCTCCACCACGTCAGCTACCC
>CBDVDV010000155.1:0-8771 GCA_965372835.1 uncultured bacterium | reverse complement strand
GAACTTCCCGTGCAGGCGAGGATGTGGACCGAGGCGAACCACCGGTGGAATCCGCGCTATGAAGGTCTGACCTCTCGCTCCGGCTCGGTCCACGCGGCGAGGCTGGGGGAGGTGATATTTGCCGGTGTGCCCGGGGAGTTGTTCGTCGAGATCGGGTTGTCCATCAAGAAGCGCAGCCCGGCTCCGTTCACCTACATCCTCTACAACACCAACGCCTACCTCTCCTACATCTGCACACCCGAAGCCTACGAGGAAGGGGGCTACGAACCCAACGCTACCCTCAACGCCCCCGAGTCAGCAGCCATCGTCGAAGAGGCAGCGGTCCACTTGATGGACCGGGTCTGGAGCGAAAGAAGGGAATAGCCCAACTCGTCAACCGTGTGTAGGGTATTCATAGTCAGGGGATTTCTGTCAGCGCTTCCAAGGGGGCCTACGATGGTCAATGAAACGCCGAAGCCGAGAGACGAGACACAGGCGCTGGTAACGGGGCGGGCCGGAAAGCGTCGCTGGCCGTTGCTGTTGATGGTGCTGGTGTTAGCAGGCGTCGCTGCTCTTGTGCTGGCCCGCAAGTTCAGGCGTGGGAGGCCCTATCAGCCGCCTCCCATAGCCTACGAGGGCGACTCGACGGGACTTGAGCACACCGTCATCGTGCCGACGCTCGATACGCCCATGCCTCCGGGCAAGAACGTCATCTGGTGCTCCTCCTTCCAGGTGGCCTGGAACCACCTGAAGGACGACGTCATCAAAGCCCCTGTCAGGGTGGCCAACGCCGAGGAAATCGCCGATCGGCTCAACCGCGCACCCCAGTCTGAAGCTGACCTCCCCGAAGGCTCCTACTACGCCACGGCCGGCTTCGTATCTGATGGCATCGTCGAGACCATTCAGGAAGAAATGGCTGGACGGTTCCCCTCAGCCGCCAAGCCAACGTTCGAAGGGCTGCTGCCCGATGCCATCGTGGCCTATGCTTATCTGACCGCAGGAGTCAAGTTCACCATCCCCTTCTTTGACAGTGACGAGCCCCTGATGTTTCAGGACTCGACCGGCGCCGAAGTGACGGTCAGCTCCTTCGGCATACGTCCGGAAGACCACGACGCGTACCGCAGGCTGCGTGAGCAGGCAAAAGTGCTTTACGTGCGCCACCATGAGTCACGCGAACAATATGAGAAAGCCACCGAGGAAAGGGGTCACGTGCCACCACCGGCGGAGTTCGCCATCGATCCCTGTAAGGATTCCTCCCCAAATCAAATCGTGCTCGCGCGCATCGAGCCCAAGGCCTCGCTCGCCGAGACGCTGGTGGACTTGCAGGAGAAGATCGGAGAGTACGTCAGCGAAGGTTCCTTTGACAGACTGATTGTCAGCGACGTCCTGCTCATCCCCAACAGCCACTGGAAGATCGACCACCACTTCGCGGAACTGGAAGGCGCCGACAAACTGCTGCTGAACCCAGGATTCGAACTCTACTGGATTGAAAGGGCACGCCAGGCTATCGATTTCAAGTTGGATCGCAGCGGCGCGGAACTCATTTCAGAGACCAAGGTGATGGCGGAAGCCATGCCACGATATTTCCTTTTCGACCGGCCGTTTCTCATCTACCTGAAGAAGCGCGGGGCGGAGCACCCCTTCTTTGTCATGTGGGTGGACAACGCCGAACTCCTGTGCAAGTGCCAGCCCCCACCCGAGCGTGCACCTGCACCGGCCGAGTGATGGTGGCCGTGCGGTGGCCGGCCCACTCCTTGACTGATGCCCCTACCTTCGACTACCCTGACCAGCCCTTGCTCGCTCGGATACCTGTCACGAGGACTTCGTCCGCCGAAGGCCGGACTACGTCCCCCGAAGGAGTAGGACAGCATGGCAGACGCGAAGACGACGGTCACCTTCCTGGGGACGACGGCCCTCATTCCAGGAGCGGGGCACGACTCGGCGAGTTTCCTCATCAACGGGAAGTACCTGGTGGACACGGGGTGGTACGCAGCGCTCAAGATGCTCTCCTACGGCGTCACGCCCCTCGACCTGGAATACCTCTTCATCACCCACTGGCACCGGGACCACTCGGTGGGGCTGCCTCAACTCATTTTCTACCGGCGGGCCGCTGCGGGACAGGGAATGTGGGAGTTGAAGCCTCTTCCCATCGTCGGGCCCCCGGCGCGGATGGACGAGATCATCGACGGGATGCTCGCGTTCCTGATGTACACAGAGAACGAAGCCGACCTTCTGACGCGCACCGTCCTGAAGCCCGGCGAAAGTCACGAGACCGACGAGTTCCACATCGCCACCTGCGCTAGCCTGCATACCCTTGAGGGTCTGGTGTACCGGTTCACTGATAAGCACACCGGCGCCGTCGTCTGCTTTACCGGCGACACTGCCTACCATCCGCCCATCATCGAGCACGTCAAGGGCGCCGACCTCCTCATCCACGACGCCACCTACGGCCCCGAGCGGGAAGGCGATCGGCCAATCGTCCAGCACTCAGGTGCGCCGGAAGCAGCGGAGATCGCTCGGAACGCTGAGGTCAAGCGCCTAGCCCTCATCCACAGTTCGCCGGGTCGGCAGGAGCCAGCGGTAGCCGAGGCTCGGAAGACCTTCCCCGACACCTTCTGGCCCGAGGACGGGGAGACGGTAGAGGTAACTCCTCAGAGGTGAACGACCGGCTGCATCGCCGTCACCTCAGGTGGGCGTCTATCAACGTGCGGAGACCCGTCTCGTCAATGATGGAGCAGTTGACCTCGTAATCGCCGTTGGGGAACTCACCGGCTGGCGCCATGTACCCCGCATCGCCGTTCATCTCCGTGAGCGTGATGACAGGACGAGCGACGGCCTTTCTGAGTTCAAAGGTCACCTCCTGACAGACTTCGCCGGGGAAGCCCGCAATTAGTATGTCATTGAGTTCGATGCGGGGCAGGTCGCAGGCGAATCGCCCCGCCCGGACGTCCTCGGCCGAAGCGTAGTAATACTTCTCGTGGACGAGATTCATGTAGGCATAGTGCAGGTACTCGTCCGCAAGGCGCTTGAGTTCCGGAAGCTCAGCCCCGCCTGTGCGTGCACGCTCGTAGGCTTCCCTTTTCTCCTCGACAGCCTGGCGGATGGCGTCGAGTGAGTCGAGGATTGTCTCTCGGATAGGGACCTCAACGGTTCGGACCGCGCAGGAGATGCGGTCGAGTGCAACCGGTTTCTTGCCGAGTTGTGAGGAGCGGAGGACGCACTGGGCGAGCAGTTCACCCTCCCGCTTCGCTTCGGCCGCTGCAGCCTCACTCGTGGGGTAGCCTTTTGGGCTGAAAGGCCCGGGGGAGCCCGGTTCCCCGCGAACGATGGTCCAGTCGCAGTGCTCCACCGGCGCGAGGTCGCCACAGGGACCGTTGAGGAAGACACACAGCCCACCCAGTTCCCGCTCGACGGCGGCCCGGGCGAAGTACGGGTAGTCGCCCCCCCAGCGTCTGTCTGAGGTGTGGCCGCTGGCCGTTGCGTGCGCAGCGAAGCGCAGCACCGACCCGATAGGCCGGTGGGCTCCGTCCCAGCTCCGCAAGACAAGCAGTTGGGCCACGTCATCGGTCGGGTCTTCGTACCACACCGGTCCGCCCAGTGCGGGAAGTTCGAGATCCTTGCCGCTCAGCCGATAGAGCCGTTCGCGGACGGTGGGCCCACCGTCGGGTCGGTCGCCCTGCATAAAGAAGCCGGACCACACGGTGAATGAACCGTCGATTCCGGGGAGGTACTTTCGTCGGCAGACGTTGAGCCTCGGGCGGACCGGCTCCTCTATATACTCCATGAGGACCGGTTGTGCTGAGTCGATGGCCTGTCGCGCGGCCGGCGCGATGGCGTCTGCGAACGCCTCCACCCCGACGGCTCGCAGGTCATCTTCCTCTGGGGTGGGGTGCGAGTGGGTGCAGTGGGTGGCAACTTCGTCATCGGTCAAGCCAAGCCGCTCACCAAGGGCGCGACGAAGTTGCTTGCAGAACTCGCGCGAAAGTTGCACCAGGTCCAGGGCCACGATAAGTCCGCGCGAGTCCTCGCCTTCGAGGTAGAGCACGTTGGCTTCCAACGGCCCATAGCAAGCCTGTGGATGAGGAAAGACCTTTGTGAAGTCCGTCCGCCCAAAGCCCACCCGTGGTCCCGACATCTGCGCGCTCCTCTCGGAATCGGTTCCGGTACGCCGACCATCTTACGAGAGGCCGCTCAGCGGTCAAGCGCTCACACCTGTGTCCGAAGGGGCACCTGCTGCCCTCGTTCCGGGTTGTCGGGCCGGGCCATCACCGTTATAGTTTCTCAGCATCTGATGTTGGAGACTCCGGCCAAGGAGTGTGTTCGACCCAGCGCGCAGGAGAAGATCATGACCACCTCGACGGAGTTGTCACCTCACCCTCGTCTGTACGTCGGCCAGGCCGAACTCGATCGGCTGCAGCGGACACCCAGGCAGTCGTTTCTGAGGGCCGCTGCGGAGGACGTGGCCGAGGAGGCTGAGGCCTACTGCCGGTCGACCGTCTTTGACTATCCCCACGAAAGACACAACGCCCATCTGATGCGCGCTCGCATGATGCAGGGGAGAATCGTTACGTTGCTCGTCCGGTGGTTCCAGACGGGAGACGCTCGCTTCCGGGAGGCGGCGGTGGCCCACGTCGCGGCGATGGGGCGGTGGGAGTACTGGTCCTGGATCAACTGGCGGAAGAAAGATCGGCGGCCTGACTCCATCTTCGATCTGAGTTACGGCGAAAACAGCGCCACCCTGGCCATCGCCTACGACTGGCTCTTCGACTCCCTTTCCGACGAAGAGAGGAGCCTTTTCCAAGACATCGCCCGAAAGTGGGTGGTCCCGGCTTTCCTCAATGCCACTGGTCGGAAGCACCGACAGTGGTGGCCGGACCGGGCTGATAGCAACTGGGCCTCCGTCTGCGCGGGTGGGGGTGGGATGCTGGCCCTGGCCATGTACGAGGAACTCCCCCAGGCAGCAAAGATGCTCTCCCGCGCGGAAAGGACGATGACCCTCTTCATGAACACCCTGACCGAAACTGGTGGTGGCTGGTCGGAGGGCATCGGTTACTGGAACTATGGCATGCGCTACGCCTTCATGTACCTCCTGAGCCACGAACGCTCGACCGGTAGCAAGCACCCGTTGCTAAGGCTTCGAGCGACAAAGGCGACGCTCTCCTTCCCGTTGGATTTCTGCCCCAATGGTGTGCCTGCGAGTTTTGGCGATTCCAATCACTGGCGGCCACTGCCCTTTCACTACGCTGCGGCAGCGCGCCTTGGCCGCTGGAACGTGGTCCGGACGCTTGACGACCTGATGGTGGCGAAGTTCGCCGAGCGTGAGCCCCGATTGAAAGGTCGGGGGAAAGGCTCCTGGCCCGACGCTGCCGAACTCCTGTGCCTCCATCCGCGTAGCCGGGCCAAGCGCGTCCCGGCCAGCAAACGGGTGGTGAAACTCTACCGTGGGATGGACTGGGGAATCCTAGCGGACCGGATGCCCAGCCCCCGCCTATACCTCTCCGTCCGCGGCGGCACCACTGAAGTCCCCCACGGCCACCGTGACCTGATGAGTTTCAACTGTGTCGTCGGCGATGAGCCCCTGGTCGCCAACGTCAACGAGGGGGAATACCTGGACACCACCTTCAGCCCCCGGCGGTTCGAACTCTTCGAGATGACACCCGCTTCCAAGAACACGCTGCTCATCAATGGGGTGGGCATCGCCGGGGAGAGCACCGTCCGCACGCAGACCGTCAGGCTCAAGGGGGCCGAGGGCATCCGCATCGACGGGACCCGCGCCTTTGGGCAGATGCGTGACGGCCGGACGGCCCGCTTCTGCGGTCGGCTCTTCTTGATGCTCTCGGGGCGGGCCTTGCTCATCATGGACCGGGTGGAACTGCCATTCACGGGTCGGGTGGAGTCGCGCCTGCACACCTACGGCGGCGTCCGCCTCACCAAGCGGGGTGCGCGTATCAAAGGTCGGAAGGAGCGCCTGCGGGTTGCTTGTGCCAGCGACGTTCCTGCATCACTCCACATGGCCGTTGACGCGCCCACGACCCCGGGGAGAGAAAGCACCATGCTCCGCTGGTGCACCGATGGGCTCTACACCGCCGTCACCATGGCCACACTGCTCTCTCCCGGTGCAGGCCCGGCCAGGGTCACCCTGAACACCACAGGCCCCCACATCGTTGCCGAGGTCAAGTGCAGCGCACTGAGCCGTCGGCTCACCGTGTCAAAGCGCCTTCGGCCAGTGAGGTAGCCCCGCGCGGCCCAGTAGGTCATGCTGTTCCACGTGGGCCCCCGCCACATGAGCAGTTGGAACTTCGGGTCGCTCAAGGACACCTTCGGCTTGACGCTCACGCCCGAAGTCTCATAATGCACGGGCGTCCTGAACGATCCCTTGTTTGGACAGAAGCGTCAAGAGGAGGGTCTCGATGAGAGTGCTTCTGGTCTTTTTCGACACCATGCGTCACGACCACGCCAGTTGCTACGGCTACCATCGGGAGACTACGCCTAACATCGACCGGCTGGCTGCTGAGGGTGCGCTCTTCGCCAACTCCTACTGCACCGACACCCCCACCCAGCCCTGCTACACGGCGGTCTTCACCGGCAGGCGCGGGATCACCACCGGCGTGGTCTCCCACGGTCAGCCCGAGGAGACCATCGGCCGGGGGATAAAGACATTTCCCCAGGTGCTGGCTGAGAACGGGGTGCTGACCGCTGCGGTGAGTACGCTCTATCGCTTCCGCCGATGGTTCGCCCAGGGGTTCACGCACTACGTCCAGCCCAGCATCAAGACCTGGCTTCAGCACGTGACCGCCGAGCAGGTCAACGAGGTCGCCATCCCCTGGCTCAAGGCCTACGGCCAGAAGGACTTCTTCCTCTTCCTCCACTACTGGGACCCGCACACGCCCTACAACATCGTCCCTGAAGCCTACACCAAGCGCTTCTACACCGGCGACCCCTACGATCCCGAGAACCGCTCGTTCGACGACCTGCGCGCCCGGTCCCTCATCAACTTCTTCATCTCCGGCGGCGCCGTACCTGAACTGCGCGAAGGGCTGACTGATTTCGAGTACCCGGTCGCCCAGTACGATGCCGAGATCGCCTACGCCGACGAGCACTTCGCCGAAGTCCTGAGAGTCCTGGAGAAAGAGAAGGTTCTGGACGACACGCTCATCATCTTCACCTCGGACCACGGCGAGGCCATGAACGAGCATGGCATCTACTACGACCACATGGACGCCTACGACCAGGTGTCGCACGTGCCGCTCGTCATCTGGCACCCCGAGCGCGTCAAGCCGGCGAAGATTGACGCCCTGGTGCAGCACATCGACTTCGCTCCCACCATCCTCGAGGCCTTCGGGGTCAAGGTACCCGAGGATTTCGAGGGCCGGAGCCTCTGGCCGCTCCTTGAAGGGAAGGAGTCCGAGCACTACGACGCCGCGGTCACCAACCACGGCCTCTGGTCGGCCCAGCGGGCCCTGCGCACAAGTGAGTGGTCGCTGGTGCGGACCATCGAGCCCGGGATGCTCAACCCGCGGCCGGCCTTCGAACTCTACAAGCGTGCCGAAGACCCCGGCGAGAGCCAGGACGTAGCTGCCGACCATCCTGATCTGTTCGAGGAGATGCAGAACCGGTATTTCCGCTGGATGGAAGAGCACCTGGGTCAGAACCCCGACCCGCTCCGTGCCGTTGTTCAGTCGGGCAGGGGGGCGTGGGTGAACGTCAAAGCGCGTTACGAACGTCACTTGGCCACCCAGGCCGCGCCCGTCACCCCCAAAGACCGCGCCCGCATCGATGACGAACCCGGCGAGGCGAGCAAGCGCCGAACTTCGAGGTGACCGGTTCCGTCTACTGTGAGGAACGATAAAGCGATTGAGTGGCTGCGAGGAGCAGCGGTGCTCAAAGTCGTGTACCCTCCGGAGTTGTGCCAGAAGGTTCTCGCCGGCGAGGCTGCGGGGGGAGCGCCGGTGGTGGTCTCATTGGTGGTACCGACCATCACGGTTCCGGGTGAGCCCTTCACGGTGAAGGTGGCTGTGCTGGATGAGCGTGGGTTCCCGTCAGTGGAGTTTGACGGTGTGGTGATGATCCAGGGGCCCTCTCCATCGACCCCCGTCGTAGAAGTGGCGTTCGAGAAAGAGCAGCCGGGAGTTGCTCTGGTGGAGGGCATAGTGATCCTGGCGGAGGGCCTCTACCGTTTTCAGGCTGAATTGGGCGGAGGCGCGTTCTTCAGCAACCCGACCTGCTGTACGCCGACGCCTGAACATCGCATCTACTGGGGCGATCCGCACGTTCACACCATCCTGAGCAACTGTCATGCTGATAAGTGCCGATCGCTCAACTTCTGCTACACTGCGGGCCGCTACCTGAGTGGGCTGGATTGGGTGGCTGCTGCTGACCACGTCTCCAACGGCCGCTGTGACTTCTCCAAGTGGAAGGAGCAGTGCACGGTCTGCGACCTCTACGACGCTCCGCCCGAGTTCGTCACCCTTCCTGCCTACGAGGCTTCACTTAAAGGTGGTGCCGGCGGCGACACTAACGTCTACATGCTGCGCCCGCCCGAGATGTTCATCGACGAGTACGAGGAGGGGAATGTCAAGACCCTGTGTCAGAAGTTGGCCGAGGTCATTTCGAAGGAGGAGTTCTTCGTCGTCCCGCATCACACCACCCGCACGCGCAAGCATGGCGAACTCAGCGACGAGATCTATCCCGGCCCCGAACTCATGCCCGTCGTCGAAGTACATTCGAAGTGGGGGACCTCTGAATACCGGGGCAACCCCAACCCACTCAAGGACGTGCACCCCGGGCCGAGC
>CBDVDV010000154.1:0-8783 GCA_965372835.1 uncultured bacterium | reverse complement strand
CGGCGGGTGGGGCAGTCCGTGGCACCCAGCGACCTGAGACCTTTCGACCTGCGACGGTAAGGAGAGACTGATGGCTTACTGCACGTTGGAGGTGGCCAAGCGCTACCTCAAGAGCATCGACGCCCTGGCCACCGACCCGACCAAGGGCATCACCCAGGAGGACCTGACCCAGGCCGAGACCGACGCCCACTCCCTTATCGACAGCGACCTCGCGCCCTACTACGAGGTCTCGGGCTGGTCGTCGGCTGCGCCTCCCATCATCGAGACCGTGGCCGAGTTGTTGGCCAGCGCCCAGGTGCTCCGCTACCGCTACCAGCGCGACAGCCTGGGCGGGTCCGATGCCGGACAGTTTGCTGAGGTCCTGCGGACCGAGGCCAGGCGGATGCTGGCGCTGCTCAAGGCCGGTCGGCTGAGCGTGGTGCTCTCCGACGGCACGGTGCAGCGGATGCGCCCGGGTGTGGGCAGCACGGTACCCCGGGGCCTGAACCCGGAGGATCGGTAAGGACAGTTGGAACACTCTTTTCCGGTGCGCGACGCCTTCGGCGTCGGCACCCACCTTGAGCTTCAGACTCAAGGTGGGCCAGCCGGGGTCTGCTGCTACTCAGGTTCAGTCCGTTGTCGTTCTCTGCGTTCTCTGTGTCTCTGCGGTGAAAAACAAACCTGAGAGGGTCGGTTATGAACATCCTGACTGAGGTGAGGGAGGCGGTGTGGTCGGCCCTGGAGGCGTCGAGCGACCTGATGACCTTCATCGCCGACGGACGCACCTACAAGTTGGACGCGGGGGGCTACCTCCCCACCCGGATCACCAAAGACGACTGCCCGGCGCTGGCCGTGATCCCGGCCGAGTGTCCCGTCGAGCGGTTCGGGGAGAGCCTGGAGGAACTGCGCTCCGCACTGCGTGCCGTGGGCTACCTCTACACCGAGCAGGCGGCCAAGGCTGAGGAGTTCCTGTTGCTCATTCACGACGCCCTGGTGGCGGCTGCGCCCGATCTGGGACTGTCGTCGGTGAAGGCTCTCAGGTTGGGGGCCCTCACCTTCGCCCCGCACTTCGACCGGGCGAGCGGCTACTACTGGGAGGTCTCGCTCCTGGTCGAGGCCGTGATCCAACAGTAGGCGCTGGGCGCTGGCTTGACGGAGCATGGGTCCCTGACTGTGGACTTGCGTCGGGTGGCACGGACTGGACGCCGAAGGCGGACTGTCCGTGGGAGCAGTTGCCGTGAAGCACGGACAGCCCCTACGGGTCAGTCCGTGGCACCCAGCGCTGACGTAACTGACCGCCGACGCCTGACTTTGCGACCTTTGACGAGGTGACCGATGGCGACGTACCTGCTGAAGATAAACGGTGAAGTGGTGGACCTGGCCGCGGCCAGGCTCTCGCTGGAGGAACTGACCTTCTCCTGGAAGGTCGGCGGCGAGTTCACCTTCCGTCAGGCCAAGGCCCATCACCAGGCCGACTACCTGGAAGAGGACGACGTGGAACTGGCGGTGGACGGTGTGGTGGTCTTCCGGGGCCGCATCGTCGAGCGCCGACTGCGCGGGGAGCCCGGGCGGGAGTTCGTGGGCTACCGGGCCCGGGGGCTGCGCGACCGCGCGGGGGACGTGGCCGTGGTGGACCCGGTGACGGGCGTCCCCGAGGTCACCTTCAACGTCCAGCCCCCGGACGAGGACAACTGGCAGGCGGGCCGAGCCGACCTCACCTGTGGCGAGATCGTCAAGTGGCTCATCGACACCTTCGAGGATGAACTCATTGCCGCGAGCGTCCTGGCCGAGGGAGGCACCCACTACCTGGGGAGCGAACTGGACGCCCTGGACGTGGTCCCGCCCGAAGTGGTGCTCCACGAGATGGACGTCGATGAGGCCGTCCTGACGGTGCTCCGCTACCAGGCCGACCACGGCTGCCGCATCGACCCGGCCCAGCGCACGTTCCGGTTCCTTCGGCTCAGTACCCTCACCCCGCGCACCATCACCATCGATGAGTTGCCCGAGGGCGCTTCCGACCGGGTGCTGGCCAACCTGCTCCGCCCCACCACCAGCCACTGCTACACCGCTTACGAGATCCGGGGCTCCCGGGAACTCACCCCCGCCGTCCTCTCTGCCTCCGAGGGCGACCTGGAGGAACTGTGGGACGACAGCCTGGAAGCGACCTGGACCCTGGCCCGCGCCTTCGCTGAGTACGAACAGCGCGACTCAGGCACCGACCCCGAAATCCAAGGCAACACCCTCACCGACTCCACCAAGAACTGGGAGACGGACGAGTGGGTTGACGGCTTCTTGGTGGAGCGGCTGGTGGGGGAACTGGGGCAGTCTCTCATCTGCGCCTACCGGGTGCTCTCCAACACCGCGACCCAGGTGGTGGTGGATGGTGCCCTGCTTGAGGCGCCCTCCACTTACACCGTCATCTACAACCTCTACGCCGGGGTCTGCCCGTATCGCTACGTCTGGAGTCGCTACCGCATCGTCGACCCGGACAAGCGACAGGTGGTCCGCGAGATACCGTCCATCTTCCAGGTGGCCAGTGGCTTCTTCCTCAGCCACCCACTGGTGGAGCGCAAACTCACCTTGAACAACCAGGAGATCTGGGTGCCGGTCTCGGCCCAGATCTTCTGTGACGGCTCGGGGGTTATCCTCACAGCCACGCCGCTCTACACGGTGCCGCCGGGCGCTTCTCCCCTCGAGCCCGGGGTGGCCACCGGGCCGGAGGACGTGCGCCTGCGCTGCGCTTACGCCTCGGGCTCGCTGGTGGCCCGCTACCCCCAAAGCGGCTACACCGGTACCGCCTACAGCGACCGCGGCCTGGAGCGCACCCGGGTCCGCTATCTCCCCGAGTTCATTCTGGACAACGACCTGGAGCAGTACCGCGACCTGGCGCAGGAACTCCTTCAGCCCCTCAAGGACATTAACTACAGAGGCGAGGTCCCCCTGGCCGGCCTTCACTGGGAGTTTGCCGACCTCGGTCGACGAATCAGCGTGGCCGCCCGCGACCGGGAGGACAACCCCATCGTCACCGGCTTCGAGGCCATCGCGGCCCCGCTGGCCGAAGTCTGCTACGACTTCGGCCGGGACCGCACCACACTGATGGTGGCCACCAACGTGGCCTTGGCGCTCTTCGGGGCCGAGGCCCTGGAGGAGGCGGGGCTGGCCCGTCTGGAGGTGCTCCAGGGCCGCTACCGGCAGTTGCGATCTGCGGTTCAGGTGAGCATCGGCCATCCCAGACAGAACGACGGCGGGGCCCGGGCCGGGGGCGACCGCGGAGGTGAGCCGCCGACCACGACCACCACCACCGAGCCGCCGACCACGACCACCACCAGCGAGCCACCGACCACGACCACCAGCGGCGAGCCGCCGACCACGACCACCACCGGTGAGCCGCTGACCACGACCACCACCAGCGAGCCGACGACGATCACTTCGGGTGGAACTCAGATTGAACACGCATGCTGCCCCGAAGGCGCGCCCTACAAGTGGGGCTTTGCCTGTAGTAATCAGGACGACGAACAGGGTTCCCAGTGCATTGTTGCGGCGGGTTGGTTTGGTGACATGGTTTGGGGTGGCTCCGGGTGGAGTTGTACTAATGAGGTGATTGGCTGCACCATTACTCTCACATGTCACACCGAGGCGTATGACAGCGAAGGGAATACCTACAACGTGTGGGAGTTGGGCCTCACCTGTGCTCAGTGTTATTGCGGATGGATAAGTTACGAAGACTGTCCGTTTCCTGAGCCGCCCGACTGTGGGCTCACTTGTACGTCGGGCACGACGTTCGTCGGCGGTGGCGATTGCCACGCAACTGGGCCGCCCATTGACTGTGGGGATATTCAGATATGGCCGAAGTGATAGTGTGCGAACAACGCCACGACGGTAAGTGCGCCCTGACGAGCGCTATTGCTCCCCCCGATATGTGTGAGCACTGCCAAACGGATGGCACAGGCCTTTTCCGTGCGCAGTTGGATGCCGCCAAGGCTCGCGAGGAGTTAGCGAGGCGATTGAAAGATGGGGGTGAGTCCTTCACATGCGACCGGCTTGGCCGGATAAAAGTGGACAGTAAGTTTTGTGTCGTGTGTCGGGTCAACCCTGTACTCAAAACTCGAATGCGTGGCGAACGGCGAGCACCATGTCACTTTCGGGGCAAGCGAGATGGCACAGCGGACATCGAGTGCTGCGGGGGCAAGACCAAGTCAGTGCCTGCGTACTTATGTTCAAGACGTAAGCGAACGACAGAACAGCAATGTCGTAAATGTAAAGAATATCGACTGCCGAGGGGCGAAGAGGGGCGCCTCGCTTGCATCGATTGGCCCAACCTCTGGCACGCGCACAAAGGGCAGACGGTGCTTGTTCTTGCGTGCGGGCCGAGCGTCCTCTTGCCAGGCGAAGACCTCACTCCGCAGACCGTTGACCCACGTGACATCGACTCAGACGTCGTTCTCTCTACCAACTGGGCCTGGAAGTGGCACGCTGATATCTGCGACTACCAGATCTCTTACGATGTGACGCCCTGTCAGGGCTGGCGGCCAGCGCACGTCAAGCTCCTGACCGTGCTACGACCCCGGCGGACCATGAAGGTGCTGGAGCGCTGTCAGCCTTATTGCCTCTTCCCCGCCTGCGACTACGGGGAGATCGCCAAAGGCGAGAAACTCCCCACCAGTAGAAACTCGGGCTTCGCCGCCTTGGCCATGGCCGCCTACATGGGCGCAGCGCGCATCCGGGTCGTCGGCATGGACTTCCAACCATTGAATGCCCGGATGCACTTTTACCATGAGACTGATTTCGACGTGACCCGAAGGGTCAAATCCTTTGGGCGGAACCAGGAGCGGGTGCAGGCTGACCTGACCAGACTCTTAAGCCAGATTCGGAGCATGGACGTCGAGGTCGAAAACCTCTCGCCCATCAGTGGGCTCGATTGGGGAACGGCTCAGACGACAAAAGGGCTGACAGAATGAACCGCAAAGTACGCCAACAGATCGAACCGCAAAGTACGCGAAGAACGCGAAGGGAAAGAGAAAATGAAAAACCCTTAAACTCTACTGTTCTCTTCGGCCCTCCGCCTTCGCGAGAGGGACGTAGCTCCGGCGGAGTTCCTTTGCGACCTCTGCGTTTCAATCTTCTGGGTTCTTGTGAGGTCTGAGAGATGAACGTGGTGTTTGTTCCCGGCGGCTTTCGCTTTTCGGCCCACGTCGACGAGGCTGTCGAGTGGGCGCTGAAAGGGAACGGCCACTCGATTAAGCGGCTCTGCCGGGACTGCCTGCACACGATCGGCCAGGGCGCCCTGGAACGGGTCAAAGCCGATGCGCTCATCACCGTCCACGGCCGCCGATTTCCCCGCCAACTTCTCCGCGAAGTCGACTATCCGACGGTGGTTTGGCTGGTGGACGAGCCCCAGGAAGTCGACATGTCCGAGGGCTACGGCAAGCACTTCGACATCGTCATCACCAACGACGCCAACACCTGTGGCATTCACGGACCCCACAAGTGCTGGTATCTGCCCTTAGGTGCCGACCCGCGCATCCATAAGTCAGCGCCGCCTGACCGTGAGGTCGCCGACGTCAGTTTGGTCGGAGGCGTATTGCCTGAACGGGCCAGCCTGCTCGACCAGGTTTACGGCGTGACTTCCGACTTCTCCTGGCGCATCGTCGGCCCCGACCTCTGGCACAAAGATGTCTCCTTCGCCGAGGTCTGGCAGCGGGGCTGTGTGGCGCACGAGGAGTACGTGGCTCTGCTGCGGGCAAGTCGCATTGTGCTCGACATCCCACGGAATGAACTGGTCTCTTTTGTCGGCCGAACCAATCGCCGGGGCATCCCGGCCATGGGCGTCAGCAGCCGAGTCTTCGAAGCGACTGCCTGCGGAAAGTTCCTGCTCACTTCGGACGCGCGAGGGGACATCTTCCGCCTGTTCCCGAGCGGCTCGGTGGGAGTCTACCGTCACGGCGACGCTGCCCACTTAGCTCATCAGATCCGTTACTACCTGGAACACGAGGAGGAGCGGGAGGACATGGCCCAGACGGCCCACCAGACCTGCATGGCCGAGCACACGTATCCTGTGCGCGTCCGGCAACTCATTGACATCATCGAACAGTGGAAAGTTAACCAGATGCCAGCGAGCAAGGAGAAGGGGAAATGAGGCGACTCTGGTTGTTCCTACTTGTGCTGTTCCTGGTGGGCTGCGCCACGCCCGAAGAGCGTATCGCCCGGGCGCTCCGGCCCGCCATCGAGCAGTTGCCCGGGGTCATCCGGGCCATTCAGGAAGGGAGTGTGAGCCCGCCGGCCGGTCCTACGACGCGTATGAGCGGGGAGCCGTTGCCCCTGGTCGTCGTCGTCAACTTTGACATCGACCTGGGCCAGCTCTGGGGCATTTGGCGGCTGTTCGCCGTCACCACCAAGACAGACGTGGACATCATCCTCGTGCCCGCGCCTGGTCGTTATGGGAGAGCCGACAATGACCCGGCGACTGCTGGACCTGACTCGCCGTAGTGTGCGGGTGCTGGCCGCTGTGCTGCTCTGCTTCTGTCTGCTCGGGGCCGCGGGGGGTCCCGAGCTGACCAACGGCATCATCATCGCCGGAGGCTTCCTCCTGGCCTTGATGGGCCAGGGCTGGGCCCTGCAGAGGCACATCGAGCGCAAGATGGACGACCGCATCCAACTTCACCGCGACGCCTGCCACCCGGCCACGGTCGAGCAACTGTGCGAGGTTCGGGAGTCCCTGGCCCGGGTGGAAACCCGCCTGGACTCCATCGAGAAGAAACTGGACAGGCTCACCGGCGAGCAGTGATCGCCACGGATCGGCGCCCGGGCCGGGGCGACGGGACCTCTGTCGTCGTGATCCCGAAGGAGAAACGCCATGGATCTCAGCACGATTCTTGAAGACCTGTTGAGAAGTCTGCTTCCCAAGATCATCGAGTTCCTGCAGAGTGACCGGTTCGCCGAACTGGTCGACAAGGTCGTCGCCGGCCTGCGGAGTCTGCTTGACGGCCTGAACGCGGAGGGCTGATGTTCCGCGTCCGCGAACTCCACTCGCTGCCATGTGACCTCCAGCCGGAGAGACCTCTCTACTTCGCCAGTGACCTCCACCTGGGCGATGGCAGCGCTGCCGACGACTTCGCCGAAGGCGCGCACCGCGCAGCCTTCGAGTGGTTTCTCAGGCACGAGGTCGAGCCTGAGGGCGGCCGACTGGTGCTTCTGGGCGACGTCTTCGAACTCTGGCAGTGCGAACTCAGCCACATCCGCAAGCACTACGGCGCTCTTTTCTGGCAGTTGCACAACTACCGCCTCATTCGAGGCAATCACGACGCTGCCTACCGCAAGCCACCGGAGTGGCGCTGGCCCAGCGGCCGTCGGCCGCTGCTCCTGGCCGAGCATGGGCATCAGGCCGACCCGCTCAACTCCAGCCTGGGTTTCGTAGGGCGAGTCGTGACCGCGGCCGCCGGCATCCTGGAACGTCTCGGCTGGCGGGACGTGGACCAAAGCAACTGGCGCTGGAAGTTGATGCCCACGCCCGTCACCCGACCCGATCGCTTCCGCGCGGAGCACTATCCCAACTACGTCCGGAAACGCGCTCAGGAGACGGGCGCCCGCATCGTCATCCTCGGCCACACCCACAAGCCCCGGCTCACCCGCCTCGACGACGGCACCCTCTACGCCAACTCGGGCTGCTGGGTCCACCCCGCCTTCCCCGGGAGCTTCGTGCGAGTAGGGCACCATGCCGTAGCCGTCTGCCAGCTGGCAGTGGGGAGGCCCGGCCCGGCGGCGCGGTGACCATAGTGGTCGGTGGCTCATGCGAATGATTTTCCGTGTTGTGTTGCGGTCGTGGATACCGATGATATAATGTGAATATGGCGCTGGTTTCGCCCGACTGGGAAGGAGGATTCGCTGGGGACTCGACTGCCATTCCCTCCAATGGTCGTTGCGTAGAGGAATTGCGCTTGACACTGGCACGGGCTCTGCGCATGATCGCAGTTCGCTGGAAGGGGAGGACACCTATTCGCTGGCAGGTGTAACAGGATGGCGAATCCTGAAGACGTTGCTGCATACAGACCAAGCGGAGATCGACACCCGTGGCTGCGGAAGGCTCTGCTGACCTTTCAGGGAGCGGAAGTCCTGCGAAGGGCGGGGAAGTTCGGTTGTGCGGCCAACCGGTACTACTTTGCGATGGTGCAAGTCCAGTTTCACTTTCTAGGGGTCGTGCCGGAGCCCTGCGACATACGCGAGTATGGCATACGCGTTCCCGGGCGGGGGGAAGCGAGATGGCCAAAAGGTGCCTTAGCCAAAGCCTACTGGAAGAGGTGGGACAGTCAGGCGGACAGAGCGCTGGATATGTCCTATCAGGCGCGCAAGCGGGCTGACTATTCGTGTTTGCAGGTGCAGGAAGGTACGGTGGGTCGACTCCTTCAGCCGGTCTGCGACATGATCGTGCGCGCGATGGACCGTGAAGAGATTCCGAGGGACCACGATGACTGAGCAGGAACGCGAATTCGTGTTGGGGCTCTGCTCGAAGTTGGAGGAGCACTTCCCCGGCGTTATGGCTACTTTTGAGGGCTTCATTACGCCTTGGCTCGGCGGCGAAGATGATGGCTTCTTGACCATCGAGGTTTTCAACGTTTCCGAAGATGATATGGAGGCCGTGCTCTGTCTGGCTGAAGATCTTGCCCGGACGCGTCTTGCAGGTGAGGGATCGTTTATCACGTTCAGCCTTTGGACTCCCGAGGAGACGCAGGAGCACTTCCTGGAAGATGTCGCGGCCGTGCGCAGGGAAACGCTCTCGAAGCTGGTTAGCACCATCTATGAGACGTTGG
>CBDVDV010000153.1:0-8789 GCA_965372835.1 uncultured bacterium | reverse complement strand
GAGGAGCAGCCCAAGTTCGGAGTGCGGGCCGAGGACGGGGTGCGGGCGTTGGAAGTGGTGATGGCCATCTACGAATCGGCCCGCACCGGTCAGGTGGTGCCGTTGAAAGGGTAAGGTCGATGCCGAGGACCATAAACTTCGTCGAGGGAGACATCCTCATGCCCATCGAGGTCGCTGGGGTGCGCTTTCGCAACCCCTTCTACGTTTCCAGCGGCCCCACCTCCAAGAGCGTCGAGCAGTTGGTCAAGGCCGAAGAGTGGGGCTGGGGGGGCGCCAGCCTGAAACTGACCTTCGACCCGGCGCCCTACATCAATCCCGAACCCCGCTATGCCTACTTCGCCAATGAGGGCCTGCTGAGTTTCTCCGCAGAGAAGCGGCTCGATGTGGAAGAGGGCCTGGAACTCCTCCGCCAGGCGCGCAAGGAGACCAAGAAGTTGGTCCTGTTCGCCAACATCACTTACGTGGGCGATAAGGGCATCCAGGGCTGGGTCGACATGGCCAAGCGCTTCGAGGATGCGGGCGCCCACATCATCGAGGTCAACATGTGCTGCCCCAACATGTCCTTCAACGTGGAGGTCAGCAGCCAAACCACCGAAGAGGGGCCGCGCACGGGGGCCAGCCTGGGACAGGACGAGGCCGCTGTGGTCGCCATCGTCGAAGCGATAAGAAAGAGCGTCTCCGTACCCGTCTTCATCAAGACCACCTCGGAGGGAGGCAACGTCGGCCGTATCCTCAAGGCCTGTTTTGACGTCGGCGCCGACGGCGGCGGCACCAACGCCAACCTGCTGGGCATACCTCCCATCGACATCCGCGATCCGGGCCTGTCCCCCTACCACCTGCAGGACGAGCCCAGTGTGTCCTGCCTGTGTGGGCCGTGGCTTCGGCCCTGGGCGCTGCGCTGTGTGTACGAGACCCGCAAACTCGCCGGCCCCGAACCCGTCATCACCGCCACCGGGGGCATATCCACCTATGAGGACGTGGTCCGGTTCGCCATGGCCGGTGCCGACCTCTTCGGCATGAGCACGGCGACCTTAGTGAAAGGCTACGAGTTCCTGCCCGACCTCATCAAGGACCTCAAGGCCTATCTCGAGGAGATGAGCTACAGTGGCCTCAGTGACGTCCGGGACAGGTTGGTCGACCGCATTGCCCCTGCCTCTGAACTGACAATTCACCCGGGACACATGCGCATCAAGGAGCGGAACCTCGCTGCCCCCTGCAAGTTTGAGTGTCCCAACCAGGTTCCGGCCCAGGGGTACGTGTGCAAGGTGGCCGAGCGCGATTTCCGGGCGGCCTTCGACCTGATCACTTCCCGCGACCCGTTGCAGTCGGTCTGCGGCTACATCTGCGACCATCCCTGCGAGTCGGCGTGCACCCGGGGGCTGATGGACGAACCCATCATGATTCGGGAGATCAAACGCTTCGTCCTCGAATACGGACGGGAGCGTGGCTGGCAGCCCGAGGTCGAGCGCGGTCCGGAGCGTCCGGAGAAGGTGGCCGTCGTCGGCTCGGGCCCGGCCGGCATTGCCTGTGCCTACGACGCAGCGCGGGCTGGCTACCAGGTGACCATGTTCGAGCAGGCGTTCGAGCCCGGTGGCATGCTTCGCTTCGGCATCCCGCGGTTCCGGTTGCCCATCGAGGTGCTCGAGCGCGAACTCGACAGCCTGAAGTCTCTCGGCGTCACCATCGAGACGGAAAAGAGCCTGGGTCGAGACTTCACTCTGCAAAGCCTCCGGGACGACGGCTACAAGGCCATATTCCTTGGCATCGGCGCCCTGGAACCGTCCGCGCTCGGCGTGCCGGGCGAGGAGGCCGAGGGCGTCGCTTCAGCCGTCGAGTTCCTCGGTAGGTACCACCGGGGGGACACCCCGGAGATTGGTGACCGGGTCGGCGTCATCGGTGGGGGCTTCACCGCGGTCGATGCTGCCCGCACCGCAGTTCGTCTGGGTGCGAAAGAGGTCTACATCCTCTACCGACGAACCCGGGACGAGATGCCCGCCACGCCTGAGGAAGTCCGGGAGGCTGAGGAGGAGGGCGTCCGCGTGATGTACCTGGTCAGCCCCAAGGAGGTGCTCAGCGAGAACGGAAGGGCGACGGGCCTCCGCATGGTGAACCACGTGCTCGGCGAGCCCGACGCCTCCGAACGTCGACGACCCGTCGAGGTGGAGGGCACCGAGTTCACCTTGCGCTGCGACACCATCATCTCAGCGGTCGGCCAGCAGGTAGTGCTGCAGGAAGCCGGCCTCAAGGTCACGGACGGCCGAACCATTGCCTGCTCCCCCGAGACGTGCGCTACCAACATCCCTGACGTCTTCGCCGGCGGCGACGCCACCACGGGCCCGGCCACCATCATCGAAGCCATCGCCACCGGCAAGCGCGCTGCTGTCTCCATCGACAAGTTCCTGGCCGCTGACGATACCTTCCTCGAATACCCCCCCGAACTCACCCAGGTGGACCCGGAGAAGGTGCTGCTGCGGGTTGAGGACCTGGAGCGGAAGAAACGGCCCCAGGTGCAGGTCGTCTCCGCGGACGTGCGAAAGACGGGCTTCGAAACCTTCACCCGCACCCTCAGCGAAGAGGAAGCGGTTGCCGAGGCCTCCCGGTGCTTAGCGTGTGGTTGCGGGGTCGGCTGTGGGCTGTGTGAGCGGGTGTGCCAGGGGTTCGCCCTCCAACTCTGCGGCGTCGATGAATACGAACTGGACGAGGACAAGTGCGTCGCCTGTGGCATGTGCTACCGCCTCTGTCCCAATGAGAACATCGAGGTGGTCGCCGAGGAAGAATCTTAGGTCTCAAGGGATTGCCTGATCCCATGCCGACGGTTGAGTTTGCCGGTCTGACGTTCAAGAACAGTTTTGTCGTGGCCTCGGGGCCGGTCTCGGCCGCCCTGGAGCAGGTCAAACTGGCCGAGGACAACGGAGCCGCCGGCGTCAGCCTGAAACTCACCTTCACCGAGGTCCCCTTCCGGTCGCAACTGCGCTGCTGGAGCATCCCCGACGAAGTGATGGTGATGCCCATCGACAAGCGCCTCAACGAGGAGGAGGGGCTGGAACTCTGTCGCCAGGCGCGTGAAGAGACCGACGTCGTACTGTTTGCCAATATCAGCGCCCCCTCAACGGACCTCGACGTGTGGGCCGACTTAGCGCGCAAGTTCGAGCAGGCCGGGGCCCACATCGTCGAGGCCAACTACTGTTGCCCCAACATCGGTCTCGCTCGCTACCAGTTGGGTGAGGAAGTGACGGCGAAACTTTCAGTGGGCGCCTCCATCGGCCAAGTTCCCCAGGTGGCCGGAGACGTCACCCGGGCGCTGGTGGAACGGGTGAGCATACCGGTGGCGCCCAAACTGACCCCCACAGCGCTCAACATGGGAGAAGTGGCCCGGGCCTGCCAGGACGCCGGGGCCGCAGGCGTCTCCGTCCTGGGCGGACCGTTCTTTGCGCTTCCGCCACCGGACCTCTACCACGGCGGCCGACCCCTGTACCCGGGGCTCCAAGGAGCCAGTTTCGGGTTCATCTCCGGACCGGCCATCCGCTACGCCACCTTCAAAGCGACCGCCCAGGTGGCCTCGGCAGTGACCGTGCCGGTGTGCGCCTCGGGTGGCATCACCACCTGGCAGGACAACGTGGCTACAATCATGTACGGCGCCACCCTCACCTCAGCCTGTACGGCGATCATGTGGCATGGGTTCCAGCGCATCGGTGAGATCGTCAGTGGTACCGAGAGGTTCATGGCCGAGCAGGGGTACGAAACCTACGAGGCGATGCGGGGCCTGTCACTTCGCTACCTGACCACCTCGGACCGACTGAGACTGAGGCCGAGCGTCGCCGTGGTGGACGCGGAAAAGTGCAACAGTTGCGAGCAGTGCCTCAAGCCCGGGCACTGTCACGCTATCGCGCTGGACGCCCGGGGAAAGGCCCGGGTCGATGAGGAAGCCTGCATCGGTTGCAGCATCTGCACCGCGCTCTGCCCCGTGGGGGCCATCGAGATGTCGCAGGCCCCTCCCCGGAGCGACAACGGAATCCCTGCGAGCGCGGACTGAGAAGGCGCAAAATCTCGCGGATTGACCGGGTTTTCTTGTTTGCAAAGAACCGAATTGGTCGTATAATAACCATAGGGAGGTTGCTGCCTGAAGGAGGGAGCCTCGGGTGAGCACCAAGTTGGTGTGCACGAACTGCAAGCGCAAGTACAAGATCTCTCGCTGGCACACCAGAGTTCCCACCCGCTGTCAGGATTGTGGGGGCATGCTCAGCGGCGACCTCACCCTCTACTACAAACACATAGTTGCTCATCCCACGCGTTACAACCGGCCTCACAAGCAGGCCATCAGACCTTTGGCCAAGGTCGCCGGCATCGCCTTCCTCTTCGGGGTGCTGATGACGGCGGTTCTGTTTACCTGGTACCGCAATACCCAGGTGCCTCGGCTCATGACTCAACTCCACAGTGAGGACGAGGACGTCTGGGCCGCGGCCATGGAGGACCTGATTCGTGTGGGTCAGCGGGCAGTTCCGGCCCTGGTGGGGGCGGTGGCCGGTGAGGACGAGACGCTGAGTGAACGGGCGCTGCGGACCCTGGAGCGCCTGGGGGATAAGGCGCTGGAACCGTTGGTGGAGTTGATGGTTCGGCGGGACGAGCGCCTGAGCGGGTCGGCGGCCGGACTTCTTCCCCGGCTGTCGAGTCGGCAGACACTTCCCCGGCTGGAGTCACTCTACGTCTCGCAGACTGACCCGGCGGCGCGGTCGGCCATGCTCGAGGTCTTTGAGAGATACCCCGAGGTGCAGTTCTTCTCGACCCTCGTCAACTCGCTCAGCCTGCCCGTAGCCGACGAGGAAACCCAGACGCTGAATGACCGCGTCGACAGGCTGCTGCGGAGAATCCTCGAGGAGACCACCGGCGAGGACACCGAACTCGAGGTGCCTCAGCCCCCGACTCAGGTCGATGAGTGGCCGGCCTGGCTCCAGGAGCACCAGGAGGAAATCAACGTCCTGATGGAGGCGCGGCGAGCGGACCGCGACTCAGTGACCGAGGCGCAATCGCAGTAAGGCCCGGCAAAGGACGACCTGTCTTGCGGAGAAAGAGGGGCCTCTCCGATATCGGAGCGGCCCCTCTCGTTTATTTGGGGAGCCCGGTGCAACGTGTGATACCAGCGCCACAACGAGTGCTCACGGCGGTCGACCGGCGCTGAGAAGCCGACCGCAGCCGAACTCCTGACCAGATTATCTCTTCCTGGCCGTCCTCTTGGTGGTTTTTTTCTTGGTCGTCTTCTTCTTGGCCACCTTCCTCTTGGCCACCTTCCTCTTGGCCGGCTTCCTCTTGGCCGGTTTCCTCTTGACCGGTTTCCTCTTGACCGTCTTCTTCTTGACAGTCTTCTTCTTGGCTGCGGCCCTCTTGGCCTTTGCCATCAGCACTACCTCCTTTCCACGTCCGACGAGGCCCCCAGACCTGTCTCCCTCCGGGCTCCCCCCCCTCAGTCGTACACGCCCGGGTCGACCCCGTCCACACTTGTGACCCTTACCCAGGTACTTAGACCGACTCCTGCATGTTGGGCCAACATAAGGAAATATACCCAACAGAATGTGGTTGTCAACAGAGAAGTGGTTTTTTTTGCAAAAAACTGTGTAGAAATGTGACCCTGTTTCATGTCCGCGTACATCCCGTCTTTCGGGCCGGTCGCCGCTTCCTGAAGGAACAGGCGCCTTCCTCAGAAGGATGCACTTGGGTTGGACACTGTTCCCGAGACGTATCTGGTGACGGTGTGGTCTAAGCCACTGCTGGTTGGTCTGCTGTGTCAGAAAGAGGTCGCATCAAAGGGACGGCTCGGCGGGGACGGACACGCTGACCCCGCTCCCGGTGGAGTCGTAGGCGGCGAAGACCGCAGCCATGGTGTTGTAGTTCTCGCGGGCTCCGCTGGGGAACGGCTCGCCCGAGTGCAGACAGTGGATGAACCCGGCCTGACAGGCGCGGTAACTGTCCAGGTAGGGGTCCTCGGGCAGATGATAGGGATACTCCCGCATCGTCTCGCCGGAGCGAGTCACCCTGATGGTCGCCTTTGGTCCCAGTTCGATGACGCCCTCAGTGCCTTCAACACGGAATGGAGCCCCCTCGCGACGCTGCTGCCGAGACGCTGAGCCGCTGGCCCAGTTGAGATCGATGAGGGCCAGGGCTTCATCGGCGCACTCCAGGACGACGACGGCCAGGTCCTCGCCCGCCAGCCCCGGGGTCACCCGCCGGGTGCGGGCGAAGACACGGGTCACATCGCCCAGGTAACTGCGAGTCGTGTCGATGAGGTGGATGCCCGTCTCGTAGATAATGAGCCGGGGCATTTCGGTGAAGTAGGGCTGCGGGCCCAGGCCGTCAGTCCGGAGTGGCTCGGGGGAACGGCCGATAGAGCGGAGGAAGTACGGTCGGCCGATGGTCCCGGAGGCGACGAGTCGGCGCATCTGCCGGTGCCACGGGCGCCAGCGCCAGTTCTCGTTAACGCACAGCCTGACGCTGGCCCGCTCGCAGACTCGGATCATCTCCTCCAGTTCGGCCAACGACGGAGCCACCGGCTTTTGACAGAGGATGTGGATGCCCCTGCCCGCAGCCTCCTTGACGAGCGAGAGGTGGCTGTCGGGACGGGTGGCGATATCCAGGAAGTGGGGACGGACTTCGTCCAGCATCCCAGCCACGTCGGTGTAGCTGCGTTCGATGGAAAACTCCGCCCCGCGCTGGGCCGTCCGGGCCCGCTCCAGATCACAGAGAGCCACTATCTGGACGCCAGCCACCTGTCGCCAGGCCCGCAGGTGGAACTGAGAGACGTAGCCGCAGCCGACCAGGGCGCCTTGCATCACCGGATTGCCCCCAGCAGGTGGGAAAAGGGGCGGGAGGACATCATGGGCCTTCAGAGGATCGGCTCGGGGGTGACCAGAAGGCGATCGTACCGGGCCCCGCTGACCGGGCCTGGGCCAGGGCCTCTTCAGCCCGGCTCATGAGCTCCTCGGCGGTGGGTGGCTCCTTTAGGAGCGCCTCGGCCACTCCGGCGCAGACGTTGACCGGGATGCGCTGGCCCTGGAGCATGACTTCCGCCTGAGTCACCCGGTCGCGGATGCGCTCAGCCAGGGCACGACCGCCCGTCTCAGCCGGGCTGAACAGGATGAAGGCACAACGGCGGTCACCGACGTGACCGCAGATGTCCTCCCCCCGACAGCACGCCCGCACCTCAGGGGCCAACTGCTCCTCGATCGTCCCCGCCTGCTCCGGGCTCAGTTGCTCAGCAACTCCCGGAGCCGGTTCGAGGTTCACGACCACGCAGGTCAGGGGCCGGCGCAGTTGGACCGAACGGTCCAGTTCTTGCTGCAGCCGCTGGAGGAAGGCCGGACGTCCCTGAATGATAGCCTGCTCGCCGACGGGCTCACCCAGCGGGACCTCGCGCGCCGTCTTGGTGCGCATGGCGGCCTGGATGCGGGCGACGAGTTCGGGCATGCGCACCGGTTTCACCAGAAAATCAGCTGCCCCCAGGTCCAAGGCGCGGACGACCGCTGCTTCGTCGCGTCGCCGGCCGGTGAGGAAGAGGATCGGGATGGTGGCGGTCTCAGGCTGGCTCTTGAGCTTCTCACAGAGCTCGAAGCCATCCATCCCCGGCAGCACGGTGTCCAGGAGTATACAGTCGGGGCGCTCCTGCTGAATGAGCTCCAACGCTTCCTCGGCGGACTTGGCCCCCACGGCGGCCAGTTCGTGGATTTCCAGGACGTCAGCGAGTGATTCGAAACTCGCCGGATTGTCGTCCACGATAAGCACGGTCGGCACGGGTCAGTCCCTTCGTCCTTGGTTGCCGGAGACCGTCACTTCAGGGCGAGTCGGCGCCGTGGGCTTTCAGCGCTGCTTCCGCACTCGGGTAAGATTCGAACAACACGTCCAGGGCGCACCGGGCCAACGTCTGCGCCACCCACGGACGCACCGACACCAGCAACACTTTCCCGTCCCGCTGTCGCTGTTTCTGCAGCAGCGAGAGCAGTGCTCCCAGAAATCGGCTGTTCGCAGCCTCCACACCGGAGAGGTCCACGACCGCCACACGCCGGGCCGCGGCCTCGGCAGCGCCAATCAGCTCCTCAGCCGCCCGCTCCTGTTCCCACGCGCTCAGATCGTGTGGGAAGGACACCCGGATGACTACGGAGTCCTCACCGATGCTAAAGGAGACAAACTCACCCGCCATTCGCCCTCACATTGAACTCAAATCGCCTCCTCCTCCCCCAGGCGGAGCCGCATTGTACCGCAGCCAACCCTCGTGGCAAGGGAAAAGTGCTACGGGGTCGCCCGCCGACGACGGGATCTTCTGCGGCTGCGGTCGGCCCACCGAATTGCGCCGCTTCGGGCGGGCTCGCGAAGCCGCCGACGAGAAGGAGGGTTGACAAGGGCCTCCGCTGCTCCTACACTGCTGACCGGAGCGAGGGACCAGGCTAACCACAGCGAAGAAAGAGGCGATAAGTGACCCACACAGAACGGATTGACGCATTGTTGAAGGGCGAGCCCGTGGACCGGCTGCCGGTGAGTTTCTGGCGTCATTTCTACTTGGCCGAGCGCTCGGGTCAGGGGCTGGCGCAGGCCATGCTGTACTTCTGGCGTCGATACCAATGGGACTTCCTCAAAGTGAACCCGCGGTCCACCTACCAGGCCGAAGCCTGGGGTGTAGAGCCCAAATATGGCCCCGACGAACACAGCAAGGAGGAACTAGGCGAGTGGCCGGTCAAGGAGACCAGCGACTGGTCCCGCATCACCCCCCTCCCTCCTACTGAGGGTGTCTTTGCCGAGCAGTTGGA
>CBDVDV010000152.1:0-8854 GCA_965372835.1 uncultured bacterium | reverse complement strand
ACCACGTGATGGTCGAGGAAGGGGCTTCGGCACTCGAGCGAGTGGGCCATGCTGGCGACGTCGACCTTCACCAGGAGGTCGTCGGGGAGATAGGTCATCAGGTCGACGTAGGTGGTGGCGGTGAGTGGGTCCCGGTCGGGCACGTCGGCGAACCGCGCGGCCAGAAGGTCGGCGGTGTCCAGCCCGGCCGTGGCGCGGGCCAGGTCGCCCTGGTAGAGTTGGCGCTTCTGCTCCTCGGTGAAGTAGGCGATCCAGGTGAGGTAGCGGAGTTGGTGGGGGAGGGCGAGGGCTGCGAGCAGTTTCTTCAATCGGCGGAGCGGCGACTTTTGCTCGACGCTGGAGGGGAGGCGCTGCCAGAGGGGAGTGGTAATGGCCCGGCGGAGCACGCGGGGCAAACGGTCGAAGTAGCTAGCCAACTTGACGGCCCGGTAGCGAGGATAGCCGGCGAAGCACTCGTCGCCGGCGTCGCCCGTCAGGGCCACGGTGACGAATTGGCGGGTGATGCCCGAGACGTAGTAGGTGGGGATGGCGGAGGAATCGGCGAAGGGCTCGCCGTAGAACCAGATGAGCCTGGGCAGCACCGCCAGGCAGTCGGGGCGGACGGTGAACTCGCGGTGGTCGGTGTGGTAGCGTTCGGCGATGAGTCGGGCGTAGGCTAGTTCGTCGTAGGCCTTCTCCTCGGAGCCGATGGAAAACGTCTTGACCGGCTGCTCCGTCAGCGTGCTCATCAGCGCTACGGTGATGGAGGAGTCGATGCCGCCGGAGAGGAAGGCCCCCAGGGGGACGTCGCTTCGCAGGCGCAGGCGCGTCGCTTCCCGCAGCGTCTCGCGCAACTCCTCCGCGTAGGCCTCCTCGTACCGCCGCTCCTCACGATGGAAGCCAGGCTGCCAGTAGCGGGTGGGCTGGGCCACCCGCTCACCCACCAGGAGGAAATGCGCGGGAGGCAACTTCTTGATGCCCCGGAACATGGTAAGCGGCGCCGGCACGTAGGCCAAGGTGAGGTAATGGTGCAGTGCCTCGGGCTCCAGTTCCCGGGGTACGCCCGGCACCTGGAGCAGGGCCTTGGCCTCACTCGCGAAGCAGAACCGGCGACCGTCCGTCCAATAGACCAGGGGCTTCTGACCCAGGCGGTCGCGGGCCAGGAAAAGGCGCCGACGACCCTCATCCCAGAGCGCGAAGGCGAACATCCCACGCAGGTGGCCCAGGCAGCCCGTGCCACTCTCCTCGTAGAGGTGGACGATGGTCTCGGTGTCGGTTTCGGTGCGGAAGCGGTGACCGCGGGCCTCCAGGTCGGCGCGGAGTTCCTTGTAGTTGTAGATTTCGCCGTTGAGGATGATCCAGACCGAGCCGTCCTCGTTGGCCAGGGGTTGGTGGCCGCCGGCGATGTCAATGATGCTCAGGCGGGTGTGACCCAGACCCAGCGCCGGGCAGGTCGGGCTCAGGTAGGTGCCTTCGTCGTCGGGGCCGCGATGACGGAGCACCACCATCATCCGCCGAAGGACCTGCTCCTCCGCGAGCTCACCCGACCCGAAGTTATAGAGGCCACAGATGCCACACATGCCCGGTTCCCAGTCCTCAGTTTTCCGTTGTCAGTTCTCGATCGAGTTGGCCCGAAAGAAGCCCATCGTAGAGTTCTTCGTACGAATGGACCATCCGCTCCATGGTAAACTCGCCCACCCGCTCCCGCGCGGCTCCGCCCAGCCGACGGCGGAGGTCCCCGTCGCGCGCCAACCGGAGCATCCGCTCGGCCAACTCCTCCGGTCGACGAGCAGGCACGAGGAAGCCCGTCTCACCGTCACTCACCACCTCGGGGATGCCCCCCACGGCAGTGGTCACCACCGGGAGCCCTGCCGACATCGCCTCCAACACCGCGTTGGGCAGCCCCTCGTGGAGCGAGGCAAAGACGAAGACGTCGGCCCCGGCCAGGACCTCAACCACGTCGGGCACCTCCCCTAAGAAGATCACCCGCTCGGCCACGCCCAGTCGGTCGGCCAGCGCCGTCAGCGCGGCCAGTTCCGGCCCGAGTCCCAGGACGAGGAGATAGCCCTGAGGCACCTCCGTCGACAGTCGGGCAAGAGCGCGCAGCACGTCGTCCACCGCCTTGTTGCGTTCGAGTCGGCCGGCGGTGACGAAGACGAGGGCATCGTCGGGGAGCCCCTCTTTGGCCCGGAGTTGGGCGCGGGCGTCGTCGTCGGCGGGCTGGAGTTGAAGACCGTTGGGGATGACCAGGATGCGCTGCGGAGGCAGGTCAAGTCGGCGCAGGTAGACGTCGCGGACGGAGTGGCAGTTGGCGACGATGCGGTCGGTTCGCCGGGCGAGCCAGCGGTCTATGAGGCGGTTGAGCCGGGGCTTGCGGGGGTCGGTGGAGCGCTCGGAGGCCACTAAGTGCGTGACCCCGGCCCGTAGGGCCGCCCAGCGACCGTAGGCGTTGGCGGTGAAGAGCCAGGTGTGGAGGAGGTCGGGGTGGAAGAGGCGAAGCAGCCGGGTGAGCCGGCCGAGGGCCGGGAGGTCGACCTTGTGGCGCTTGTGTAGGATGACGGTGGTGACCCCGGCCCGGGCCAGTTTCGGTTCCAGCGGGCCGCCCCGGGTCAGGCAGACGACGAGGGGGTCGAAGCGAGCGCGGTCCAGCCTGGTGGCCAGGTGGACCAGTTGGGACTCGCTTCCGCCCCGGTCCAAGGTGGCGATGACGTAGACGATGCGGGCCATGGTGCCCGTGATGATACCCGTCGGCGGCACGGTTCTCAATCAGGTCATAGAGAGGGCCAGGAGCAGACTGGCGGTAGTGCCCAGGCGGGCCTCGCACTGGGCCCAGAGCGGGTGGCCGCCGATCCGGGCGCTGTCGGTGTCGGCCTCGGCGTCCGCGCCCACTTCGTGGGCCTCCGGCCAGGTGCCCAGCCAGGGGCGGTCGTGGCGGCCGTCGCTTACCAGCCCGTAGCAGACACAGCCGTTGGTGCCCCCGCCCGGAGCCATGGGCGGCACCACGCTCCCCACACCCCTCATCATACAGAGGCCGCGCGGGTTGAGGCCCAGGATCCAATCGATGTGGGCCTGGGCGTAGCGGCGGTACTCGGCCTTGGGGACGACCCGGCTTACCCAGAGGGCCTGCCAGGCCTCCAGTCCGTACTCGAGGTTGAGTCCGGTGCCCTGGGGGCTGGTGTCAAAGAAGCCGGCGGCGACGGACTTGAGCCGACCCCGGGGTCGCCAGGCCTCACAGCCGGCGAAGTTCTTGCGGGCGATGCCGAAGGGGCTGGCAGCCTCGGCCTCCTGGATGAGTCCATCGAAGAAGTCCTCGAGTTCCCTGGCGATGACCTTGCTGTGCGGGTCTTCGGGCAGGTGGAAGGCGAAGTAGGCCAGGCTGGTGGCGTGGAGGTGGTCGGCGAAGTTGTTCCACTGAAGTCGGCGGGTCCTGGGCTTCTGGGCTTCGGCGAGGAGTCGGTCGACGAGTTCCCCAGCGTGCTCCAGGTAGGGGCGCTGCTTGAGTCCGCGGAACATCTCCACGTCGCCGAAGAGGAAGGCGGCATCGTCCACCAGGGCGACGTTGCGTCCGGGGGCCGGCCAACTGCTGCGCGCCTCGTGGCCGCCGGGGCCACCCGCGCCCACGGCCTCGTGGTAGACGCTGAAGATGCGGTCGGTGGTGATCCAGTCGCGGTAGAAGAGCCACATCTTCTCCGCCCGCTTGAGGAACCCGGAGTCGTGCAGTTGGCGGAAGAGCATCAGGTAGAGGGCCAGCGACATGAGTTTCTCGTGCTGCTGGTTGCCGTGGGGGTAGTCGTACCAGGCGATGCGACCCTGGTCGGAGCGCCAGCCACCCACCCCGCTGATGAGGCGTCCGCTGCGCGGGTAGTGAATCATGACCCGCTTCCACCAGAGGGAGCCGTAGGACATCTCGCCGCGGACCGGCTCCAGGAAGGAGTCGCGCTCGCGAGTCTGGACCAGGGCCCAGAGCACCTTCCAGGCATCGCGCATCAGGGTCCCGCCCCGGTCGCCCAGTTCGAACCAGGCCCCGCTCACGTCGTAGTGGCGCCCCTCCTCCTCCAGGACGCCATTCTTGTCGGTGCTCCGGCTTCGGTGGAAGTAGTCGATGGCCAGCGGAGCCAGGCGCTTCCAGAGCAGGTCAGGGCCGATCTCGAAGGCGCTCGAGCGATAGGTCTCCCCGTCCACCTCGGTCTCGATGAGAACCCGACCGGCCCGCTCCAACTCGGTGAAGTCGCCGCGCCAGTAGTGGAAGCCCCAATCGTCACTGCCCTTGCCCACCCGCCCGAAGCGCTCCCAGCCCCCGGCGTAGAGCAGTTGGCTGGTGCCCTCCTGGAGGACACTGAAGCGGTGAGGCCTTTTGCCGGGCTTGTTCCGACACTGGAGCACCACCCGCTTGGGCCCGCCGGCCGCGTAGCCGACCTGGTTGACGAGGACCTCGACGTCGGCGACTTCTTTTACGGATCCGGCGGTCGGCTCCCAACCCATGGATACACCCCGCGCTCGGCCACAGCCTTCAGGTTCGCTGACCCATTATGGGGCGCGGGGCGACCCGGACGCAACGCTTTTCCCTCAGATGGGCGCTGGCCACGGTCTCCGACGCCGTTGCGGATGAACGGTCGGAACGAGAGGCAGGTGCGCACCCTCTTCTCAACGGGGAGGAATGCCTGGAGTCATACGGCCCGATGGCAGAGGCCGTCTGCCCGGTGCTACTCGATGACGGCCGTCTGCTCGAAGTTCCAGCGGCCGTCGGTTTTCACGTAGTAGCCGGCCTGGAGTACTTCCTCGTCACGGGCGACGACGTAGTCAGTGGGTCCGTGGAAGACGGCGTTGATGTCGAGGACGTCCTCGGCCCGCTGGGCGGTGTACATGACCACGCCCTTCTTCGGATTCTGGGGGTTGGGCCAGGCGGTGATGAAGCGCAGGTTGGTCCCCTGGTACTCGGCGTCGGCGAGGATCCGCTCGGCTTCGATCCGCACGGGAAGCTGGGGCAGGTGCTTGGCCAGCCAGAGGTTCCCGGTGGGCGAGCCGTAGACGATGAGTGAGTTTGACGAGAGGTCCCGTTGGAGCGCTTCCTGGTCGGTGATGATGGGACGACCGACAAAGAACCGGTCGCGGATCATCCGCGCATATGCATGGATGCGCTGCTGGACGGCCACGTCCGTTTCATGGGTGGGGACGATGATAACGGCGTTGGGCGTGTCCATAACGATGGCGTTGATGTTGGCCAATGAGGGGACGACGACGGGTCCTTCAACCGGCTCCTTTTCAGCCAACTCCCGGAAGACGTCGATGAGCCGAGGGCAGAAGTCGGCGAAGGTCGGGTACTTGTCGCGTTGGGTTTCGTATTCGCCGAGGCGTCGGCACAGGGGCCCGATGTAGGCAAAGCCCAGCATCCTTTCTGAGAGGAGCGCGCCGGCCGCAACCAGCGGACCCCGGGTGCGGATGGTTAGTCTGACCGTCACCGCCCGCACGATGTGCTCTTTGACGCAGGTCTCCCAGTCGCCGTAGGCCTGCTGCTTCATCGCCTCGGCGATGGGCTTGTGCAGCGAGGCGTACTGGGCCAGTTGCTCACGATGCTTTTCGACGAGGGGGTTGATGAAGGAGTGGCCGAACTCGTGCCACAAGAGGTGCCTGAATCCCTCCGCTGAGCCGAATAGGGGGTGACCCACAGCGCTCACACCGTGATTACCGCAGATGGAGTAGAACGCATCGGTGCCGTCGGCCTGTCCGACGCGCGGGCCGTAGTTCCCCTGAAAGAGGGGAACTAAAATGACCGTATAGGACTGTGTCAACTCCATACCAAAATACCGTTCCAGTACGCCCACGACGTCCAGGTCGCCCAGCAGCCCCTTTACCCCGGAGACCACCTGGCTGTAGAAGCCCCCGTGCTCCTTGAAGAACTCCATGAACTTGGTCTCACGGGCGAAGTCACGCAGTGCGGCGAGGAACTTTCCCAACTTTTCCTCCCCGCCCGCTCGCATCTCGAGGTAGTTGGTGAAGGGCCGCTCCACCCGGAGCTCGGGCGGATCCGACAGGTAGAGCATCACCGCGGGCGGAGCGTCGTAGCTGAAGCCTTTTGCACTCATCGTTGCGAACAGGGTGACGGCCCGATGGTCTTTGTAGGGCGAGAAGTATTCGGCGACCGCGCGCTTGTAGGGAAAGTCGAACCTGGTGATGAGGTGGTGGCTCTTTTCGTAGCCGCTGAGGAGCTGCACGACGGCCAGCAGTTCCATCCGCGGGTCCACCGTCACCCTGAGCGAGGACTCGACCCTTTCCGAGGGGGCCGACGACAGGGAACCCGACCACAGCGAGACGAGCACCGCCGCCAGCAGAAACCGTTTCATCGGCGACTCCTTCCTGCGTCGCTCAAGTAGCGCTCACTCCACCGGAGTCGTTCAGGACGCCGGGCCTACTCCCTGGCCACGACATCACCCCTGATGGGGGAGTAGTTCTGCCGAGACTCGGTCTTGCCGTCGCGAGTGACGACCACTGTGCGGAAGAAGCACTTGATGCCGGTGCCGTCTTGGATGATGGGTGTGTTCTGCAGGTGGTAGTGGAGGTGGGGCTCGGAGGAGTTGCCCGAGTTGCCACACAGACCGATGACCTGGCCGCGCCTCACCTCGTCACCGACCTTCACCCGTATGCTGCCACGTTTGAGGTGAGCGAGGACCGAGACTTCGTGTTCACGGTGCTGGATGAAGACTGCGTTGCCCAGCGCCGAGTAAGGGTTCATTGAGCCGGGCACGTTGTCGCGGACGCCGTCGATGACGTCGGTCACAACCCCGTTGGACGGGGCCAGAACCTCCTTGCCGAAGGCGTAGTAACCCTCGTTGCCCGTGCCCTCGCCGCCGTGGGTGTTGCCGTCCTCGTCCACCATGAGGAAGTCGAAGGCGAACCTCTGGTTCTGGGCGTCGTGGTGGAGGTTGAGCTCCTTCGTGTCGCCTCCCCAGATGACCTTCCAGCGTCCCCCGAACGGGAGCGTGAGTTCGGTTTCGTGCTTTTCGGGCGCGGGAATGTCGGGCACGTGAGGGGTGAACAAGAGACCGATGATCTTCTCCTCCTGGTCAAGCCAGATCTTCATGTCCAGCAACCCACGCTGGAAGCGGACCACGTAGACGCACTGGTTGGGCGGGTAGAGCCTGGCAGCTTCCAGCCGGTCGATCTGGCCGAGTTGGCTGGTGAGGCCCTGGATGAAGACTTGAGCCTTTTCGGCCGGCAGAAACTCCAGCATCGACTGGGCGAAGTCCTGCCGGAACGCCTCGACATCCCCGGCGTTGACCGCCTTGACCAGTCGCTGGGCGACGGTCTTGAACCGCGCCATCTCTGCCTGCTCTCCGCAGGCAGACCCGACCAGAACCAACAGCAGTGTGACGACGGTGGGTGCTCGCATGAGCGCTGCTCCTTCGGTGCCGGAGGGGATTCAGGTTCCGCTGTGGAGGATTAGGTCTCCTCCTCGACGACCACGGCGGTGCCGTAGGCAAGGAGTTCGGCGGCGCCCTGCATCATGCTGGCGGTGGTGAGGCGGAGGCCCACGATGGCGTTGGCTCCCAGGGCCTCGGCGTCTTCGATCATGCGGTCGATGGCCTGCTCCCGGGACTCCGCTAACATCTTGGTGTACTCCATCACCTCACCACCCACCAAGTTCTTGAACGCGGCCAGGATGTCTTTTCCCAGGTGGCGGGTGCGGATGGTGTTTCCCCGGACCAGTCCCAGGGTGCGGACGATTCGGTAGCCGGGGACGGCGTCGGTAGTGGCCACGATCATCGGATGATCTCCTTGTAGCGGTCGGTGCGGGCCTCGCGTCGGCGCTGACGGTAGACCGAAACCAGCAGCACCACCAGCCCCAGAATGAGGCCCGTCAGCCCGACCTTCTCAAACCACCCTACCTCGGGATCGAGGAGGAATCCCCTCACGTACCGCCAGGCCCCCACCAGGGCCAGCACCAGAGCCCCCAGGAGCACGAAGACCCACCCGAAGCCACGCTCCGTCCGGCTGTACACCCCCTGGACGTACTCGTCCCACAGTTCCTCCGGGGGCTCGATGCGCCCCAGGCCGTGGGCTAGGTCGCGCAGTTTCTGGTGGGCCCGCAGTTCCTCCCGACAGCGACCGCACTCGGCCACGTGTCGGCGGAGTGCGTCGGCCTGCTCCTCCGTCGCCTCGCCGTCGACGTAGCGGATGAGCATCTCGTCGAAGGCCTGGCACGCCTTCCGTCCGTCGTTCATGGGATCGCTCATAAGTATGACCTCAACTGCTGACGCAACTTCCTTCGGGCCGAGGCCACCCAGGACGACACCGTCGTCGCTGAAACCCCCGCCTGCTCGGCAATGGTCCGGTAACTCAAGCCCTCCACCAACTTCAGCCAGGTCACCTCCCGCTCCTCGGCCCGCAGGCCCCCCAGCGCCACCCTCAGGGCCTCGACGGCCTCCCGCTGCTCGGCCGCCACCGCCGGGTCGACCTCGGCCCGCTGGACGGGTTCAGGCGCCCCCGCGCCGGAGAGGTCGACCAGCTGGGGCTCCAGGCGCCTTCGGCGGAGCCGGTCGTAGGCTAAGTTGCGGAGGATGCGGTAGAACCAGGGGTAGAAGGGCGCTGCGGAATCGAAACGATCCAGGGCCCGGTAGGCCCGGGCGAAGGCCTCCTGGGAGAGTTCCACCGCGTCGTCGTGGTTGCCCACCAGGACGTAGGTGTAGCGGTAAGCGCGCGCCATGTAGCCCCGCACCAGCGCGCCGAAGGCCTCGCGCTCACCGGCCTGGCTTCGGCGGATGAGGTCCCGCTCCTCGGCAACCGCCAGCGCTGCCATCACCGCCCCGGCCTCCAAAGACACATTTCTCGCACCAGAACTTATACGAGTGACGGGGACGATTGTAAGGAGAAAACTCAG